>NZ_CP033969.1:1211263-1514078 GCF_003854935.1 Cupriavidus pauculus
GATCGAGCACGTGCTGGCTGGCCACCCCGGCGTGGCCGACTGCGTGGTGTTCGGCGTGCCCGACGACGAGTACGGCGAGCGCCTGCACGGCGTGGTGCAGCCCGTGGCCGGCGCGGTCGTGGAGCCGGCGGCGCTGGTCGACTGGCTGCGCGCGCGGCTGTCCGGCTTCAAGGTGCCGCGCACCATCGAGATCGTCGACCAGTTGCCGCGCGACGAGACCGGCAAGCTGGCCAAGCGCCGGCTGCGGGACCGCCACTGGGCCGGCCGGCAGCGCCGCGTCTGACGCCGCCTCGGGGGCCGATGGCCGGGCCCCGGGCCGCACAATGCAGCGTGGGCCGGGCGTATAGTGGAGGGCGTTTTGTTTCACGCCCCGCACGCCCCCGCATGCCTACCGCATCGACGCCATGACCGATCCTGTCGAGCCGCCCGAATCCAGCCAGTCCTCCCGCCCGCCTTCGGCCGCCGATGCCCGGCCGCCGGACGGCAATCCCGACGCTTCCGCCACAGCCCCGTCAGCCGCCGACGTTGCATCACGCCGTGACAGATTGCGCGCGCTGCAACTGCGCGCGCGCCGCACCGCGCATCGCAAGAGCCGGCAGGTCGGCCGCATCTCGCGCACGTCCATGCGCTACGCCGCGTTCATGTGCGGCGCCGGCTGCGTGGCGCTGTTCTCGATCGTGTTCGCCTATATCGCCGAGGTGGCGCTGCGCTGGAACACGCAGCTCACCAGCGCCACGCCGTGGCTGGCGTTCGTGATGCTGCCGTTCGGGCTGGCCGGGCTGCGCTGGATGACGATCCGGCTCGCGCCGCAGGCGCGTGGCAGCGGCATCCCGCAGGTGATCGCGGCGGTGACGCTGCCGCCGGCCGGTACCGCGCAGACCGTGCTGGTGTCGTTCCGGCAGTCGATGTGGAAGGTGCTGCTGACCACGGGCGCGCTGCTGGCCGGTGCGTCGGTGGGTCGGGAGGGGCCGTCGGTGCAGGTGGGGGCCGCCGCGATGCTGGCCTGGGGCCAGTGGTGCCAGCAGAAGCTGCGCTTCCGCATCGGCTTTCATCCCAACGCGCTGATCGCGGCCGGGGCCGCCGGCGGGCTGGCGGCGGCGTTCAACACGCCGCTGGCGGGCGTGGTTTTCGCCATCGAGGAACTGGGCCGGGGCACGGCCGTGCGGTGGGACAGGCTGGTGCTGTCGGGCGTGCTGACGGCCGGCTTCCTGTCGCTGGCGGTGCTTGGCAACAACCCGTACTTCAGCGTCAAGGTGCCGATGCTGGTGCTGCACGACGCCTGGGGCCCGGTCATGCTCTGCGCCGTGGTCAACGGCGTGCTGGGCGGTCTGTTCGCCAAGCTGCTGATCCGCGGCGTGCCGGGGCTGGTGCCGTCGGCGTGGCGCGGCTGGACGTCGGCGCATCCGGTCTGGGTGGCGTTCTGCTGCGGGCTGGTGGTGGCCGTGCTGGGCTGGGCGACGGCCGGCGCCACGTTCGGCACCGGCTACGAGCAGGCGTCGGGGCTCATCAACGGCGAGCCGCACGGCACGCTGTGGTTCGGGCTGGCCAAGTTCGTGGCCACGGTGGTGTCGTACTTCGCGGGTATCCCGGGCGGGATCTTCACGCCGTCGCTGGCCATCGGGGCGGGCATCGGCGCCAACGTGGCAGACGTCGTCACGCACGTGCTGCACATCGGCATGGCCGAGCCGCGCGTGCTGGCGCTGGTGTCGATGGCGGCGTTCCTGGCCGCCGCCACGCAAGCGCCGATCACCGCCAGCGTCATCGTCATGGAGATGACCCGCACCCAGGACCTGACGATCTACCTGCTGGCGGCGTCGCTGCTGGCGTCGTTCCTGTCGCGCCAGTTCAACCCGCACCCGTTCTACCACCACATGGGCCACGCGTTCCGGCGCGAGGCGATGGCGATCGGCCGCAAGGCGGCGGCGTAGCGACCGCGGCCGGCCGGCGTTACAGCCAGTTACAAAGTCCTGTCCGCGCCACGGGCCGAAGTGTGGGTTTGGCAGCAAAAGTCCCGTGGCGGGCACTTGGGCGATGCTCTACCATGTGCCGCGCACGGACCGATCGCGGCAGATCGATCGGCGTGCCTGTGTACCGGCGGCACAGCGACGCGCCGGGCGAACTGGCAGTGCTTTTCGGGGGAGCAGGACATGGCCACGCAACGACCGGGCGGCTCGCGCCCACAACCGTCTCAACGTACGTCCCAGAACCATCCGTCGCGCCCGGCGCCGCATCGTGCCGAACGGCCGGCGGCGCCGTGGGATGGCAGCCTCAGCGCCGACACCGCGATCTGGCATACGCGCGGCCTGCAGACCGAATCGCGCCTGCGCGCGCCGGTGGCGCGGCGCACCCCGTCGCGGCAGTTGCCGCCCAGCCCGGTACCGCGGCTGATCCTCTGGGCGGTGCTGATCGGCGCGGCACTGGTATGCTTCCAGGCCGTGAAGCATCTGCTCTGACCGGCCCTGTCGGCCCGGCATCACTCCGGTGATGACCGAGCCGCCCGGCAGGAACCCCCGGTCCCGAGCGGGCTCCAACGCGGAGCCGTTTTCCAGGAGTGTGTTTTGAGATTTGCTCTCGCCGGGCTGGCTGCCGCCGCCCTGCTGGCGACGTCCGTCGCCCATGCCGCGCCGTCGGCCAAGCCCGCCGCGGCACCCGCCCAGCCGGCGCCGGCCCCCGCCGCCACGCCGAACCTAGAAGGCAAGGACCGGTTCTCGACGATGCTCGACACGCTGGAGATCGGCAGCCCGCTGCCAGCGCTGCCCGACTGCGCCGACCACCGGACGCCCGACGGCAAGGACGTGACCGCCTACTGCGTGGAACTGCGCGGCGACGGCGTGATGCGCCAGGTGGGCGTGCCGCGCGACGTGCGCCCCGCGTTCATGGACGGCCCGCGCCTCGTGGCGCTGGTTGACGGCAACGCGCTGGTGGGCCTGATCGTGCCGACCGACGGCTTCCGCTCGCAGGACGCCGCCGCGCAGGCGCTGAACGCGCGCTACGGCAAGCCGTTCCGCCAGGAAATGGCCGACATGAAGGACAAGGCCGGCAAGGCCGTCCGCACGATCCACGCGGGCTGGCTGCGCAAGCCGCTGACCGTCGAGCTGTACGCGATTCCCGAGGACCCGTCCGAAGGCACCATCGAACTGCTGCTGCCGCAGGCGCGCGCGCTGATGGCCAATCGCGACGCCGAGGTGGCGAAGTCGCTGGCGCCGCCTGCGTCCGGCGCGGCGGCCAAGGGCGCCAAGTCGGAAAAAGCCGAGAAGGCCGCCGACAAGAAGGCGCCGCCCAAGCCCGTCAATCCCGGTAGCTGGTAAGCCGCCGCCCCCTTCGCCTCAGCCAGCCGCGCGGCGGCGGTCGATCTTGCGTGCCAGCACGATCGACGTCGTCGTGTGGTTGACCCCATCGAGCATGCCGATTTCGTCGAGCAGCTTGTCCAGCCGCGCGTGCGTGTCGCAGCGGATCACGGCCATGTAGTCCACCGGGCCACTCACCGAATTCAGTTCCTCCACCTCGGGCAGCCGCTGCAGCGCCTTGACCACGGCCGGCGCGGCCTTGGGCTGCACCGACAGCCCGCAGAACGCCAGGATCGCGTGGTCCTCCATCTGGCTGCCCAGCCGCACCCCGTAGCCGGCCACCACGCCGGTCCGCTCCAGCCGTGCGATGCGTGCCACCACGGTGGTGCGCGCAATGCCCAGCACGCGCGCCAGGTTGGCGGCGCTCTCTCGCGCGTTGGCCTGCAGCAGCGCCAGCAGATGCCGGTCGGTCGGGTCGAGGTCAGCCATGGTCGTCGATGACGTTTCGTCAAATTACGATGTCGATGCGACCGATTATGCCGGGCTTTCGTCAATCTTGTGGCTACAAAACGTGCGCGGCGCTGCCCATACTGAAGCCATTCCAGACGAATTCCTGACGGAGACAGCCATGCAGCCATCCACGCTGGGTCCCGCCGCCGTGCGCGACCTGACCCTCGCCCCGCGCCCGCTTTCGGTCGTCGTGCTCGGCGCCGGCAAGATCGGCCGCGTCATCGCCACGATGCTGGCCGACACCGGCGACTACCGCGTCTGCCTGGTCGACCATGACGCCCACCGGCTGGACGGCCTGCCGCGCGGCATCGCGGTGCGCGCGGGCGATCCGACCGAGCCGGGCACCTGCGCCGCGCTGCTGGCGGGCGCCGACGCGGTGCTCAACGCGCTGCCGTTCCACGCGGCCATCCACGTGGCGACGGTGGCCGCGCGGCTGGGCGTGCACTACTTCGACCTGACCGAGGACGTGGCGGCCACCCACGCCATCCGCGCGCTGGCGGCCAACGCGCGGTCGGTGCTGATGCCGCAGTGCGGGCTGGCGCCGGGGTTCATCGGCGTGGTGGGGCATGACCTCGCGCAGCGCTTCCTGCAGGGCGGCGGCGAGCTGCTGGACCTGCGCATGCGCGTGGGCGCGCTGCCGCGCTATCCCAGCAACGCGCTCAAGTACAACCTGACGTGGAGCACCGAGGGGCTGATCAACGAGTACTGCAACCCGTGCGAGGCCATCGTCGACGGCCGGCGCGTGGAACTGCCCGCCCTGGAGGGGCAGGAGACGTTTGCGCTGGACGGCGTCGAGTACGAAGCCTTTAATACATCGGGCGGCCTGGGCACGTTGCCGGACACGCTGGCGGGCCGCGCGCGGCAGGTGGACTACAAGTCGATCCGCTACCCGGGCCACTGCGCGCAGATGAAGCTGCTGCTGAACGACCTGCGGCTGCGCGAGCGGCGCGACTGGCTGCGCGAGATCTTCGAGCACGCCATTCCCGTGACCGCGCAGGACGTGGTGGTCGTGTTCGCCAGCGCCACGGGCCATCCGCCCGGCGTGCGCGGCGAGGGCCGGCGCGGGCCGCTGACGCAGGCGTCGTTCTCGGCCCGGATTGGCGGCGTCGACAACTTCGCCGGCATCGGCCACGTGAACGCGATCCAGCTCACCACGGCGGCCGGCATCTGCACCGCGCTGGACCTCGTGGCCACCGGCGTGCTGCCGCAGGCCGGCTTTGTCCGGCAGGAAGCCATGCCGCTGGACCGCTTCCTGGCCAACCGCTTCGGCCAGCATTACGCCCGGCACCCGCTACAGGAGACGCTTGCATGAACGCGCAACCCTTTGCATCGACATTCGCCGCCTGCTGGCAGGACCTGGGCCTGGCCGCGCCGCCATGGACCGCCGCCGCGCCGGGCGGGGCCGGCACGCTGGCCGTGCGCTCGCCCATCGACGGCGAGGTCTTCGGCCAGTTGCCGGTCTGTTCGCCGGCCGATGCCGACGCGCGCATCGCCCGCGCCCACGCGGCGCAAAGCCTCTGGGCGCTGACGCCGGCGCCGGCGCGCGGCGAGCTGGTGCGCCGGCTTGGCGAGGCGCTGCGCACGCACAAGGCCGCGCTGGGGCGGCTGGTGTCGATGGAGGCCGGCAAGATCCTGCAGGAAGGGCTGGGCGAGGTGCAGGAGATGATCGACATCTGCGACTTCGCGGTGGGGCTGTCGCGGCAACTGCATGGGCTGACCATCGCGTCCGAGCGGCCGTCGCATGCGATGCGCGAGACCTGGCATCCGTACGGCCTGTGCGGGGTGATTTCCGCGTTCAACTTCCCGGTGGCCGTGTGGGCGTGGAACGCCGCGCTGGCGCTGGTCTGCGGCAATGGCGTGGTGTGGAAGCCGTCGGAGAAGACCCCGCTTTGCGCGCTGGCCGTGCAGGGCCTGCTCGATCGCGTGATCGCCGACCATGCGCCGCAGTTTGCCGGGCTGGCCTGCGTGCTGACCGGCGGGCGGCAACTGGGCCAGGCGCTGGTCCAGCATCCGTCGGTGCGGCTGGTCAGCGCCACCGGCTCCACGCGCATGGGCCGCGAGGTGGGCATGGCCTGCGCCGCGCATTTCAAGCGGACGATCCTGGAACTGGGCGGCAACAACGCGGCCATCGTGGCGCCGTCGGCCGACCTGGAGCTGACGATCCGCGCGATGACGTTCGCGGCGGCCGGCACGGCAGGCCAGCGCTGCACCACGCTGCGCCGCGCGTTCGTCCACGCGGACCGGATCGAGACCGTCGCGCAGCGGCTGCGGCAGGTGTATGCGCGGCTGCCGGTGGGCGATCCGCTGCAGGACGGCACGCTGGTCGGGCCGCTGATCGACGCGGCCGCCGGTGATGCCATGGCCAACGCGCTGGCCAGTTGCCGCGCGCAGGGCAACGTCGTGCACGGCGGCGAACGGCTGCTGGCCGACCGCTTTCCGCGCGCCTGCTACGTGCGGCCGGCGCTGGTGCTGACCGACACCCAGCACGACACGATGCTGACCGAAACCTTCGCGCCGATCCTCTACCTGATGCCGTACACGTCGCTGGACGAGGCCATCGCGCTGAACAACGCGGCGTCGCATGGGCTGTCGTCGTGCATCTTCACCGAATCGCTGCGCGAGGCCGAGCGGTTCCTGTCGGCGGCCGGCAGCGATTGCGGCATCGCCAACGTCAACATCGGCACCAGCGGCGCCGAGATCGGCGGCGCGTTCGGCGGGGAAAAGGCCACCGGCGGCGGGCGGGAATCGGGCTCCGATGCGTGGAAGGGCTACATGCGGCGCGCCACCAATACCGTCAACTACGGCGACACGCTGCCGCTGGCGCAGGGCATCCGTTTCGACGTCTGAGCAGCCGGCCGACTTACATCCACGCAGGCGTTGCGAATCGTAACAAGGGTTACAGCGCCTTGACGCTGTATTACCAGACCCGCCCGTATAACGTTCTCAAGAACAGTGCATTGCCATGCGTCAATGCCGAACAAGGAAACTGCAATGAGAACGAGATCGATTGTCCTGGGTCTGGCCGTGACCGGCGCCGCCATGCTGGGCGGCTGCGCGGTCTATCCCACGCCATACGGCCCCGCCGTGGCCCCCGCGCCCGTCGCCGTGGCCCCGGCCCCGGTCTACGTGCCGCCGCCCACGGTGGTGGTGCGGCCGGCGTACGGGTACTACGGCGGGTACTACGGCCGGCGGTATTACAGGCATTGGTGAGGGGGGAGCGGGAGAGCCAAGGCGCGCAGCAAAGAGCCGCGGGGCAGCGCGCGCCCCAAACTGGCTCCCCTCTCCCGCTGGCGGGAGAGGGGTTGGGGGAGAGGGCGATGCGGTTCAAATTGCGGCAAGTCGCCGTTTAGCCGCCGGCCCTCTCCCCCCGGCCCCTCTCCCGCTGCGCGGGAGAGGGGAGCTTGCTGCTTGCCGCTCGCGCAAGCTCAGTTCCCATCCCCATTCAACCCCATCCATCCCGGCGCCAGCCGTTCGCCCACGTGGCGCAGGTCCACCAGGTCGAGCACGCGGCCGATCGTGTGGTCGACCAGTTCTTCGATGGTCTGCGGTTTCTGGTAGAAGCCCGGGACGGGCGGGAAGACGATGCCGCCCATCTCGGTGACGGCGGTCATGTTGCGCAGGTGGGCCAGGTTCAGCGGGGTTTCGCGGACCATCAGCACCAGCTTGCGGCGCTCCTTGAGCGTGACATCGGCGGCGCGCGTGATCAGGTTGTCCGAGAGGCCGTGGGCCACGGCGGCCAGCGTGCGCATGGAGCAGGGCGCCACGATCATTGCGTCGGCGCGGAACGACCCGCTGGCAATCGTCGCGCCGATGTCGCGCACGTTGTGCACCACGTCGGCCAGCGCTTCCACGTCCGCGCGGCCGATGTCGAGTTCGTGCTGCAGGTTCATGACGCCGGCGGGCGACATCAGCAGGTGGGTTTCCACCGTCGCCACGTCGCGCAGCACCTGCAGCAGCCGGACGCCGTAGATGGCGCCGGTGGCGCCCGTGATGGCGACGATCAGCCGTTGCGGCGCGCCGCCCTGGTTCACAGGCATGATGGGTCCGGCCGTGTTCAGGCCTTGAGCAGCGACTGCAGTTCGCCGTTCTGGTACATCTCCATCATGATGTCCGAGCCGCCGATGAACTCGCCGTTCACGTAGAGCTGCGGAATCGTCGGCCAGTTGGCGTATTCCTTGATGCCCTGGCGGATGCCCTCGTCCTCAAGCACGTTGACCGTGGTCGGCGTGTCGACGCCGCAGGCCTTCAGGATCTGGATCGCGCGGCCCGAGAAACCGCACATCGGGAACTGCGCGGTGCCCTTCATGAACAGCACCACGGGGCTGCCCTTCACGATCTGGTCGATCTTCTGTTGTACGTCACTCATGATGAAAACGTTCCGGTTGCATGGGGATGGGCGGATTTTACCGGAATCGCGCCTCGGCATCAGGGTGCGACTCAGGCCGGCAGCCGCCCGCCGCTGCACCGCTCGTTGCCGCCCAGGTCGCGTGCGGTAAAGACCTCGGCAAAGCCGGCCGACGTCAGCAGGTGCCGTGTGGCGTAGCCCTGGTCATAGCCGTGCTCCATCAGCAGCCAGCCGCCCGGCACCAGGTGCGCCGGGGCGCCGGCCACCAGGGTGCGCAGGTCCGCCAGGCCGTCCTCGTGGTCGGTCAGCGCGTCGATGGGCTCGAAGCGCAGGTCGCCTTCGGCCAGGTGGGGATCGCCCGCGGCAATGTACGGCGGGTTGCTGACGATCAGGTGGAAGTGCTGCGCCGGTGGCAGCCCCTGGTACCAGTCGGATACCAGGAAGCGGATGTTGTCGGCCTGCAGCGCGCGCGCGTTGTCCTGCGCCACCATCAGCGCGCCGCGCGAGATGTCGGTGGCCCAGACCTCGGCGTCGGGCCGCTCGCGGGCGATGGTCACGGCCAGCACGCCCGAACCGGTGCCCATGTCCAGCACGCGCGGCCCCGGCACGCCGGCCAGCCGGGCCAGCGCGGCCTCGGCGGCCACCTCGGTGTCGGGGCGGGGAATCAGCACGTCGGGCGTCACGCGGAACGTGCGGCCGAAGAATTCACGCTCGCCCAGCAGGTAGGCCATCGGCTCGCCCGACAGCCGCCGCGCCAGCAGCGTGGAGAATGCATCACGTTGTGCGTCATTGAGATGCTCTGCGTCGCGCGTGATCAACTGCGTGCGCGTGTAGCCGGTGACGTGGGACAGCAGCATGCGGCCCTCCAGCATCGGCAGGCCGGCCATCGCAGCCAGCGACAGCGCCTCGCGCAGCGTGGGAGTGGAGGGGAGGGGCGGCGGGTCGCCCGGTGCATTCGAGGACATCGGCGGTACTGGCGGTACGTCTGGGATTTCCGGCCATTCGCAAAAAACCCCGCCGGGCGGGAGCCAGACGGGGTTCTTGCGCGGCGCTGCATTCAGGCGCCAGTGTAAGCCGTTTTCAGCGGCCGGCGCTGGCGCGCGAGCGATTACTTGTTGACGGCGTCCTTGGCCTTGTCGGCCGTGGTGTTGACGGCGTCCTTGGTCGCTTCCTTGGCGTTGGCCATGGCGTTGCCGGCGTCGATGCGGGCCTTCTCGGCGGCGGCCGAGACGTCCGAGGCGACACCGCTGGCGGCGGCCTTGGCGGCGTCGGCGGCATTCGCGGCGGCGGCAGCGGCGTCGCTGGCGGCGGCCTTGGCCGATTCGGCGGCGCTTTGCATCGCGCTGTCGGCATTGGTTTGCGGAGCCTCTTCCTTCTTGCCGCAGGCGGCGACGGAAATGGCGGCGGTGAGCATCAGCACGGCGAGCAGCTTGTTCATGATTTCATCCTTAGTGTCTGTTGGAGGAGTGGACATCCAATCCAGACTTCGAGGCCCCCGGGCGTCCGACACCGGAAAGTGACGTATCGGGGTGGTCTGGTCGAAATCGATTATAGACAGCGCGTCATGGCAGGCCAGTGCTGTTTCAAGCATTTACCTCGGTTACAAAGTCGCCCGTTCAGCCCTCGTCGCCCAGCGCGGCAAGCTGGTCGGCCTGGTGCTCGGCGGCCAGCGTCGACACCAGTTCGTCGAGATCGCCGTCCATGATCATGTCGATCTTGTACAGCGTCAGGTTGATGCGATGGTCGGTCACGCGGCCCTGCGGGAAGTTGTACGTGCGGATGCGGTCGCTGCGGTCGCCCGAGCCGATCAGGTTGCGCCGCGTGCTGGCCTCCTTGGCCTGCGCCGCGCGAAGCTGCCCGTCCTTGATCCGCGCGGCCAGCACCTTCATGGCCTTTTCCTTGTTGCGATGCTGGCTGCGGTCGTCCTGGCATTCGACGACGATGCCGGTCGGCAGGTGGGTCAGGCGCACGGCCGAATCGGTCTTGTTGACGTGCTGCCCGCCGGCACCGGACGCGCGGAAGGTGTCGACGCGCAGGTCCGACGGATTGATCTCCACCTCGCCCACCTCGTCGGCCTCGGGCATCACGGCCACGGTGCAGGCCGACGTATGGATGCGACCCTGCGCCTCGGTGGCCGGCACGCGCTGCACGCGGTGGCCGCCCGATTCGAACTTGAGCTTCGAGAACGCCGCGGCGCCGGCAATGCGGACGATCACCTCCTTGTAGCCGCCCAGGTCCGAGCCCGATTCGCTCATGATTTCCACCTGCCAGCGCTGGCGTTCCGCATAGCGCGTGTACATGCGCAGCAGGTCGGCCGCGAACAGCGCGCTTTCCTCGCCGCCGGTGCCGGCGCGGATTTCCAGCAGCAGGTTGCGGTCGTCGTTGGGGTCTTTGGGCAGCAGCAGCGTCTGCAGCGACGTTTCCAGCGTCTCCAGCCGGGCGCGCGCGGCGCCGATCTCGTCGGCCGCGAAGTCTTTCATCTCGGGGTCATCCAGCAGCGCCTGCGCGGTGGCCAGGTCTTCCTGCGCCTGGCGATACTGGCCGTACTGCTCGGCCACCGGCGACAGCTCGGCATGCTCGCGCGACAGCCGGCGGTACTGGTCCATGTCCGACGCCGCCTTTTCGCTGGCGAGCAGGGCGCTGACTTCGTCGAGTCGCTCGGCCAACTGGTCGAGCTTGTGGAGCATGCTGGGTTTCATCGGTAGCGGAATCGGGATGCTGGGACGCCGGTGGCGGGGCCGGGGCGCCGGAACGGGGGACGGGCGGAGACGGCAGCCCGGCGCTGGCAGGCCAGCGCGGCAGGGACGGCGCGGCTAGCGCTCGGAGTGGCTGCTGTGGCGGAACAGACCGGGCACCAGGCGCAGCAGCGCCTCGCGGTCTTCGCCCTGGGTGTGGTTCAGCGCGTGCGTGGGGCCGTGCAGGAACTTGCGCGTCAGCGCGCCGGACAGCGCCTCCAGCACGGCGGCGGGGTCGTCGCCCCGGGCCAGCATTTTGCGTGCGCGTTCCAGTTCGGCCTGGCGGATGGCCTCGCCGCTGGACTGCAGTTCGCGGATCACCGGCACCACGCTGCGCGTTTCCAGCCAGTGCATGAAGTTCTGCACGCGCGATTCGATGATGGCCTCGGCCTGGGCCACGGCGGCCTGGCGCAGCGCGTTGCCCTCGCGGACCACGGCGCCGAGGTCGTCGACGGTGTACAGGAAGACGTCGTTCAGCCGGGCGACTTCGGGCTCCACGTCGCGCGGCACGGCCAGGTCGACCATCATGATCGGGCGGTGCTTGCGGCGCTTGACCGCGCGCTCCACGGCGCCCAGGCCGATGATCGGCAGCGAACTGGCCGTGCACGACACGACGATGTCGAACTCGTGCAGCCGCTCGCCCAGGTCCTGCAGGCGGATGGCCTGCGTGGTCAGGCCCTGCTCGGCCAGTTGTTCCGCCAGTTTCTCGCCGCGTTCGACGGTGCGGTTGGCCACCACCACCTGGCGCGGCTTCTGCGCGGCAAAATGCGTGGCGCACAGCTCGATCATCTCGCCGGCGCCGATGAACAGCACCCGCTGCGTGGACACGCTTTCGAAAATCCGCTGCGCCAGCCGGACCGCCGCGGCGGCCATCGACACCGAATGCGCGCCGATCTCGGTCTGGCCGCGCACTTCCTTGGCCACTGCGAACGTGCGCTGGAACAGCTGGTTCAGGTACGTGCCCAGTGCGCCGGCCTCGCCAGCGGTGCGCACGGCGTCCTTCAACTGGCCGAGAATCTGGGTTTCGCCCAGCACCATCGAGTCGAGCCCGCTGGCCACGCGGAACGCATGGCGCACGGCTTCGGACTGGGGCAGGGCGTACAAATGCGGGGCCAGTTCACCGGCGGGCACGTTGTGATGCTGGGCCAGCCAGCGCAGCGTGTGCTCGAAACCGTCCTGGCCCGGCTGCAGCACGTCGGTGGCGCAGTAGATCTCGGTACGGTTGCAGGTGGACAGGATGGCGGCCTCGGTGCCACTGCGGCCCGCCAGATGGGTACGCAGCGTACCCAGGGCCGGTTTGATCTGCTCAAGCGGAAACGCCACACGTTCGCGGAGCGAGACGGGTGCCGTGGTGTGATTGATACCGATCGCGAGCAGTTGCATTTGTGGGGTTGGGTTGCCATCCGGAACGGTGCCGGAAGCGATGGCCATTATACCGCCCCGTTACAAAGTTGCAGGGAACCGCAGCGCCCGGAGCGCGGTGCAGTATCGTTACGACCGGTCCACATTTGCGGTGGATCAAACGACACGGGAGGAAGGATGTTCGGATTGGTTTTTGTCGGCGCCGTGGTGGGCCTGGCCGGCCGATGGTTGCTCCCGGCCGGCCGCGTCGTGACCGTGCCGGCCGCGCTGGGCCTGGGGATCGGCGGCGCGGTGGTCGCGTTCTACGCCGGGCGCACGGCCCATCTGTTCACCGACGGCCAGATCGTCGGCTGGGGCGCGGCCATTGCCGGCGCGGCGCTGGCCGTGGGCATCTACGGCGTTGTGCGGCCGCGACGGTAACGGCAAAACTGCATAAAAATCAGCAATCTGCGATGCGCCGGCGCGCCTGATCGTCGAGGAATCGCGCCAGGATCGCGCTGGAATAGTGGCTGGCGATGTCCCGAAGGAAGGCCGGGAAGTCGACGTGTGCCGTATCGTCCGCCCGGTCGGACACGGTGCGCAGCAGCGCATAGGGCACGCCGTATTCGTGGCAGATCTGCGCCAGTGCCGCGCCTTCCATCTCCACGGCCTGCACGCCAGGCAGCGCCTGCCGCAGCGCGGCCACCTCGGACGGGCAATCGATGAACTGGTCGCCGCTGGCGATCATCCCGACATGCAGCCGGGGCGTCTCGATGCCGAAGCGGGCCAGCACGCTGGCCGGCACCTCGGTGGCCAGGTCGTCACGCAGGAAATGGGCCGCCGCTGTCTGCAGGGCGGCCGTCAGCGCCGGATCGGCCGGAAACGTGGCGCGGCCCAGCAGCGGCACCTCGTGGCGCGGAAACAGCGGCCGGGCGTCCATGTCGTGCTGGATGGCCTGGTCGGCCACGACGATGTCGCCGACCCGCACGCCGTCGCCGACGCCACCGGCCAGCCCGGTGAAGACAATCCCATCCACCCCGAACTCGCGGATCAGCGTCACCGTGGTCGCCGCCGCGGCCACCTTGCCCACGCGCGACAGCACCAGCACCACCGGCTGGCCGTGCAGCGTGCCGCGGTAGTAGTCGCGCATGCCGATGGTGGTGCAGGTGGCGCGGGCGTCTTCATGGCGCATGGCGGCGATCAGGCCGTCCACTTCGTCGTGCAGCGCGGCAAGGATGCCGAGGGTCATGGTGCGGGGGCGGGATGCGGAAAGGCCGCCAGCATACCGGCGCGCCGGGCGCGGCGAAAGTCGGCCGCCACTGTGGGAATCGCGCGACAAGATTGCTTACAACCGTGACCAATTGTGTTGTCAGCAATACAAGACGCTACAATCTCGCTCTTTATTGAAATGCGAGTCATTCGCATTCCCGTTTCCAAAAAGCAAGAGAGAGAAGAGATCCATGTCTGTCCGCGCCCGGGGCCGCATCCGCCGCTCGCACGCCATTCCGTTGACCACGCTCGTCCTGAGCCTGCAAGCCGCCAGCCTGGCCAGCGCCCAGGAACAGCCGCCCGCCGGCGAGGCCGCCCACCACAGCCTGCCGGTGGTCACGGTCAGCGGCAGCAATGCGCCGGAATCGCCCACCGGGCCGGTCCATGGCTTTGTCGCCCGGCAGGCCGTGACGGCCACCAAGACCGACACGCCGATCGTCGAGACGCCGCAGTCCATCACGGTCATCACGCGCGACCGCATCGAGATGCTGGGCGCGCAGTCGGTGGCGCAGGCGTCCGGCTACACGGCTGGCGTGACGACGGCCGGGTTTGCCAACGACAACCGGACCGACACGATCAAGATTCGCGGCACCGATTCCACCCAGTACCTGGACGGCCTGCTCAACGCCGTGAGCTTTTACAACAACACGCGCCCGGACCCGTACTCGCTGGAGCGCATGGAAATCCTGAAGGGCCCGTCCGGCATGCTGTACGGGCAGGGCGCGGTGGGCGGCATCGTCAACCTCGTGTCCAAGCGCCCGCAGGCCGAGGCGGCGCGCGAGATCGGCGTGAGCTTTGGCAACTACAACCGCAAGCAGATCCAGGCCGACTTCACGGGCCCGATCGACGCGGACGGCAAGTGGCTGTACCGCTTCGTGGCGATGGCGCGCGACAGCGACACCTCGGTGGACTACGCCAAGGACAACCGCTACTTCATCGCCCCGTCGCTGACCTACCGGCCCAACGCCGACACGTCGTTCACGCTGCTGGCCAACTTCCAGAAGGACGACAGCAACACGATGATCGGCTTCTTCCCGTGGCGCGGCACGCTGCTGGGCAACCCGGCCGGGCAGATCCCGCAGAGCTTCTTCGTGAGCGAGCCGGGCTTTGACAAGTACACGGCCGAGCAGCACGCCATCGGCTACCAGTTCTCGCACCAGTTCAACGACACCTTCACGGTGCGCCAGAACCTGCGCTACTCGCACAGCAGCGTCGACTACCGCAGCATCTACACCACCGGCTTCACCGGCGCCACGCACGGCTGGGTGCCCGGCAGCGACACGCTGCTGCGCCGCGTGGTCTACCTGAACCAGCCGACGCTGAACCAGCTTGCCATCGATACCCAGGGCCAGGCCAAGTTCCGGACCGGCACGGTCGGCCACACGCTGCTGGCCGGCTTCGACTACCAGAACAACGAGATCACCGGCCGCACCGGCGTGGGCGGCGTGGCCGCGCCGATCAACGTGTTCAACCCGGTGTACGGCAACTACACGGCGCCCGCGTCCACGCGCGACCTGGACCCGGCCAAGCAGATCCAGACCGGCATCTACCTGCAGGACCAGCTCGAATGGAACAAGTGGCTGCTGATGCTGGGCCTGCGCTACGACTGGTCGCGCGCGTCGCAGGACAACCAGCCGCAGGGATCGCGCGACGACAACCAGCTCACCAAGCGCTTCGGGCTGATGTACCGCACGGACATGGGCCTGAACCCGTACGTCAGCTATGCCGAGTCGTTCCAGGGCCAGGCGGGCTTCAACAACGCCGGCCAGGCGTTCAAGCCGCTGGAAGGCAAGCAGTGGGAAGTGGGCGTCAAGTACCAGCCGCCCGGCAAGAACATGACGCTGACGGCCGCGTTGTTCGACATGCGCGAGCAGAACCGCAAGGTGGCCGGCGTGGTCAATGGCCGCCCGGACACCGTGCAGGCTGGTGAAGCCCGCACGCGCGGCGCCGAGCTGGAGGCGCTGGTGTCGCTGGGCCGGCTGGACCTGATCGCCGCGTACACGTTCCTGAACGCCAAGGTCATCGAGGGCTCGCCGGCCGAGCAGGGCCAGCGGCTGGCCAGCATCCCGACCAATACGGCGTCGCTGTGGGCCAACTACCGCTTCAGCCTGTTCGAGATCCCCGGCTTCCTGGCCGGCGCGGGCATGCGCTACAACGGCCCCAGCACCGACGGCACCGGCAACAACCGCGTGGGCGGCTTCACCGTGTTCGACGCCGTGCTGGCCTACGACCGCGGCCCGGTGCGCGTGTCGCTGAACGTCAACAACCTGTTCGGCAAGGAATACGTCTATAGCTGCATCGCGCGCGGCGACTGCTTCTTCGGCACGGCGCGGACGATCGTCGGCAACGTGACCTACCGCTTCTGACCGGCGCGATCCGGCCGGCGCGATCCGGCCGGCGGATTCCCCGGGGAGACTTTGGCGCACCGGTTTGCTAGCATGCAGGCCATGCCGATTACCCCGGGGGAACGCTGGTTGGACACCTTCACTTCTCGCCGCACCATCCAGCAGGCGCTGGCCGACTGGCGCAGCCGGGGCCGGCTCGGCGCCGACGACCTGCTGGCCGCCTGGGCCCCCACGCTGCCGGGGCGCGCGCACTGGCACCACTGGCTGGACCGCGCGCTGCTGATCCTCGGCACGGCGCTGCTCTGCGCCGGCGTGATCGTCTTCTTCGCCTTCAACTGGACGGCCCTGCACAAGTTCACGAAATTCGGCCTCGTCGGCGGTCTGCTGACGGGGCTGGCGGCGCTGGCGCTGCTGCGGCCGGCGGGCGACGCCATCGGGCGCGCCGCGCTGGCCGGCGCGCAGATCGTGTCCGGCGTGCTGATGGCCGTGATCGGCCAGACCTACCAGACCGGCGCCGATGCGTGGCAGCTCTTCGCGCTGTGGACGCTGCTGGCGGTGCCGTGGGCGCTGGCGGCGCGCGCGGCGCCGCACTGGTGGATCGTGCTGGTCGTCGGCAACGTGGCGCTGCTGCGTTACTGCAGCGTGCAGCTTGGCATCGGCGGCATGCTGGACCTGCTGTTCTCGGGCCGGGATGCGCGCGCGACGGTGCTGTTCCTGCTGGCGATGTCGATCGTCCAGCTTGCGGCGTGGTATGTGCTGGCCGCGCGCGCGGGCCGCTGGGGCTTTGCCGGCGTGGCCGGGCCGCGGCTGATCGGCCTGATGGCCTGCGGCTACGCGGGCTGGCTGGGCGTGATGAGCGTGCTGACGTCGCAGCCCAGCGTGCCGGTGCTGCTGGCCAGTTGCGTGGCGCTGGCGGGCCTGGGCGCGTGGTTCCGCTGGCGCGCGTTCGATATCGTGGTGCTGAGCCTGGCCTGCCTGACCGGCATCGGCGTGGTCGTCACGGCGGCCGGGCGCTGGCTGGCTGATCTGCATGGGGACTTTGGCACCTTCCTGCTGCTGGCCCTGCTGACCATCGGGCTGGCCGTGGCGGCGGCCACCTGGCTGCTGCGCGCGTGGCGGTCGATGTCGGGGAGCGCGGCATGAATCCGGACCAGATCGAACGCTCGCTCTGGCAGCGGCTGGCCGCGCGCGGCGCGGTGCAGGGCGATTTCACGCCGACGCTGCGCACGCCGTGGCCCATCCGCCTGCTGATGGGCGGCGCGGGCTGGCTGGGCGCGCTGTTCTTCCAGATGTTCCTGATCGGCACCGTGTTTGCCGCCGCGCGCGGGAACGGGCCGGCCATGGCCATCACCGGGCTGGTGATGATCGGCATCGCCATCGTGCTGTACCGCCTGACCGCGCGCGACGGCGGCCGCATTGCGCTGGGACAGTTCGCGCTGGCGCTGAGCCTGGGCGGGCAGGGCCTGGCGATTGCCGGCGTGGGCGAGGCCATCGGCTTTCACAGCTTCCTGCAGGTGGCGCCGTTCTGGCTCGGCATCGCCGTGTTCGAGGCGGTGCTGTTCGCGGCCGTGCCGGACCGGCTGCACCGCTTTCTGGCCGCGCTGGGGGCCTGGGTGGCGCTGGCCGTGGCCGCGTGCATCGGGCTGGGCGACGTCGTCGCGCCGCGCTGGACGGCGGTGCCGATTGCGCTGGCGCCGCTGTCGGCCGCCGCGTTCGCGCTGGTGCTGGCGTTCGTGCTGCGCGAGGACGCCATCGCGGCGCGCGGCCCCCACGACCTCTGGGAACCGGCCGCCGACGCCACGCTGCTGGGCGCGCTGGCCGCCGCACTGGTGGTCACCGGGCTCGCGCATCCGGCCGATCTGCTGTTCGGCACCAGCACGGTCTGGCGCGGCCACGGCGCGTGGCTGGCTGGCGCGCTGCTGGGCGCCGTGCTCGTGTCGCTGGTATTGATCGAATGCAAGCGGCTGGCCTGCGCGCCGCCGCTGTGCGCCGCGCTGCTGGGGCTGGCCATCGCGTTCAGCGCGCTGATGGTGTACGCGCCGGCCGTCACGGCCGGGGTGCTGGCGCTGGCCCTGGCGTTGCGGCGCGGGTCCCGGCCCTGGCTCGGCCTGGCCATCGCCACGGTGCTGATCGGCTTTGCCTGGTACTACGGCACGCTGCACTGGACGCTGCTGGCCAAGTCCATCACGCTGGCGGCGGCCGGGGCGCTGCTGCTGGCCGCCCGGGCCGTGCTGGCCCGCCTGCCGCGCAAGGAGACCGCCGCATGAAACGCTGGATCATCGTCGGATGGCTGCTGGCCATGGGCGTGGCGCTGGCTGGCATCGTCGGCAAGGAACGCCTGATCGCGCGCGGCGAGGTGGTCTACCTGCGGCTGGCGCCGGTGGACCCGCGCTCGCTGATGCAGGGCGACTACATGGCGCTCCACTTCTCGGTGGCCGACGCGGTGCGCGTGGCACACGGCTCCGAACAGACCCGGCTGGCGCGCGAGGAACGCATCGTGATCCGCCGCGACGACCGCCAGGAGGGCCACTTCGTCCGGCTGGACAAGGGCGAGCCGCTGGCGCCCGGCGAACTGCTGCTGCGCGTGCAGAACGTGCCCACGCGCTGGGGCGGCAACGGCGTGCAGGTATCGACCGATGCGTGGTTCTTCCAGGAAGGCCAGGCCGACCGCTACGCCCGCGCCCGCTTTGGCGAATTCCGCGTGGACGCCAGCGGCCAGGCGCTGCTGGTGGGAATGCGGGACGAGCGGCTGGCGCCGATGTAGGCGCGCCGGCCGCCGGCGCGACGCAAAAGAAAAATGCCCGGGAAGACCGGGCATTCTTGCTGGCGCGGAGTGCGGCGCGGATCAGACGTTGAACAGGAAGTTCATCACGTCGCCGTCGTGCACGACGTATTCCTTGCCTTCGGCGCGCATCTTGCCGGCTTCCTTGGCGCCGTTCTCGCCCTTGTACTGGATGTAGTCGTCGTAGGCGATGGTCTGGGCGCGGATGAAGCCGCGTTCGAAGTCGGTGTGGATCACGCCGGCCGCCTTCGGGGCGGTGTCGCCCACGTGGATGGTCCAGGCGCGCACTTCCTTCACGCCGGCCGTGAAGTACGTCTGCAGGCCCAGCAGCTTGAAGCCGGCGCGGATCACGCGGTCCAGGCCCGGCTCTTCCATGCCCAGGTCGGCCAGGAATTCGGCCTTGTCGGCGTCGTCCAGGTCGGCGATCTCGGCCTCGATGGCGGCGCAGACGGCCACCACGGGCGAGCCGGTGGTCTTGGCGTGCTCGCGCACGGCGTCCAGGTGCGGGTTGTTCTCGAAGCCGTCCTCGCGCACGTTGGCCACGTACATCGTCGGCTTGGCGGTGATCAGGCAGAACGGGCGCAGGGCGTCCCATTCCTCGGGTGCCAGGTCCAGCGTGCGCACGGCCTTGGCCTGGTCCAGCACCGACTGTGCCTTTTCCAGCACGGCCACCAGGCGCTGGGATTCTTTGTCGCCGGCGCGGGCCGGCTTGATGTAGCGGGCCAGCGCCTTCTCGACGGTGGCCAGGTCGGCCAGCGCCAGTTCGGTGTTGATGACCTCGATGTCGGACAGCGGGTCGACCTTGCCGGCCACGTGGATCACATTGTCATCCTCGAAGCAGCGCACCACGTGCGTGATGGCGTCGGTCTCGCGGATGTTGGCCAGGAACTGGTTGCCCAGCCCTTCGCCCTTGGACGCGCCGGCCACCAGGCCCGCGATGTCGACGAACTCGACCGTCGCCGGCAGGATGCGCTCGGGCTTGACGATCTCGGCCAGCCTGGCAAGCCTCGGATCCGGCACTTCCACCACGCCCACGTTGGGCTCGATGGTGCAGAACGGATAGTTTTCGGCGGCGATGCCGGCTTTCGTCAGGGCATTGAACAGCGTGGACTTGCCGACGTTGGGCAGGCCGACGATGCCGCATTTGAGGCTCATGGTGTCAGGCGGGAAATGGCGAAACCCGTATTCTAGCGGATGGGCGGCGCCGGCCGAGGCCGCGATGCACGCCGGCGCGCCCGGCCGGGGCCCCCGAAGGCCCGGGGGCAGCGCGGCCGATGCCGCCGCGGTCACGTCGCTATAATCCAGCCATCCGCACCCGCCGCGCCGTCGCCCAAGCGACGCCGCCATATTGATGTCGTCGAATCCTTCCTCCCGCTTCCAGATCGCCGTGGTCGGCGGTGGCATTGTCGGCAAGGCCTGCGCGCTGCTGTTAGCGCAGCAGGGCATGCAGGTGGCGCTGGTGGCGCCCCGGCCCGCCGCCGACACCGCCCGCACCGGCGACGACGACTGGGACAGCCGCATCTACGCCTTCTCCGCCAGCTCGCAGGCCCTGCTGGACCGCCTGCGCGTGTGGGAGGCGCTGGACCCCGCCCGCGTGCAGCCGGTGCGCGACATGCGCGTGTTCGGCGACCAAAGCGCGTCGGAGTCAGACCCCTCGCCCGATGGCGACCTCCATTTCTCGGCCTACGCCGCCGCCGTGCCGCAACTGGCCTGGATCGTCGAATCGGGGCATGTCGAGCGGGTGCTGGACACCGCCCTGCGCTTCCAGCACCAGGTGACGTGGTTCGACGACACCGCCGAACGGCTCGACCGCGACCTCGACGGCGTGACGCTGACGCTGGCCGATGGCCGCCGCGTGCGCGCCAGCTGCCTGGTCGGCGCCGACGGGGCGCGGTCCTGGGTGCGCCAGCAGTGCCATATCGGCACCACCCAGCGGCGCTACCGCCAGCTTGGCGTGGTGGCCAACTTCCGCTGCGAACTGCCGCACCAGGAAACCGCCTGGCAGTGGTTCCTGGGCGCCCCGGAAAAGCTGATGGCCGACGAGGAACCCGCCAACGGCGAGATCCTGGCCATGCTGCCGCTGCCCGGCAACCGCGTGTCGATGGTCTGGTCCGCCGACGAGGCCCACGCCCGCGACCTGCTGGCGCTGACGCCCGAGGCGCTGGCCGCCACGGTGGCGCAGGTGGCCAGCGGCGCCGTGGGCGCCCGCTTCGGCGCCCTGCGCTGCATCACGCCGGCGCAGGGCTTTCCGCTGGTGCTGCAACGGGCCGATCACTTCGCCCAGCCGCACGTGGCGCTGGTGGGCGACGCGGCGCACGTCGTGCATCCGCTGGCCGGGCAGGGCATGAACCTGGGCCTGCGCGACGTGGTGGAGCTGGGCCGCGTGATGGCCGACAAGGAGCCGTTCCGCCACGAGGGCGACCTGCGGCTGCTGCGCCGCTACGAGCGCGCGCGCGCCACCGACCTGCTGTCGCTGACGGCCGCCACGGACGGCCTGCACCGGCTGTTCTCGCTGCCGGGCACGCCGGCCCGCATGGTGCGCAACCTCGGCATACGCGCCGTGGGCGGCCAGGGGCTGCTCAAGCGGCTGCTGATCAGCCGCGCGCTGGGTTAGGCCGCCGATGCCCACAATTGCGCGTTCCACGATTTACCGATGACATCGCCGCCGGCACACTGACCGGCAAACCGCTACCTGGAGTCAATATGTTGCAACTGTTCCGCCGCCGACCCGCCCGCCTTGCCGCGATCGTCGCCTGCGTCGGCGGCCTGGGCGCCGCCGGCTACGCCCTGCACGCGCTGGCCGCGGACGAGCCGGGCACGGACAAGATCAAGGCGTCGATCCAGCGCATGCTGGGCGGCCGCGCCGAGGTGAAGAGCGTGACCAAGGCGCCGGTGCCGGGGCTGTACGAGGTCAACGTCGGCGGCCAGCTCGTCTACACCGATGCCACGGGCCGCTACATCCTCAATGGCGAGCTGATCGACACCAGGACGAACACCAACCTGACCGAGGAACGGCTGGCCGAGATCAACAAGATCAAGTGGTCGGACCTGCCGCTGTCGCGCGCCATCAAGTGGACCAAGGGCGACGGCAGCCGCACCGTGGCGGTGTTCTCGGACCCGAACTGCGGCTACTGCAAGAAGATCGAGCAGACGTTCCAGCAAATGGACAACATCACGGTCTACACCTTCCTGTACCCGGTGCTGTCGCCGGACTCGGCGGTCAAGTCCAGGCAGGTCTGGTGCGCCACCGACCGCACCAAGGCGTGGCGCGACTGGATGCTCAACCACACTGCGCTGACCGGCAACGGCAGCTGCAAGACGCCGGTGGACGAGAACCTGGCGCTGGGCCAGAGCCTGAACATCACGGGCACGCCGGCCGTCTTCTTTACCGACGGCACGCGGATTCCGGGCGCGGCGGACGCCGCTACGCTGGAACGCAAGCTCGCCAGTCTCAAGAAATAACGACGACGCCGGACCCCGCCGGCTGACGCGAACGGCCGGCCCAGTCCGGCCGTTTTGCATGTCCGGATCGACCTACGACAATCGGGAGACACCCCATCATGACCTTCCAGGCGCTGCTGCTGACCCAGGCCGACGACAAATCCACGCAGGCGCAGATCGCCCAGCTCGACGAGAGCCAGTTGCCCGCCGACGGCAACGTGCTGGTGGCCGTGGACTATTCGACGATCAACTTCAAGGACGGGCTGGCCATCACGGGCCGCTCGCCGGTGGTGCGCAAGTGGCCGATGGTGGCCGGCATCGACGGCGCGGGCACCGTGCTCGATTCCAGCGACCCGCGCTGGAAGACCGGCGACCGCGTGGTGCTGAACGGCCACGGCGTGGGCGAGACGCACTGGGGCTGCCTGGCGCAGCGCGCGCGGCTCAAGGGCGAATGGCTGGTCAAGGTGCCCGATGCGTTCACGACGCGGCAGGCCATGGCGATCGGCACGGCTGGCTACACGGCCATGCTGTCGGTGCTGGCGCTGGAGCGCGGCGGCGTGAACGGTCCGGTGCGGCCCGGCGATGGCGATGTGCTGGTGACCGGCGCGTCGGGCGGCGTGGGGTCGGTGGCCATCGCCATCCTGTCCAAGCTGGGCTACCGCGTGACGGCGTCCACGGGCAAGACGGCCGAGGCCGACTTCCTGCGCGCGCTGGGCGCGGCCGACGTGATTGACCGCGCCGAACTGGGCGCGCCGGGCAAGCCGCTGCAGAAGGAACGCTGGGCCGCCGTGGTGGATTCGGTCGGCTCCCACACGCTGGTCAACGCCTGCGCCCAGGTGCGCTACGGCGGCGTGGTCACGGCGTGCGGGCTGGCGCAGGGCATGGATTTCCCGGCGTCGGTGGCGCCGTTCATCCTGCGCGGCGTGACGCTGGCCGGCATCGACAGCGTGATGGCCGCGATGCCGCTGCGCGAGACGGCCTGGAAGCGGCTGGCGCAGGACCTGGCGCCAGACCGGCTGCAGGCCATCACGCAGGAGATCCGGCTGGCCGATGCCATCGACGCCGGCCGGCGCATCGTGGAAGGGGGCATGCGCGGCCGCGTGGTCGTCGACGTGAACGGCTGACCCCGGCGGCCGGCCGCACCGCCCGTCCCCGGGCGCCCCGGGGCGTGACGCTACAATCGAGACCATGACGCCGATCCGCTACGCCATCGCCCCGCTTCAACCGGAAGCCCACCTGTTCGCCGTGACCGTGACGGTGGACGTCCCCGACCCGGCCGGCCAGGTCTTCACGCTGCCCGCGTGGATCCCGGGCAGCTACATGATCAGAGATTTCGCACGCAATATCGTCCGCATCCGCGCCGATGCCGGCCGCGTGCGCGTGCCGCTGACCAAGCTGGACAAGCAGACCTGGCTGGCCGCGCCGTTGCCGGCCGACGCCGGCCCGCTGACACTGAGCTACGAGGTCTATGCCTGGGACCTGTCCGTGCGCAGCGCGCACCTGGACACCACGCACGGCTTCTTCAACGGCAGCTCGGTGTTCCTGCGCGTGGTGGGGCAGGACGACCGGCCGTGCCTGATCGATATCCACCCGCCGGCCGGCGACGCCTATGCCGGCTGGCGCGTGGCCACGGCGCTGCCCGAGGCGCGCGGCCCCGGCGGCGCGCGCCGCTACGGCTTTGGCCGCTACCAGGCCAGCGACTACGACGAGCTGATCGACCATCCCGTGGAAATGGGCACGTTCGCGCTGGGCAGCTTCCGCGCCTGCGGCGTGCAGCACGACGTGGTGTTCACGGGCCGCGTGCCGCAGCTCGACATGCCGCGCATCTGCCGCGACCTCAAGCGCATCTGCGAGGCGCAGATCCGGCTGTTCG
Organism: Cupriavidus pauculus; assembly: GCF_003854935.1. Classification (NCBI taxonomy): domain Bacteria; kingdom Pseudomonadati; phylum Pseudomonadota; class Betaproteobacteria; order Burkholderiales; family Burkholderiaceae; genus Cupriavidus; species Cupriavidus pauculus. The sequence goes on from NZ_CP033969.1 coordinate 1,235,192, forward strand.
AGCCCCGCTCGGCCCGCGCGCCGTTCCTGGACAGCAACCGCCGCTACGTCTTCATGACGATGGTCACGACCGACGGCTACGGCGGGCTGGAACACCGTGCCAGCACCGCGCTGATGTGCGCGCGCAGCGACCTGCCCGTGCGCGGCAACGCCGAGACCAGCGAGGGCTACCGCACGTTCCTGGGCCTGTGCAGCCACGAGTATTTCCACACCTGGAACGTCAAGCGCATCAAGCCGGCCGCGTTCGTGCCGTACCGGCTGGAGGCGGAAAGCTACACGCCGCTGCTGTGGCTGTTCGAGGGCTTCACCAGCTACTACGACGACCTGATCCTGGTGCGCACCGGGCTGGTCACCGAGCAGCAGTACGTCGACATGCTGGCCAAGACCTGGAACGGGGTGCTGCGCGGCACGGGCCGCACCAAGCAGAGCGTGGCCGACAGCGCGTTCGATGCCTGGACCAAGTACTACCGCCAGGACGAGAACGCGCCGAACGCCATCGTCAGCTATTACACCAAGGGGTCGCTGGTGGCGCTGGCGCTGGACCTGACCATCCGCGAGAAGACCCGCGGCCGCCGCTCGCTGGACGACGTCATGCGCGCGCTATGGCAGCGCTACGGGCGCGACTTCTACGCGCCGGGCGCCACGCAGCGGGGCGTGACCGAGGCCGAGGTGTACGCGCTGATCGACGAGGTCAGCGGCCTGAAGCTGGGCGGCCTGCTGCGCGCGCTGACCGAGGGCACGGGCGAGATCGGCCTGCCGGCGCTGTTCCGCGGCGTGGGGCTGGTGGCCGAGCCGCAGAAGCCGAACGGCGCCGCCGCGCTGGGCATCAAGACCCGTGGCGACGATGGCTGGGTACGCGTGAGCCAGGTGCTGGACGGCGGGGCCGGGCAGCGCGCGGGGCTGTCGGCCGGCGACCTGATCGCCGCCGTGGACGGCCTGCGCGTGGCGCCGGGGCAGCTCGACAAGCTGCTGGCGCGCTACCGCCCCGGCGACCGGGCCGAGCTGCACGTGTTCCGCCGCGACGAACTGCAGGTGCTGCCCGTGACGCTGGCGCGCGAACCGGCCACGCAGTACAAGGTCAAGGTCGAGGCCGGCAGGCATGCCGGGCGGGCGCGCTGGCTCGGCCAGTAGCCGCCCCGTCACCGCGCCGTGGCCATGATGGCGACGGCGCCGCTGCCTCTCCACCCGCCCCCATCGCCCCATGGAATACGCGCACGACCCCCGCACATTCCTGTTTTCGCACTACATCTACCGTGGCCTGCGCTCGGCCACGGGCGTGATCGGCCTGACGCTGCTGGCCATGCCGTTCATGGACCTGCCCAGCGCCATGGTGGTGTCCGTGGGCGCGCTGTGCACGAGCCTGATGGACCTGCCGAGCCCGCTGCCGCACAAGTTCAACGAGATGCTGGCGAGCGTGCTGCTGTGCACCGCCGTCACGGCCATCGTGGCGCTGGCCACGCCGTTCCCGCAGGTGCAGCCGTTCGTGCTGGTGCTGGTCACGTTCCTGGCCGGCATGATGACGGTCTATGGCAACAAGACCATGCCGCTGCAGTTCTCGATGCTGTTCGTCATGACACTGACGATCAACGAGGAATTCGTGGTGCGCAAGGCGCTGTCGCACGCCGCGCTGTTCGGCATCGGCGCGTTCGGCTACCTGGTCTACGCGATGGCCGTGAGCTGGCTGATGGAGCGCCGCACGCGGCAGCAGATCCTGGCCGAATCGCTCTACGAGATGGCCGGCTACCTGGAGATCAAGGCCGCCTTCTACGACGCCGGCACCGACTACGACGAGCAGTTCAACCGGCTGGTGCGCCAGCAGATCGTGGTGGCCGAGCGCCAGCAGGCCGCCCGCGACATGGTGCTGCGCGGCAGCAAGACCCCGCACGACGGCCTGCTGGTGCAGGTGCACCTGCGCATGCTGGACCTCTACGAATACCTGCTGTCGACCAACACCGAGTACGCGCTGCTGCGCCAGACGTTCGGCGGCACGCCGGTGCTGGACGGCCTGCGCCGGCTGGTGCTGGGCCTGGGCAAGGACCTGGAGGAGATTGCCTACGACGTGACGCGCGGCAGGCCGTCGTACAGCGCGTTCGACTACCGGCCCGACCTGAAGAAGGTGGAGGACGAGATCGACCTGCTTCGCCACCATCACGTCTCGCCGGCGGCCATGAACGCGCTGCGCGACACGCTGGAGATGATCCGCGGCGCCATCACGCTGGTCGGCCAGTTGCACGAGGCGTCGCGCACGCCGGTGGAGCCGGCCAAGGTGCTGCCCGGATCGGACATGACGCCGTTCCTGACGCGCCAGAAGTACGAGTTCGCCGTGGTGCGCGACAACCTGCACTGGCGCTCGCCGGCGTTCCGCTTCGCGCTGCGGATCACGCTGGCCGTGGCCGTGGGGCTCTGGATCGGCGACCGCCTGCCGTATGCGTCGCACAGCTACTGGATCCTGCTGACCATCGTCGTGATCCTGAAGCCGAACTTCAGCATGACCAAGCAGCGCTACAACGACCGCCTGATCGGCACGCTGATCGGCTGCATCATCAGCGTGGGCATCCTGCGCTGGGTGCACGAGCCGCTGGCGCTGATCGCCATCCTGTACCTGGCGCTGGTGGCCAGCGCCGCGTTCGTGACCATCAAGTACCGCTACACGGCCATCGCCGCGTGCGTCCAGGTGCTGATCCAGATTAACCTGCTGATCCCGGGCAGCCAGACCGTGGTGGGCGAGCGGCTGGTGGACACGGTCATCGGCGGCATCATCGCGTCGATCTTCAGCTTCGTGCTGCCGAGCTGGGAGTACCGGTCGATCCCCAAGCTGGTGGAGAACGTGCTGCAGGCCAACCGCCGCTACATCGCCGCCACGCGCGACCTGCTGACGCGCAAGGCATCGGACGACTTTGCCTACCGCGTGCAGCGCAAGCAGTTCATGGACAACCTGTCGGCGCTGATCGGGTCGTTCCAGCGCATGCTCGACGAACCGCGCAGCCGGCACCGCGCCGTGGACAACCTGAGCCGCTTCATCGTCCAGAACTACCTGGTGGCCGCCCACGTGGCCGCCGCGCGCATCCAGGTGCGGCAGCACTACGGCGAGCTGGATGTGCCCGCAGCCGAGGCCGCCATCGACCAGGCCACCGACGCCGCGCTGCGCTCGCTGACGCTGGCCAGCGAACGCCTGGCCGGCGAGGAGCGCCACGGCCCGCGCGGGGCAGGCTTCATCCGCACCCCGGTGGAAGCCGCCGTGGCGGGCGTGGAACTGGCCCCCGAGCCGGCCACGGCGGAAAAGCCCGAGGCAACCGCGCCAGCCGAAGAGGACGCCAGCGAACGCCGCGCCCGCATCGCCGACTCGGCCGACCGCCGCAAGGCCGACGTCCTGGCCCAGGCCGCCGCCGCCGGCGAGATCGGCGCCAACGAACCGCTGCAGAAATCGCAGGACCAGCACGCCGCCACGTCGGCCAGCGCCTCGGGCCGCCCCGCCAACGCCCTGCTGGAAAGGCGCCTGCGCGCGCTACGCGAAGACGCAGCCAAGATCGCGCTGCGCACCGGGGCAATCGGACGGGCCGTGCGGATGCCGTTGAAGGGGTGATGGCGTACGGATTGGCTGGGGGTTTGCAATCCAGCGGGACGCCTGACCCATCGCTCGGTTTTCGCTCCCCTCTCCCACAACGTGGGAGAGGGGCTGGGGGAGAGGGCGTTGAGGATCTGCTTGCCGACTACGTCGCAATTAGAGCCGCCGGCCCTCACCCCCAACCCCTCTCCCGCAAGCGGGAGAGGGGAGAAAACCAGCAGGGCCGCCTGAGCCATCGCTCGGTTTGGCGGAGCAAACCAGCAGCGACGCCTGAGCCATCGCACGGTTTTCGCTCCCCTCTCCCACAAGGTGGGAGAGGGGCTGGGGGTGAGGGCGTTGAGGATCTGCTTGCCGACCAGGTCGCAATTAGAGCCGCCGGCCCTCTCCCCCGACCCCTCTCCCGCAAGCGGGAGAGGGGAGAAAACCAGCGCGGACGCCTGAGCCATCGCACGGTTTGGCGGAGCAAACCAGCAGCGACGCCTGAGCCATCGCACGGTTTTCGCTCCCCTCTCCCACAACGTGGGAGAGGGGCTGGGGGAGAGGGCGTTGAGGATCTGCTTGCCGACTACGTCGCAATTAGAGCCGCCGGCCCTCACCCCCAACCCCTCTCCCGCAGGCGGGAGAGGGAAGCAAACCAGCAGGGCCGCCTGAGCCATCGCAAGCTTTAGCGGAACAAACCGTCACCCGCCTCCATCCCCTCCGGCAGCGTCAGCATGCCGCTGTGAAACGAGTACCCGTACACCTCGCCATAGCGTCCCCAGTCGATGGCGATCTTGAGCACGCGGGTGGCTTCGTCCGGTTTCAGGAAGGCTTCCAGTTCGCGCAGGATCGCTTCCTCGCCGATTTCGCCGTCGGGGCTGCGCTCCAGTTCGCGGCGGATCTGGGCGGACAGGGCGATGTGGGTCAGGAGCTGGTGGCCGAACAGGACCTTGCGTTCGGGCGGCGCGGTCTCGTAGTAGCGGCGGCCCAGCGGCGTGGCGGAGATGTCGCCGCCGGCGATCTGGGCCAGGCCCAGCAGCTGCATGGCCTCGCAGGCGGGCAGCAGGTCGTCGTCGGTCAGGCCCGCCTCGCTGGCCAGGTGGGGCAGGTCGGCGCGGCCGAAGAACGGGGATTCGTGCAGCAGGTCCAGCACGGCTTCCATCTGGCCGATGTCGGCGTCGGGCAGCCGGTAGCCAATCTGCTGCGCGGCGGCCATGGCGGGCACGCGCGGGCCCAGTGCGGCCGGCGATGTCATCAGCGCGTAGACCTCGTCCACCAGCGCCCGCACCTGCGGGTCGTCGCGGTTGCGCGGGCGCGGGAACGGCACGGGCACCTCGGCGCGCACGCGGCCCGGGTCGCTGGACAGGATCACGATCCGGTCGGCCATCATCACGGCTTCCTCGATGTTGTGCGACACGATCAGGATGCTGCGGATGTTGGCGCGGCCCGACTCCCACAGGGCCAGCATCTCGTCGCGCAGCGTCTCGCCGGTCAGCACGTCCAGCGCGGAGAACGCCTCGTCCATCAGCAGCAGGTCCGGCTCGGTCACCAGCGCCCGCGCAATGCCCACGCGCTGGCGCATGCCGCCCGACAGCTCGCGTGGCAGCGCGCTGTTGAAGCCCGACAGGCCGATCATGTCGATGGCCGACTCTGCCCGGCGCGCGCGCTCGGCGCGGCCCACGCCCTGCGCTTCCAGCCCCAGCTCCACGTTCTGCTGCACCGTCAGCCACGGAAACAGCGCGAACGACTGGAACACCATCGCGATGCCCTCGGCGGTGCCGGTCAGCGGCCGGCCCCGGAAGCGCACCTCGCCACGGTCGGCGCCGACCAGGCCGGCCATGATCCGCAGCAGCGTGGACTTGCCCGAGCCGGACTTGCCCAGCATCGCCACGATCTCGCCCGCGCGCAGCGTCAGGTCCACGCCCTCCAGCACGGCGCGGTCGGTATGGTCGGCGGTGCGGAACATCTTGCCCACGCCGCGCAGGTCGATCACCGGGGTGGTGTCTTGCGGTGTCATCGTCATTTCCTCAAAGCCGCGTGCGCGACTGCGCCAGGTCATAGAGCCGGTTCCAGAGCAGCCGGTTGCAGCCCACCACGAACAGCGCCATCACGGCGATGCCCAGCGCGATGCGCGGAAAGTCGCCGCGCGCGGTCATCTCGGCGATGTAGCTGCCCAGGCCCGTTGCCACCAGCGTGCGGTCGCCCCAGGTCACGTATTCGGACACGATGCTGGCATTCCACGACCCGCCCGCCGCCGTGACCAGCCCGGTCAGCAGGCTCGGGAACACGGCCGGCACCAGAAAGCGCCGCCACAGCAGCCAGCCGCGCAGCCCCATGTTGCGCGCCGCCAGCCGCAGTTCCATGGGGATGCCCGACGCGCCGGCCACCACGTTGAACAGGATGTACCACTGCGTGCCCAGGATCATCAGCGGGCTGAGCCAGATTTCCGAGTTCAGCCCGAACCGGGCAATCGCCATCACGGCCAGCGGGAACATCAGGTTGGCCGGAAACGCGGCCAGGAACTGGGCGATGGGCTGCGCCACGCGCGCGGCGGCCGGGTTCAGGCCGATGCGGATGCCGATCGGCACCCAGACCAGCGCGGCCAGCGCGATCAGCACCATCACGCGCGCCATGGTCAGCGTGCCGAGCCAGAGCACGTGGGCCGCCTCGGCCCAGCCCACCTCGCCATGCACGAAGTGGAACACGCGATAGAGGGCGGCCAGCGCCACGGCCACGATCAGCGCGTCGCGCAGGCGGTCTGGCCACGGCGCCCAGCGCGCCGGCGCGGCCGGCAGCGCCACGGTGCCGCGATGGCGGGCGCTCCAGGCCAGCGTGCGGCCGGCCAGCGCGGCGGCGTGGCCCAGCAGCGCGTGCACCCACGCCGAGCGGCGCAGCAGGGCCAGCAGCCACGACTGCGGCACGGCGTCCTGCGCGAGCGTGTCGAAGCGGAAGCGTTCCGCCCACGCCACCAGCGGGCGGAACAGCAACTGGTCGTAGAGCACGATGCCGGCCAGCATCGCCAGGATCGCCCAGCCGATGGCCGCCAGGTCCTGCTGCTGGATGGCAAGCGCGATGTACGAGCCGATGCCGGGCAGCCGGATGTCCTGCCCGGAGACCGAGATGGCCTCGGACGCCACGACGAAGAACCAGCCGCCCGACATCGACATCATCATGTTCCAGAGCAGCCCCGGCATGGCGTACGGTACTTCCAGCCGCCAGAAGCGCTGCCATGGCGACAGCCGGAACATGGCGGCCGCTTCCAGCAGGTCGCCCGGGATGGTGCGGAACGACTGGTAGAGGCTAAACGCCATGTTCCACGCCTGCGACGTGAAGATGGCGAAAATGGCCGCGCATTCCACGCCGGCCAGGTTGCCCGGGAACAGCGCGATGAAGCCGGTGACCGTGATCGACAGGAAGCCCAGGACGGGGATCGACTGGAGGATGTCCAGCGCCGGCACCATGACCTTCTCGGCCGTGCGGCTGCGCGACGCCAGCGCCGCGAACGCGAACGAGAACACCAGTGACGCGGCCAGCGCGGCCAGCATGCGGATGCTGGTGCGCATCAGGTAGTAGGGCAGCCAGGCCGGGTCCAGGTGGATGGCCAGCGCCTGGCCGGGCTGGTACGGCACGTCCATCTGCCGCGCGGCGTAGGCCACGGTGACGATGACGGCCAGGATGATCGGCAGCAGCGCCAGGTCGAACCGGTTCGGCGGCGCGGTCAGCAGCGGCGCGGCGTAGCCCGGTGCTTGCCGGGTGTCTGGCGTTGGTGGCATGGCACGGGCTCCCGGTCGTCGTATGCTGACGTGCTAACGCCCGACCGGGCTAGGTAGTTTACCTAGGTGAGAGGAAAACCATGACAGCTTCGACCGAAACCTGGCGCCTCGTGGCCCATGGCCGCGTGCAGGGCGTGGGCTACCGGGGCGCGTGTGCCGACAAGGCCATGGCGCTGGGCCTGACGGGGTGGGTCCGCAACCGGATGGATGGCACGGTGGAGGTCATCGCCACCGGCTCGCGCGAGCACCTTGAGACGCTGCGGCAGTGGATGGAGCAAGGGCCGCCGGCCGCGCAGGTGGCGCGGGTCGACATGGCGCCGGCGCCGCCCGAGACGTTCGACAGCTTCGCCTGGCGCCCGACGGCCTAGGTCCGTTGCCAGTCGATGCCGGGCCGGCCGTGGCGTTCCAGCCAGTCGTTGGCCGCCCGGAAGTGCCCGCAGCCAAGAAAGCCGCGATGCGCCGACAGCGGCGACGGATGCGGCGCTTCGAGCACACAGTGGGTCTGGCCCTCCAGCAGCGCGCGCTTGGCCTGGGCGTGGCTGCCCCAAAGCATGAAGACGAGGTTCGGGCGCGACATGGCCAGCGCGTGGATCAGACAGTCGGTCACGGCCTCCCAGCCGCGCCGGGCGTGGCTGGCGGCGCTGCCCTGTTCGACGGTCAGCACCGTGTTCAGCAGCAGCACGCCCTGGCGCGCCCAGCCTTCCAGGTTGCCCGACGCGCGCACCGGCGCCACGCCGTATTCGGCGCCGATTTCCTTGAAGATGTTGCGCAGGCTTGGCGGCACCCTGACGCCGTCCGGCACCGAGAACGCCAGTCCGTGCGCCTGCGGCACCTCCACGCCGCCGACCACGCCCGTGCCGTGGTACGGGTCCTGACCCAGGATGACAACCTGCACCGCGTCGGGCGGCGTCAGGTGCAGCGCGTGGAACACCGCGTGCGGAAACACCGGCTTGCCGGCGGCGCGCTCGCCATCGACAAAGTCGCACAGCGACGCCCAGTCGGCGTTGCCCAGGCACGGCTGGAGCAGGGTGCGCCAGGCGGCGGGCAGGGCGTCGACCTGGGTTTGCAGGCAGTCGATGGCGGGCGCGGCGGCAGCGGTGCCGGCGGTGTCGGTGGCGAACAGGTCGGATTGCATCAGTCGAAGCGGGTCAGTCGGTAGCCGCGCGCGGCCTTGCTGAGGTCGGAGGGTTGCAGCGGCGCCACATGGCCGATGCGTGCCGCAAACGCGCGCAGGGCCGCTTCGGCCACTGCTTCGTCGGCGTGGCTGCCGGGCAGCCATTCGAGTTCGAGTTCCTGGATGCGCTCGGTGCGGGCCGTGCCCGGCGCGCGGATCGTGCCGGTGTCGAGCGCGGCCTCGATGCGCTCGCCGTCCTGCTCGACGATCCACGTGCGGCGCACGAAATCGGTCCGGAACACTGGCGCAAGGCGGTCGGCCAGCGGCGCCAGCACCGCGCGGGCATCGGCGTCGAAGCGGTCAAGCTCGATGGCTTCGCCCGCCACTTCCACCTCCCACTCGTGGCGCGCCGCCAGCCCGCCGGCGCTGCGGCCGGCCGTCTTCAGCGTCTGCAGCCACTGGTTGCCGCGCTGGCGCAGCCGCAGCGCCGAGCGGGCCGCGGCCAGGTCGCGCGCCGGGGTGTCCAGGTAGATGTTCAGCAGCGTGGTCTCGCCGCGCGGCGCGCCATGGGCGTCGAGCCAGGCGGCCACGGCCGCCAGCGCGGCGTCCGGCACGGCCAGCTTCAGTTCGATTTCCTTGGCCATGGCGGCTCCTTTCAGTCAGCCGAACAGGCGCGCCAGTTCCACGCCGGGCTCGGGCGCGCGCATGAACGCCTCGCCCACCAGGAAGGCGTGGACGTTGGCGTCGCGCATGCGCTGCACGTCGGCCGGGCCCAGGATGCCCGATTCGGTCACCACCAGGCGGTCGGCCGGCATGCGCGGCAGCAGGTCCAGCGTGTTGTCCAGCGACACCTCGAAGGTGCGCAGGTTGCGGTTGTTCACGCCCACCAGCGGCGTCTTGAGCTTGAGCGCGGCGTCCAGTTCGTCGGCGCCATGCACTTCCACGAGCACGTCCATGCCAAGTTCCAGCGCGCAGGCTTCCAGCTCGGCCATCAGACCGTGGTCCAGCGCGGCCACGATCAGCAGGATGCAGTCGGCGCCCCAGGTGCGGGCCTCGTAGACCTGGTACAGGTCCATCATGAAGTCCTTGCGCAGCGCCGGCAGGTCGCAGGCGGCGCGGGCGCGCTTCAGGTAGTCGGCATGGCCCTGGAAGAAATGGACGTCGGTCAGCACCGACAGGCAGGCCGCGCCGTGCGACGCGTAGCTCTCGGCGATGGCCTCCGGCACGAAGTGCTCGCGCAGCACGCCCTTGGACGGCGACGCCTTCTTCACCTCGGCGATCACCCCGGCGTGGCCGGCGGCGATCTTGGCGCGCAGCGCCTGGGCAAAGCCGCGCGGGGCCAGGCCGGGCTCGGTGCGCAGGCTTTCGGCCTCGGCACGCAGGCTGGGCAGGTCGCGCTGCTTGCGCGCCGCGTTCACTTCGTCGGCCTTGACGGCCAGAATCTTCTCAAGAATGTCTGACATGGCGATTTACTTGAATTGCTGCGTGGCGCGCACGAACTGGTCCAGCTTCTGGCGGGCGGCGCCGCTGGCGATGGCCTCGCGGGCGCGGGCGATGCCGTCCTCGATGGAGCTGGCGACGTTGGCCGCGTAGAGCGCCGTGCCGGCGTTCAGGGAGACGATCTCGCGCGGCGTGCCCGGCACGTTGTCCAGCGCTTCGAGCAGCATCTCCTTCGATTCGGCCGCATCGGCCACCTTCAGGCCCCGGTTCGAGATCATCGACAGGCCAAAGTCCTCGGGATGGATCTCGTACTCGCGCACCTCGCCGTCCTTGAGCTCACCGACCAGCGTGGCGGCGCCCAGCGACACCTCGTCCATGCCGTCCTTGCCGTAGACCACGATGGCGTGCCGGGCGCCCAGCCGCTGCATCACGCGCACCTGGATGCCCACGAGGTCAGGGTGGAACACGCCCATCAGGATGTTGGGCGCGTCGGCCGGGTTGGTCAGCGGGCCCAGGATGTTGAAGATCGTTCGCACGCCCATTTCCTTGCGGATCGGCGCCACGTTCTTCATGGCCGGATGGTGCGTGGGCGCGAACATGAAGCCGATGCCGGTCTGCGCGATGCATTCGCCCACCTGGTCCGGCGTCAGCATGATGTTCACGCCAAGCGCCTCCAGCACGTCGGCGCTGCCCGATTTGGACGAAACGCCACGGTTGCCGTGCTTGGCGATCTTGGCGCCGGCCGCGGCCGCCACGAACATCGACGCCGTGGAGATATTGAACGTGTGCGAGCCGTCGCCGCCGGTGCCGACGATGTCGACAAAGTGCTCGCGGTCGGCCACGGTCACGTGGTTGGCAAACTCGCGCATGACCTGGGCCGCCGCCGAGATCTCGCCAATTGTCTCCTTCTTCACGCGCAGCCCGGTCAGGATGGCCGCGGCCATCACGGGGCTGATCTGGGCCTGCATGATCTGCCGCATCAGGTGCAGCATCTCGTCGTGAAAGATCTCGCGGTGCTCGATGCAGCGGGTCAGCGCTTCCTGGGGCGTGATGGACATGGCGGATTCTTTGGTGTCGGGGGCGGGGGCGGCGTAGGCGGTAAAGTCGGCGCGCCTCATCGCGGCGCCTTGATGAAATTGGCCAGCAGCGCGTGGCCGTGCTCGGACAGGATCGATTCCGGGTGGAACTGCACGCCCTCGACGTTCAGCGTCTTGTGGCGCACCCCCATGATCTCGCCGTCCGGCGTCCAGGCCGTGACTTCCAGGCAGTCGGGCAGCGTCTCGCGCTCGATGGCCAGCGAATGATAGCGCGTCACGTCGAAGTGCTTCGGCAGGCCGGCGAACACGCCCGACTGGGTGGTCTCGATCGTGCTGACCTTGCCGTGCATCACCTGCTTGGCGCGGATCACCTTGCCGCCGAACGCCTCGCCGATGGCCTGGTGGCCCAGGCACACGCCCAGCAGCGGCTTGCGGCCGGCGAAGTGCTTGAGCACTTCCACGGAGATGCCGGCCTCGCGCGGGCTGCACGGGCCGGGCGACACACAGATGTGGTCCGGGTTCAGCGCCTCGATCTGGTCGATCGTGATCTCGTCGTTGCGGTAGGTGCGCACGTCGGCGCCGAGTTCCCCGAAGTACTGGACGAGGTTGTAGGTGAACGAGTCGTAGTTGTCGATCATCAGCAGCATGTCATCTCTCCCGGGGGCTCAGAGGTCGGCGTCCAGGCCGTCCTGGACCTGCTCCGCGGCGCGGATCACGGCGCGCGCCTTCGCCTCGGTTTCCTTCCATTCGGCCTCGGGGTCGGAGTCCGCGACGATGCCGGCGGCGGCCTGCACGTAGAGGTTGCCGTCCTTGATCACGCCGGTGCGGATGGCGATGGCCAGGTCCATCTCGCCGCCGAACGACAGGTAGCCCACCGCGCCGCCGTAGATGCCGCGCTTGCGCGGCTCCAGCTCGTCGATGATCTCCATCGCATGCACCTTGGGCGCGCCAGACAGCGTGCCGGCCGGAAACGTGGCGCGCAGCACGTCGAGGTTGGTCATGCCGTCGCGCAGCGTGCCTTCCACGGAGCTGACGATGTGCTGCACGTGCGAGTACTTCTCGATCACCATCTTGTCGGTGACCTTGACCGAGCCGGTCTCGGCAATGCGGCCGATGTCGTTGCGCGCCAGGTCGATCAGCATCACGTGCTCGGCAATCTCCTTCGGGTCGTTCAGCAGCTCGGTGGCCAGCTGGGCGTCGCGCTCGGGCGTGCTGCCGCGCGGGCGGGTGCCGGCCAGCGGGCGGATGGTGACGATGCGGGCCGTGTCCGGCTCGCCGTTGCCGGCCCCGGCGGCGCCTACCTTGCGGGTTTCCTGCCGCACCAGGATCTCGGGCGAGGCGCCCACCACCTGGAAATCGCCAAAATTGTAGAAATACATGTACGGCGACGGGTTCAGCGACCGCAGCGCGCGGTACAGCGACAGCGGCGAGTCGCGGTACGGCTTCACCAGGCGCTGGCCGATCTGCACCTGCATCATGTCGCCGGCCATGATGTATTCCTTGGCCTTGTGCACGGCGGCCAGGTAGTCGGCCTTGGCGAATTCGCGGTAGACCTCGGTCTGCACCGACGGGCTCGTCACGGGCACGTCCACCGGCTGGCGCAGCTTCATGCGCAGCTCGCGCAGGCGCTGGCGGGCGCGGGAGTAGGCTTCGGGCAGGGTCGGGTCGGCGTAGACGATCAGGTACAGCTTGCCGGACAGGTTGTCGATGACCGCCAGTTCCTCGCACAGCAGCAGCTGGATGTCGGGCAGGCCCAAGTCGTCGGGCATCTGCGTGTCGGCCAGCTTCTTCTCGATGTAGCGCACGGCGTCGTAGCCGAAGTACCCGGCCAGGCCGCCGCAGAAGCGCGGCAGGCCCGGGCGCAGCGCCACCTTGAAGCGGGTCTCGAACGCGGCGATGAAGTCCAGCGGGTTGCCTTCGTGGGTTTCCACGACCTTGCCGTCGGTCACCACCTCGGCGCGCTGGCCGTAGGCGCGGATCAGCGTGCGGGCGTGCAGGCCGATGAACGAGTAGCGGCCAAAGCGCTCGCCGCCGACCACCGATTCCAGCAGGAACGTGTTCACGCCGCGCGTCTGCGACTGGGCCAGCTTCAGGTACAGCGACAGCGGCGTCTCCAGGTCGGCCAGCGCCTCGGCGATGATCGGAATGCGGTTGTAGCCCTGGTCGGCCAGCGATTTGAATTCCAGTTCGGTCATGTCGATCCTCTTCTTGCTCTGCGGCGCCGGCCAGTGCGGTCGGGTCGGGGCGGCACCATGATGGACGTCGGCATGAGGCGGGGGACAACCTGCGTCAACCCGCCCCGGCCCGTTCGTTGGGGCGGACCGTGGTGCACACGCGCAATTGGGGCAGGGCAGCACACGGCCGGGTGGCGCGTGGTGCGTTCTCGAGGCTAACCGTAGCACAGGCGCAAGCGGGAGCAACCGGAACTACGGCGCTGGCGGAAGGATCTGCCGGGGAGGCCGGTCGACATGGAGCCTGGACCGGTCCGGCGGAGCTTGGGGGGCGGGGGATCGGCGGAAGACCGCGCGGATCGGGTGCCCCGGCAAGCCCGTCAGGAAACTCGCGAACGCACTTTACGCCTGTTCAGAGGCGCGCCAGCGACGCCAGGGCCAGGCCTGCCGATCACTGCCAAAAAAGTTGCGTTTGCGGTTGAGGAACATTGAAAAGTGTTCTGCTGGAAGTCAGCGGGGAATTGGCCGGTGGTCGGCAAGCAGGGCCGCCACGCGGGCAATGTCGGCGACTATACCATCGGCGTCGACGCCTTGTACAGGGTTCCCATGGTTGTAGCCATAGGGCATCAGCAGCACACCCATGCCCGCCGCGCGCGCCGCGCGGGCGTCGTTTTCCGAGTCGCCGATTGCCAGCACGGCCGACGGCTCCACCCGGAACGCCTCGGCCACCCGCAGCAGCGGATACGGGTCGGGCTTGCGCAGCGCAAAGGCGTCGCCGCCGTAGACCAGCTCGAAATACTGCGCCAGGCCGGTCTTGGCCAGCAGCGGCTCGGTGAAGTTCCAGGGCTTGTTGGTCACGCACGCCATGCGCAGTCCAAGCCGCTTGAGCGCCGCCAGGCCCTCGCGCACGTTGGGGTACACGTCCGAGAACTGGCCGTTGATGCGCACGTACTCGCGGTCGTACAGCGCGTAGGCATCGGCAAACAGGCCGTTGGCGTGCAGCGGGCTGAAGCGGGCGTCCAGCACGCGGCGGATCAGGTTTTCCGACCCCTTGCCGACGAAGCCGACGATCTCCCCGGCCGACATCGGCTGGACCGGCCCCAGGTCAGGATGCTGGTGCGCCAGCGCCAGCAGCATCGCGTTGACGGCCGCGTGGAAGTCGCCGGCCGTGTCGACCATGGTGCCGTCCAGGTCGACGATGACCGCCTCGATGCCGCGCCAGTCGGTGCGGCGCAGGATTTCCGTCGTCATCTGGCCGTCCTTACTGGCCGACCGTCGCGAGCTTGTCGCGGAACGTCTGGATGATGCCGCGGTAGCCGCCGTCGGCGTCCGGCTTGCCGAACACGGCCGATCCGGCCACGAAGGTGTCGGCGCCCGCGGCGGCAATCTCGGCGATGTTGTCCGGCTTCACGCCGCCGTCCACCTCCAGCAGGATCTGGCGGCCGGTGCGGGCCGTGTAGGCGTCGATCCGGGCGCGCACGGCGCGCAGCTTGTTCAGCGTCTCGGGGATGAACGACTGGCCGCCGAAGCCCGGGTTGACGCTCATCAGCAGGATCACGTCCAGGCGGTCCATCACGTGGTCCAGGTGGTGCAGCGGCGTGGCCGGGTTGAACACCAGCCCGGCCTGGCAGCCGTTGTCGCGGATCAGCGCCAGCGAGCGGTCGATGTGGTCGCTGGCTTCCGGGTGGAACGTGATGATGTTGGCGCCGGCCTTGGCAAAGTCCGGGATGATGCGGTCCACCGGGCGCACCATCAGGTGCACGTCGATCGGGGCCGTCACGTGCGGGCGGATGGCCTCGCAGACCAGCGGGCCCACGGTCAGGTTGGGCACGTAGTGGTTGTCCATCACGTCGAAGTGAATCCAGTCGGCACCGGCCTCGGTGACGCGGCGCACTTCCTCGCCCAGGCGGGCGAAGTCGGCGGACAGGATGGACGGGGCGATGCGGTAGGTGGGCTGGCTCATGGCAGGGCTCTGGCGCAAAAGTGGGGCTCTGAAGGCGGCGGATGCGGGGTCGATCCGCGAGATTGGCGCGTATTTTACGCCGGTTGGCCCGGCCGGCGCCGACAACGCGCCCGCTTGCCGCTGCCCGGGGCTTGACGCACAATGCGACACACCCGGCCGCGCCCCCATGGGCGGGCGCCGGCCTGCCGACCATCCTCATCCGTCGAACAATGAGCGAGTACGCTTTTTCCGTGGCCGTGCGCACCCAGTACATGGCCGACCAGTCGGACCCCGACCGCGGGCGCTACGCGTTTGCCTACACCATCACCATCCACAACACCGGCGAGGTGGCCGCGCAGCTGATCTCGCGCCACTGGATCATCACGGACAGCGACAACGCCACGCAGGAAGTGGCGGGGCTGGGCGTGGTGGGCCACCAGCCGCTGCTCAAGCCGGGCGAGCACTTCGAGTATTCGAGCTGGGCGACGATCTCGACGCCGGTCGGGTCGATGAAGGGCGAGTACTTCTGCGTGGCCGAGGACGGGCACCGCTTCGAGGTGCCGATTCCGGAATTCGCGCTGGTGCTGCCGCGCATGCTCCATTGACGGCCCGGCCCGGCGCGGGCTGGCCGGGAACCTAGGCGTCCGGCGCCCGGTCGGTGTCCTGCGGGGCCTGGCCGGTGCGCGACGGGTGGTCTTCCGGGGCGCGCGTGGGCCGCGGATGCTTGCGCGCCGTGCCCATCGTCCAGACCACGATGAAGATCAGCAGCAACAGCGCCACGCCGGCCTCGGCGGCCAGCAGCAGGGTGGGGTGGTTTTCGAAGAACTGGCTCATCGCGATTTTGGGGGCGCCCGCGCCGGACGCGGCGGGCAGTCGACGGATCGGTTGAGATTGTAGGCATAGAACGAACGAGATGGCATATCAGTATTCCCTGCGTGCGCCTGGCGCGCGCCTGTCCGGCTGGCTGGGGCTGGCCGCCGCCGCGCTGGGCGCGGCCCTGCTGGCCGGCTGCATGAGCGGCGGCCCGGTGCGGGTGCAGCCCGGCGGCGCGGCCGGCACCACCCCGGCGCCTTCCACGTCGCCCGCGGCGGGCCGGCTGCAGCCGGCCGCCTGGACCGAGATCGGCGGCTGGAGCCAGGACGACGTCCGCGCGGCCTGGCCGGCGCTGCAAGCCAGTTGCCAGGCGCTGAAGAAGAAGCCGGAGTGGAACCGCGTGTGCGCGGTGGGCCTGATGGTCGACGCTGGCGACCTCGTCGCCATGCGCACCTACTTCGAGACCCACTTCCAGCCGTACCGCGTGGTCAACACCGACGGCACCGACAGCGGCCTGATCACGGGCTACTACGAGCCGATCCTGCACGGTTCGCGCACGCGCCAGGGCCCGTACCAGGTGCCGCTGTACCGCCGCCCGCCGCAGTTGCGCGGCGCGTTGCCGGCGCGCGGCGAGCTGCTGCAGATGCCGGCGATGCGCGGCAACGAGATCGTCTACGTGGACGACGCGGTGGAGGCGGCCTTCCTGCAGATCCAGGGCTCAGGCCGCATCCGGCTGCCCGACGGCACGATCATGCGCGTGGGCTTTGGCGGCACCAACGACCAGCCGTTCCGATCGTTCGGCAAATGGCTGCTCGACCGCGGCGAGATCACGCCGGCCCAGGCGACCATGCAGGGCATCAAGGCGTGGGCGCGCAACAACCCGGCGCGCGTGGAGGAAATGCTCAACGTGAATCCGCGCTTCGTGTTCTTCCGCGAACTGCCGCCCAACAACGACGGCCCGGTAGGCGCGCTGGGCGTGCCGCTGACCGCCGAACGCTCGATCGCCGTGGACCCGGCCACGATCCCGCTGGGCGTGCCCGTGTTCCTGTCGACCACGCGCCCGCTGTCCACCGAACCGATCCAGCGCCTGATGTTCGCCCAGGACACCGGCTCCGCCATCAAGGGCGGCGTGCGCGCCGACTTCTTCTGGGGCGCCGGCGACGCCGCCGGAGAGACGGCCGGCCGCATGAAGCAGGGCGGCCGCATGTGGGTGCTGATGCCGAGGAGTTGACGGCCGGCTGGTCTGTTTGTCTTGTCGGTTTGCTCCCCTCTCCCGCAGCGCGGGAGAGGGGCCGGGGGAGAGGGCCGGCGGTGCAATCCGCGCGGGTCGGCAAGCAGAGCCGCCATGCCCTCTCCCCCAACCCCTCTCCCACAGGTGGGAGAGGGGAGCGACGTCCGCGATCGCGCTACCGCCCCCCCCATACCCTCTCCCTCCGCAAGGTCTTTCCCCTTCCCGCGTCCTCCATTTGCGTTTCTCCAACGCGCCAGCGCCATTCCGTCACGCTGTGAGGTAACTGCCCGAACGAGTTCCGTGTGAACTCTGCGCGGCTTGACTGCCATCAATCCCCGGCCATCGCAATTTCACGATGATGGGCACATCCGACGTGCCAGAGCACGCCACCGCATTCCCCACTCTCGCTGAGCAGAGACATGAAGGCGACACCCAGGATGTTCCCCGCGCTGGCGGCCTTGCCGCTCCTCGTCTGGATGGCCCATGGCCACGCGGACACCGCCCCGCCGGCGCAGCCGGTGCCGGCGTTGAGCGCCGATGAATTCAACCATGCCCGACAGATCTACTTCGAGCGCTGCGCCGGTTGCCACGGCGTGCTGCGCAAGGGCGCCACGGGCAAGGCGCTGACGCCGGACATCACGCGGGCGCGCGGCACCGAATACCTGAAGACCTTCATCAAGTACGGCAGCCCGGCCGGCATGCCGAACTGGGGCACGTCGGGCGACCTGTCCGACGCCGAGGTGGACCTGATGGCCCGCTACGTCCAGCTGGAGCCGCCCACGCCGCCTGAATTCTCGCTGGCCGACATCGAGAAATCGCGCAAGGACATCGTGCCCGTGGCCAAGCGGCCGACGCGCAAGATGAATAACTACAACCTCGACAACCTGTTCTCGGTGACGCTGCGCGACTCGGGCGAGGTGGCGCTGATCGACGGCGATTCCAAGCAGATCATCAACATCGTCAAGACCGGCTACGCGGTGCATATCTCGCGCATGTCGGCGTCCGGGCGCTACCTGTACGTGATCGGGCGCGACGCGCGGCTGAACCTGATCGACCTGTGGATGCCCAAGCCCGACAACGTGGCCGAGGTCAAGATCGGCCTGGAGGCGCGCTCGGTCGAGACGTCGAAGTACAAGGGCTACGAGGACCGCTACGCGGTGGCCGGCTCCTACTGGCCGCCGCAGTACGTGATCATGGAAGGCGACACGCTCAAGCCACTCAAGGTGGTGTCCACGCGGGGCATGACCGTCGACAACGAGTACCACCCCGAGCCGCGCGTGGCGTCCATCGTGGCCAGCCACTTCCGGCCCGAGTTCGTCATCAATGCCAAGGAGACCGGCAAGATCCTGATGGTCGACTACTCGGACCTCAAGAACCTGAAGACCACGACCATCGACGCGGCCAAGTTCCTGCATGACGGCGGGTTCGATTCCACGGGCCGCTACTTCCTGGTGGCGGCCAATGCGTCGGACAAGATCGCCGTGGTCGACACCAAGGAAGACCGGCTGGCCGCGCTGGTGGACGTCGGCAAGACGCCGCACCCGGGCCGGGGCGCCAACTTCGTCCATCCGAAGTTCGGCCCGGTCTGGGCCACCAGCCACCTGGGCGACGAAACGGTCAGCCTGATCGGCACGGACCCGGTCCGGCACAAGGCCCACGCCTGGAAGGTGGTGCAGACGCTCAAGGGCCAGGGCGGCGGGTCGCTGTTCATCAAGACGCATCCGACGTCGCGCAACCTCTGGGTCGATACGCCGTTCCACCCCGATGCCAAGCTGAACCAGTCGGTGGCCGTGTTCGATACGCGCAAGCTGGACGCCGGCTTCGAAGTGCTGCCGATTGCCCAGTGGGCCAACCTCAAGGGCGACGGCGCCAAGCGCGTGGTGCAGGCCGAGTACAACAAGGCCGGCGACGAGGTCTGGTTCTCGGTCTGGGGCACCAAGGACCAGGAGTCCGCGCTGGTGGTGGTCGACGACCGGACGCGCAAGCTCAAGGCCGTCATCAAGGACCCGCGCCTGATCACCCCGACCGGCAAGTTCAACACCCATAACACCCAGCACGACGTCTATTGACGCCAGGGCGCGGCCGACGCTCCGGCGCCGGCCGCGCCGTCCCCCATCCCTTCAGGAGAATCTCTATGCATCCCGCAACTGTGCTCGGCGCCATGGTCATGGCCGCCGTGCTGCCCGTCGCCGCCCACGCCAGCGCTGACCTGGCCAAGGCCAAGAACTGCATGGCGTGCCACGGCGTCGACAAGAAGCTGGTGGGCCCCGCGTTCAAGGACGTGGCCGCCAAGTACAAGGGCGACAAGGGCGCCGCCGCCAAGCTGTCGCAGAGCATCGTCAAGGGCAGCAGCGGCACCTGGGGCCCGATCCCGATGCCGCCCAACGCGATCAGCGAGGCCGATGCCAGCGCGCTGGCCAAGTGGGTGCTGGCCCTCTGATTGCCTGGCCCCCTGATCCCCTGACCCTCCCATCCCCACTGACCATGGCCCGGTATTTCGTGATGCCCCTGGCGCTGGCCGGCCTGCTTGCCACGGCGGGCGCGCCGGTGCAGGCCGCTGCGGCCGAGCCGCCGGCGGCGCGCCAGGCGCAGCTTGCCCGCTGGCTGCGCGACGACTGCGGCGCCTGCCACGGCATGACGCTGCAGGGCGGGCTTGGCTCGCCGCTGACGGCGCAGGCGCTGGCCGGCAAGCCGCGCGACGGGCTGGTGGCCACCGTGCTGCACGGCCGGCCCGGCACCGCAATGCCGCCATGGCAACCGTTCATGACGCAGGAAGAAGCGCAATGGCTGATCGATCGACTCCAGGCGGGCAAGCCGCCGCCCGTGACCCCCGCACCGTCTGGCAGCGCCTGGGCCGACTGACCCGGCGCGCGGCGGTGGCCGTGGGCGCGGCGTGGCTGGCCGCGGCCTGTACCGGCCTGCCGGAGGCGTCGGTGCGCGGCACCGGCGACCTTGGTGTCGTGATCGAGCGGGCCAGCGGCCGGGTGCAGATCGTGGAAACCACGGGCATGACGCGGCTCGGCGCCATCGACGGGCTGGGCGACCTGTCGCACGCGAGCGTGGTGTTTGCGCGCGACGGCCGCCATGCCTACGTGTTCGGGCGCGACGGCGGCCTGACGCGGCTGGACCTGCTGGCGCAGCGCATCACCCATCGCGTGAAGCAGGCCGGCAACAGCATCGGCGGCGCGGTGCTGCAGGACGGCAAGGTCGTGGCCGCGCAGAACTACGCGCCCGGCGGCATCAAGCTGTTCGATGCCGGGACGCTGGAGTTGCTGGCCGACATCCCGGCCATCGGGCGCGACGGCCGGCGCTCGAAGGTGGTCGGGCTGGCCGACCTGCCGGGCCAGCGGCTGGCCGCGAGCCTGTTCGAATCGGGCGAGATCTGGATCATCGACGCCACCAACCCGCGCCAGCCCGCGGTGAGCCGGCTGCCGGCCGGCCGCGAGCCGTACGACGGACTGGTGACGCCCGACGGCCGCTGGTACCTGGCCGGCCTGTTCGGCGAGGACGGCCTGTCGCTGGTCGACCTGTGGCAGACGCCGCCCGCCGCGCGGCGCGTGCTGGCCGGCTACGGGCGCGGCCAGGCCCCGCTGCCGGTGTACAAGATGCCGCACCTGCGCGGCTGGGCGATGGCGCAGGGCCAGGCGTGGCTGCCGGCCATCGGCCGCCATGAACTGCTGGTGGCAGACCCCGCGCGCGACTGGCAGGAGCAGGCGCGCGTGGCCGTGGCCGGCCAGCCCGTGTTCGCGATGGCGCGGCCCGACGGGCGGCAGGTATGGGTCAACTTTGCGTTTCCGCGCAACGACACGGTGCAGGTCGTCGACACCGCCACGCGGCAGGTGGTCAGGACGATGACGCCGTGCCGGGGCGTGCTGCACATGGAATTCACGCCCAAGGGCGAGGCGCTGTGGCTGTCGTGCCGCGACGACAACCGCGTGGAGGTCTACGACACGGCCACGCTGCGGCGCATTGCCACGCTGCCGGCCGAGCAGCCCAGCGGCATCTTCTTCACGGCGCGCGCGCAGCGCTTCGGCATGTGACGGCCATGTTCGACGAGCAACGTTTCTACGACGGCATCCAGCGCGACTTTCCGATCGTGCCGCGCCCATACCAGCACGCCGGCGCGGCGCTGGACATGAACGAGCACGCGGTGCTGACCCGGCTGGCGCGCGACGTGGGCGCCGGGCGCGTGAGCCGCGTCGGCGCCGTGTTCGCCCCGAACGTGATCGGCGCCAGCACGCTGGCCGCGCTATCCGTGCCGCTGGACGCGCTGGCCGACGCGGCCGCGCGCGTCAACGCCCATGCGGCGGTCAGCCACAACTACGCGCGCACCGGCCATCCGTACAACCTCTGGTTCGTGGCCGGCGCGCGCGACCGCGCCGCGCTGGACGCGGTGCTGGCCGGCATCGGCGAAGACCTGGGGCAGGCGCCGCTGGACCTGCCGATGGAGCGCGAGTACCACATCGACCTGGGTTTCCCGATGGCCGGCCCGTGCGCGACGCCGCGCGGCCGACGCCAGCCGGCGCCCGCGCCCGTGGCGCTGGACGACGACGACTGGCGGCTGGTGGCCGCGCTGGAAGGCGGGCTGCCGCTGACGCCGCAGCCGTTCCACGCGCTGGCACGGCACAGCGGCGTGCCGCTGCATCGCGTGCTGGCGCGCATCGCGCAGTGGCAGGCCAGCGGGGTGATCCGCCGGTTCGGTGTGATCCTGCATCACCGGCGCTTTGGCTATCGCCACAACGCGATGTGCGTGTGGGACGTGCCCGACAACCGTGTCGATGCCATCGGCACGCGGCTGGCGCGCGTGGCGCCGGTGTCGCTGTGCTACCGCCGCGCGCGCCGGCTGCCGGCATGGCCGTACAACCTGTTCGCGATGGTGCACGCGCGCAGCGAGGCGGAACTGCACGCGGCGCTGGACCACTTCGCGCGCCGCGCGGGCATGGCGGAGCTGCCGGGCCGGGTGCTGCGCAGCGGCACCTGCTTCAAGCAGTGCGGCACCCGCTATAGCTGGGAGGCGCCGCAGCCATGACCGCGCCCGACACCGCCCCGGCCGAGCTCGACGCGCTGGACCGGCGCATCGTCAACGCGCTGCAGCGCGGGCTGCCGCTGGTGCCACGGCCCTACGCCGAGGCCGCCGCCGCGCTGGGCATCGACGAAGCGACGCTGCTCGGCCGGCTGCAAGCGCTGCTGGCGCGCGGCGTGCTGACGCGCTTCGGGCCGCTGTTCCAGATCGAGCGGGCCGGCGGGCAGTTCGTGCTGTGCGCCTGCCACGCGCCGCCGGAGCGCGAGGCGGCCGTCATCGCCGCGATCAACGCCTACCCCGAGGTGGCGCACCACTACGCGCGCACCCATCGGCTGAACCTGTGGTTCGTGCTGGCCGTGCCCGATGCCGCCGACGTGCCGGCGGTGCTCGCCCGCATCGCCGCCGACGCCGGCGTCGAGATCCTGCCGTTCCCGAAGCAACGCGAATTCTTCGTCAACCTCTTTCTGCCGGTGTAGCAGCCATGCCCGACGCCCCACCATCCCTCGACCCGATCGACCGGGCGCTGATCCAGGCCACGCAGGCCGGCCTGCCGCTGGTGCCGGCGCCGTGGCAGGCGCTGGGCGATGCGCTGGGCCTGGACGAAGCCGCCGTGCTGGCCCGGTTTGCAGCGCTGCGCGCGCGCGGCGTGCTGCGGCGCGTGGCGGCCGTGCCGAATCACTACGCGCTGGGCTACCGCGCCAACGGCATGACCGTGTGGGACGTGGACGACGCCCACGTGGCGGAACTGGGCGCGCGCATCGGCGCCTTGCCTGGCGTGAGCCACTGCTACCAGCGCCCGCGCCACCTGCCGGACTGGCCCTACAACCTGTTTGCGATGGTCCACGCGCGCACGCGCGACGAGGCGGCGCCGCAGATCGCCCGCATCCGCGCGCTGCTGGGCCCGGCCTGCCGCGCGCACGACGTGCTCTGGTCCACCCGCATCCTCAAGAAAACCGGCCTGCGCCTGCAGGCGCCAGGAGATTGATCCATGTTCAGAGTGTCCCGCTTCATGGAAGCGCTGCGCGATGGCGGCCCGGTGCCGCCGCCACGCCGTGCCGCCGGCCCCGTCGTCATCTGGAACCTGGTGCGGCGCTGCAACCTCAACTGCAAGCACTGCTACTCGACGTCGGCCGATACCGACTTCAAGGGCGAGCTGTCGACGGCGGAGGCCATTGCCGTGCTCGACCAGCTCAAGGCGGCGCACGTGCCCGCGCTGATCCTGTCCGGCGGCGAGCCGCTGCTGCGGCCGGACCTGTACGAGCTTGCCGCGCACGCCAAGCGGCTGGGCTTCCACCTGTCGCTGTCGTCCAACGGCACGCTGCTCGACAACCGGCACGCGGCCCGGCTGCTGCTGGCCGGGTTTGACTACGTCGGCGTCAGCCTGGACGGCCTGCGCGCCACGCACGACCGCTTCCGGCGCTGTGCGGGCGCGTTCGACCAGGCGCTGGACGGGCTGCGCGTGGCGCGGCAGGCCGGGCTGCGCGTGGGCGTGCGGATGACGCTGACCGAGGCCAACGCCGACGAGCTGCCCGACGTGGTGGCGCTGACCGAGGCGGAAGGCATCGACAAGTTCTACCTGTCGCACTTCAACTACGCCGGCCGGGGCAGCAGCCACCGGGGCGACGACGCCCGCCATGCGCACACGCGCGTGGCGGTGGACTGGCTGTTCGACCATGTCTGGGAGCGCGCGCGGCGCGGCAGCGCCGGGGACTTCGTGACCGGCAACAACGATGCCGACGGCGTGAGCCTGCTGTACTGGATCGCCCGGCGGCAGCCCGAGCGGCTGGCCGACATGCGGCAGCGGCTGGTCAACTGGGGCGGCAACGCCACGGGCGTGGGCGTGGCCAATATCGACAACCTCGGCAATGTGCATCCGGACACGATGTGGTGGCACGTGTCGCTGGGCAACGTCCGGGAGCGGCCGTTCGCCGAGATCTGGGCCGACCGCAGCCACCCGCTGATGCGCGGGCTGAAGGCACGCCCCCGGCCGCTGGAGGGCCGCTGCGCCATGTGCGCCCATCGCGACATCTGCAATGGCAACACCCGCGTGCGCGCGCACGCGGTGAGCGGCAATCCGTGGGCTGAGGACCCGGGCTGCTACCTGTCCGATACCGAAATCGCCGAGCCGATCGGCCGGGAGGCCATCGCATGAGACGGCGGCTGGCGGGGATGGTGGTGGCGGCGTGGGTCGGCATTGTGGCGTCGATGCCGGCGTGGGCGGGCGGGCCGGCCGGGTCCGTTTCCGATGTGGCGACGGACTACGTCCAGCACTGCGCGGTGTGCCACGGCGCCGACCGACTAGGCGGCATGGGGCCGGCGCTGCTGCCAGAGAGCCTGGAGCGGCTCAAGCCCGACGCGATGCGCGACCTGCTGCGAAACGGCCGCGCCGCGACGCAGATGCCCGGCTTTGCCGGCCAGTTGCCCGAGGCCACGCTGGACCGGCTGGCCGCGTGGCTGCGCACGGCGCCGGCGGTGGCGCCGCATTGGGAGGCGGCCGACATCCGCGCGTCGCGCGTGGTGCACCACGCGCCGGGCAGCCTGCCGGACCGGCCTGTGTTCCAGGCCGATCCGTCCAACCTGTTCCTGGTCGTGGAATCGGGCAGCCATCACCTGAGCGTGCTCGACGGCGACGCGCAGGCGCCGATCCACCGCTTCCAGACCCGCTTCGCGCTGCACGGCGGGCCCAAGTTCAGCCGCGACGGCCGTTACGTCTTTGTAGCGAGCCGGGACGGGTGGGTCAGCAAGTACGACCTCTGGAACCTGGCGCTGGTGGCCGAGGTGCGGGTAGGGCTGAACACGCGCAACGTGGCCGTGAGCGACGACGGCCGCTGGGTGATGGCCGGCAACACGCTGCCGCGCACGCTGGTGCTGCTGCGCGCGGACGACCTGTCGCTGGCGCGCGTCTATCCGGTGGCCGGGGCGGACGGCCGGGCGTCGCGTGTGTCGGCGGTCTACGACGCGGCGCCGCGCCAGTCGTTCATCGCCGCGCTGCGCGACATCCCGGCGGTCTGGGAGATTCCGTACGCGACGCTGGAGCCGCGCGTGATCGCGCTGGACGACGTGCTCGACGACTTCTTCTTCGACCAGCCGTACCGCCATATCCTGGGCGCGTCGCGGGCCGGGGCGGGGCAGGTGATCGACCTGGACGCCGGGCGCAAGGTGGCCGACCTGGCGCTGACCGGCATGCCGCACCTGGGCAGCGGCATCACGTGGCGGCGTGGCGGGCGGGAGGTGATGGCGTCGCCCAATCTCAGGCAGGGCGCGCTGTCCGTGATCGACATGCAGACCTGGCAGACCGTGGCGACGATCCCGACCAACGGGCCGGGCTTCTTCCTGCGCAGCCACGAGGCCACGCCGTACGCCTGGACCGACGCGATGATGAGCCCGCGCCGCGACACGCTGCAGGTCATCGACAAGCAGACGCTGGCCGTGGTGGGCAGCGTCACGCCAAGCCCCGGGCGCACGGCCGCGCACGTGGAATTCACGCGCGACGGCCGCTACGCGCTGGTCAGCCTGATGGAGCCGGACGGCGCCATCGTGGTCTACGACGCGGCGACGCTGCGCGAGGTCAAGCGCCTGCCGATGGACCGGCCGGTCGGCAAGTACAACGTGTTCAACAAGACCACGCGGTCGTCGGGCACGAGCCATTGAATCGGACAACGACATGAAGCATTCGCGAAGCACTGGAAAGGTATGGCTGGTGGGCGTGGGCCCCGGAGACCCCGACCTCGTGACCGTCAAGGCCGCCCGGGCGCTGGCCCAGGCGCAGGTCTGGCTGATCGACGACCTGGTGCCCGAGGCGATGGCGTGCCACGCCAGCCCCGGCACGCAGATCATTCCCGTCGGCAAGCGCGGCGGGCGGTGCTCGGTCAGCCAGGCCAGCATCCACGCCCAGACGCTGGCCCACGCGCTGGCAGGCCGCTGCGTGGCCCGCGTGAAGGGCGGCGACCCGCTGATGTTCGGCCGGGGCGGCGAGGAAGCCGCGTTCCTGCGCGGGCACGGGCTGGACGTGGAAGTGGTCAACGGCATCAGCAGCGGGCTGGCGGCGGCGCAGGCGCTGGGCATCGCGCTGACGCACCGGGCGCACTGCCACGGCGTGACCTTCGTCACCGCCCACACCCGCGGCGACGGCGAACCAGACTGGCACGCGCTGGCCGCCAGCGGCACGACGCTCGTCATCTACATGGGCATGCACCGCATCGCGGCAATCCAGGCGTCCTTGCTGGCGGCCGGCATGCGTGCCGACATGCCGGCCGGGGTGGTCATGCACGCAAGCTGCCCCGAACAGCGCTGCTGGACGGGCACCCTCGACACACTGACCGCCGCAGCCACCGCCGGTCTGGCCAGCCCATCGATCATCGTGGTGGGAGAAGTGGTGGGAAGACAGGCCGGGGGCGCGTGGCTGGTCGAGGGTTCAGCAGACCAAGACGCCCGGGCCGACAGGACAAGCTGCGATGTAGTGGCCTGAATCGCTGTTTCCTGCTGGGTTTTGCTCCCCTCTCCCGCGCGCGGGAGAGGGGCTGGGGGTGAGGGCCGGCGGCTCAAATTGCGACGTGGACCGGCAAGCAGATCCTCCACGCCCTCTCCCCCGACCCCTCTCCCGCCTTGCGGGAGAGGGGAGAAAACCTGGCGCAGCCACCGGCGTTACATCATCCCGCGACGTTTTTCACTCCCCTCTCCCGCCTTGCGGGAGAGGGGAGAAAACCTGCCGCAGCCGCCGGCGTTACATCATCCCGCGATGTTTTTCGCTCCCCTCTCCCGCGAGCGGGAGAGGGGCTGGGGGTGAGGGCCAGCGGCTCAAATTGCGACGTGGATCGGCAAGCAGATCCTCCACGCCCTCTCCCCCGACCCCTCTCCCGCCTTGCGGGAGAGGGGAGAAAACCTGCCGCAGCCACCGGCGTTACATCATCCCGCGACGTTTTTCGCTCCCCTCTCCCGCGAGCGGGAGAGGGGCTGGGGGTGAGGGCCAGCGGCTCAAATTGCGACGTGGATCGGCAAGCAGATCCTCCACGCCCTCACCCCCGACCCCTCTCCCGCCTTGCGGGAGAGGGGAGAAAACCTGCCGCAGCCACCGGCGTTACATCATCCCGCGATGTTTTTCGCTCCCCTCTCCCGCGGGCGGGAGAGGGGCTGGGGGTGAGGGCCAGCGGCTCAAATTGCGACGTGGATCGGCAAGCAACCGGCGTTACATCATCCCGCGATGTTTTTCGCTCCCCTCTCCCGCGAGCGGGAGAGGGGCTGGGGGTGAGGGCCGGCGGCTCAAATTGCGACGTGGATCGGCAAGCAGATCCTCCACGCCCTCTCCCCCGACCCCTCTCCCGCCTTGCGGGAGAGGGGAGAAAACCTGCCGAAGCTGGCCGCGTTACATCATCCCGCGATGTTTTTCGCTCCCTCTCCCGCCTTGCGGGAGAGGTGAGAAAGCCTGCCGCAGCCGCCGGCGTCATCAGCCGGCTCCATCCATCACTGCCCCACCAGCCGGCCCTCTGGCACTTCCCGTGCCCGGTTGCCGTCCAGCAGGCCCAACACCACCTGCAGTGCGAATGTCAGCGCGCCCACCAGGAACACCACGTCTCCAAAGGTGCGGACCCAGCGCAGCGTCTGCAGGATTGGCTGCTGGACGAACGCCTCGCTGCGGGCGTACCAGAGCCCTTCGCTGATGCTGGCCAGTGCCTGGATGATGCCCACCGGCAGCAGGCTGGTGCCGATCATCAGTGCCAGGCCGCCGTTCAGGCCCCAGAACGCGATCGACATCAGGCGCGGGCTCAGCCGGTAGGCTGGCCGCACGTAGCGCAGCACCAGCAGCGTGAAGCCGAGCGCCAGGAAGCCGTAGACGCCGAACAGTGCCGCGTGGGCGTGGACCGGCGTGGTGTTGAGCCCCTGCACGTAGTACAGCGAGATTGGCGGGTTGATCATGAAGCCGAACACGCCGGCGCCGAGCATGTTCCAGAACGCCACGGCCGTGAAGCACATCACCGGCCAGCGCAGGTTGTCCATCCACGGGGCACGAGTCTTGAGGCGCCAGTTTTCCCACGCTTCATGGCCCAGCACGATCAGCGGCATCACCTCCAGCGCCGAGAACGTGGCGCCGATGGCCATCACCGGGGTGGTGGTGCCGGCGAAGTACAGGTGGTGGAACGTGCCCGGAATGCCGCCGAGCATGAACAGCGACGCCGACGCCAGGCTGGCCGCCGTGGCCATCGGGCGCGACACCAGGCCCAGCGTGGAGAAGATGAAGGCCAGCGCGGTGGTGGCGAAGACCTCGAAGAAGCCCTCCACCCACAGGTGGACCACCCACCAGCGCCAGTACTCCATCACCGTCAGGCTGGTGCGCTCGCCGTAGAACAGGCCGGCGCCGTAGAACAGGCCGATGGCGACCACGGACGACGTCAGCAGCGCCAGCAGGTTCTTGTCGCCGCCGTCACGCGCCCGGAAGGCCGGGGCGATGCCGCGCAGCATCAGCACGAGCCAGATCACGATGCCGGCGAACTTGCCGATCTGCCACAGGCGTCCCAGGTCCACATACTCGTAGCCCTGGTGGCCCAGCCAGAAGTTCAGGTGGGCGGGCAGCTTCTGGGCGATGGCGAGGTAGTTGCCGGCGAACGAGCCGACCACGACCACCACCAGCGCCCAGAACAGCACGTCGACGCCGAGCCGCTGGTACTTGGGGTCCTTGCCGCCGTTGATCAGCGGCGCCAGGAACAGCCCGGCCGCCAGGAACCCGGTGGCGATCCAGAACAGCGCGCTCTGGATGTGCCAGGTGCGCACCAGCGTGTACGGGAACCACTGCGACACGTCGATCCCGTAGAACTTCTGGCCTTCGACCGTGTAGTGGGCGGTAAAGCCGCCGATCAGCACCTGGAACGCGAACAGTGCCACCACCAGGAACACGTACTTGCCCAGCGCCCGTTGCGACGGCGTGAGCGCGAACGTCGACAGCGGGTCGCGCGCGGGCGGAGGCGGCAGCGGCGACTCCTGGCCGCGCAGGAACGCCCAGGCCCAGATCAGCAGCCCCACGCCGGCCAGCAGCACGACCACGCTGGCCACGGACCAGACCACGTTTTCGGCGGTGGGACGATTGTCGATCAGCGGCTCGTGCGGCCAGTTGTTGGTGTAGGTGGCGGTGTGGCCGGGGCGGTCGGTCGCGGCGGCCCAGGCGGTCCAGAAGAAGAAATGCGTGAGCTGCACGCGACGCTCGGCCGACGGCAGCGTGTTTTCCTTCATCGCAAAGCTCTCGCGGCTGCGGCGGAGCTCCGGGGCGTCGGCAAACAGCCGCTGGTAGTAGTCGGCCGTGATTTCCATGGCCTTGGCGCGGCGGGGCGACACGGCGAGCACGTTGTGGGCGTCCACCTGGTTGCCGCGATATTCGGCCTTCAGATGGGCGCGCAGCGCGGCCTGCTGGCCGGCGTCGAGCGCGGCGAAATCCTGGCCGTGGCGCTCGCGGGCGGCCAGGTCCAGCCAGGCGGTGAGCTCGCGGTGCAGCCAGTCGGCGGTCCAGTCGGGCGCCTGGTAGGCGCCGTGGCCCCAGATCGAGCCGAGCTGCATGCCGCCCACCGATTGCCAGGCGGTCTGGCCGTCGAGGATGTCGTCGGCGGTAAACAGCGGGGTGCCGTCGGCGGCCACCACCTGTGCCGGGATCGGCGGCTGCTGCCGGTAGACCTCGGCACCGTAGTAGCCGAGCAGTGCGAACGTGACCGCCAGCACGGCGATCAGCGTGAACCATAGTTTCTTGTAGGGACCCATGATGAAAGCGCGGCAGGGCGCGTGATGAGGGTGTTGATGGTGTGGATGGGGTGCCGGGCGGCGCGGCTCAGTGGCCGCCTGCGGCCCCGCCGCGCACGGCGTTGTCGAACAGCACGTTGTTTTCCAGATGGATGTGTTCCATCAGGTCTTCGCGGAACGTGCGCAGGCCCAGGTAGAGCGCGCGCCAGGTGTTGCAGGCGGCGCGCGGCAGCGTGATGTCGCCGGTCAGTTCGGCCAGCCGCTCCAGCGCGACGCCGTGGTCGTCGTGCTCCATCCGCATGACCGTGATCGGCGCGCCGGCCATGGCGTTCATGCCGCGCGCGAGCATCGGGAACAGCACCTGTTCCTCCTTCTGCATATGGCTCAGCAGCTCCTGATGCATGACGCCCAGGTGATCGGCCAGGCCCACGGGGCAGTCGGGACGGTCGCCATGGACTTCCTCCACCCGGCGCGCCAGCCGGATCAACTCGGGCAACTGCTCGCGGTGGCGCTCGTGGAAGCGGGACAGGATGTGGGCGATCAGCGCGTCGGCGGGGGCGTCGCCCCAGTCCTGGCCGTCGGCCGGTGCCTCGGCCTGCAGCGCCTGAAGCCGCGCCTCGATGGCGGCGGCGTCCAGCCCCCTGGCCTCGGCGGCGTCGCGCAGCGTGTGGGCGCCGCCACAGCAGAAGTCGAGCTGGTAGTCGTGGAAGATCTTTGTCGCACCGGGGATGCGGCGGGCCAGTTGGCCCAGGGACTGGTCTTGCATGCTCATGGTTTGCTCCTTCTCAATAGATGCAAGCGTTCCCTGTGCGATTCTCGTGCCCATCGCAAATCTTCAAAGATTCAACGATTTACGTTTCGGTCGGGTATTTGTGACCCCGGCCAGACGTGGTGAATCGAACCTGACGAGGGTGTTTTTAACCATGATCGGCGAGCTACTTCTGGCGGACCTGTGCGCGGACCTGCCGCAGGCCGTGCGGATGCAACGGCTGGTGGGCAGCCTGCGCGCGCATTTCCGCTGCGGCGCGGTGGCGCTGCTGCGGCTGGAGGAAGACCAGTTGCGGCCGGTGGCGGTGGACGGGCTGGTGCGCGACGCGCTGGGGCGCCGCTTTGCCGTGAGCCTGCATCCGCGGCTGGCGGCCATTCTGGCCCGGCGCGGCGTGACCTGCTTTCACCACGACAGCGCACTGCCCGATCCGTACGACGGGCTGATCGATGCGCACGTGGGCGAGCCGCTGCCGGTGCACGACTGCATGGGCGTGAGCCTGGAGGCCGAGGGCCAGCCGTGGGGCGTGCTGACGCTCGACGCGCTGCAGGTGGGCACCTTTACCGATGCCGCGCAGGTGGACCTGCAGCGGCTGACGCCGCTGGTGGAGGCGGCCATTCGCCTGACGCGGCTTGAGGCCGAGATCCGGGCGCTGCGGCAGGGGCGCATCGACGCGCCGGCCGGCGAGGTGGGGCGCGACGAGGGCGAGATCATCGGCCAGAGCCAGGCCATCGCCCATCTGCTGCACGAACTGCGCGTGGTGGCCGATTCGGAACTGCCGGTGCTGCTGCTGGGCGAGACCGGCGTGGGCAAGGAACTGTTTGCGCACCGGCTGCACCGGCTGTCGCGCCGGCGCAATCGGCCGCTGATCCACGTCAACTGCGCGGCGCTGCCCGAATCACTGGCCGAGAGCGAACTGTTCGGCCATGCGCGCGGTGCGTTCTCGGGTGCCACGGGCGAGCGGCCGGGGCGGTTCGAGGCTGCCGATGGCGGCACGCTGTTCCTGGACGAGGTGGGCGAACTGCCGCTGTCGATCCAGGCCAAGCTGCTGCGCACGCTGCAGAACGGCGAGATCCAGCGGCTGGGCAGCGACCGGCCGCGCCGCGTGGACGTGCGCGTGATCGCGGCGACCAACCGCCACCTGCGCGAGCACGTGCGCGACGGGGCGTTCCGGGCCGACCTCTATCACCGGCTGTCGGTCTATCCGATCCCGATCCCGCCGCTGCGCGAGCGCGACAACGACGTGCTGCTGCTGGCCGGCCACTTTCTGGAGCTGAATCGGGCCCGGCTGGGGCTGCGCAGCCTGCGGCTGTCCGCCGCCGCGCAAGACGCGCTGCGCCGCTATCCGTGGCCCGGCAACGTGCGCGAGCTGGAACACGTGATCAGCCGCGCGGCGCTCAAGCGCGTGAGCCGCGGGGCGGACCGCAACGACATCCTGACGCTCGATGCCGACCTGTTCGGCGACCTGTTCGATGTGTCGGAGCTGTCGGACCCTGCCCAGCGCGGCGGCTGGGCGCCGTCTGGGCCGGCCGAAGGGCCGCTGGCGCCCGTGGTGGTGCCGGAACTGACGCTGCGCCAGGCCGTGGATTCGTGCCAGCGCCGGTGCATCGAACAGGCGCTGCTGGCGCAGGACGGCAACTGGACGCAGGCCGCGCGGCAGCTTGGCGTGGATGCCAGCAACCTGCACAAGCTGGCGCGCCGGCTCGGGTTCAAGCGGGACGACCGGCGGCGCGCGGCGGCCTTGCCGGCGCCAGCGCGCGCCGGGGGCCGGCGCTAGCGCGGGCGGTTGTCGACGATGCGGCGCGCCTTGCCCACCGAGCGCTCGACGCCGCCTTCGCCCAGGATCTCGATCCCGGCCGTCACGCCGATGTACGCCTTGATGTCGTGCGCCAGCTGCTCGCGCGCTTGGCCGGCCGCCGCCGGATCGGCACCGTGGGCGCATTCCACGCGCACGGTCAGCGTGTCCAGCGGGCCTTCCTTGCCCAGCACGCACTGGTAGTGCGGCGCCAGCCCGCTGTGCTTGAGGATCAGTTCTTCGATTTGGGACGGAAATACGTTGACGCCGCGCACGATCATCATGTCGTCGGTGCGGCCCGTGATCTTCTCCATGCGGCGGAACGCGGCGCGCGCGGTGCCGGGCAGCAGCCGCGTGAGGTCGCGCGTGCGGTAGCGCACCACCGGCATCGCTTCCTTGGTCAGCGACGTGAATACCAGTTCGCCGAATTCGCCGTCGGGCAGCACCTCGCCGGTGTCGGGGTCGATGATCTCGGGATAGAAATGGTCTTCCCAGATGGTCGGGCCGTCCTTGGTCTCGGCGCACTCGTTGGCCACGCCGGGGCCCATGACCTCGGACAGGCCATAGATGTCGACGGCCGAGATGCCCATGCGCTTCTCGATGGCCAGCCGCATCTCGGGCGTCCACGGCTCGGCGCCGAAGATGCCGATGCGCAGCGACGTCGATGCCGGGTCGATGCCCTGGCGCTCCAGCTCGTCGGCAATCGCCAGCATGTAGCTGGGCGTCACCATGATGATCTCCGGCCTGAAGTCCTGGATGAGCTGCACCTGCCGCTCGGTCTGGCCGCCGCCGAACGGGATGGCCGTCAGCCCGGCCTTTTCCACGCCGTAGTGGGCGCCCAGCCCGCCCGTGAACAGGCCGTAGCCGTAGCTGATATGGACCTTGTCGCCGCGGCGGGCGCCTGACGCCCGGATCGAGCGGGCCATGACCGTGGCCCAGGTGTCGATGTCCTGCAGCGTGTAGCCCACCACCGTGGGCTTGCCCGTGGTGCCCGACGAGGCGTGGATGCGGGCGATCCGGTCCTGCGGCACGGCGAACATGCCGAACGGGTAGTTGTCGCGCAGGTCCTGCTTGGTCGTGAACGGAAAGCGTGCCAGGTCGGCCAGCGACTGGACCTGGTCCGGATGCACGCCGGCCTGGTCGAACTTGCGCCGGTAGACGGGCGAATGGTCGTAGGCATGGCGCAGCGACCATTTCAGGCGCTCGAGCTGCAGGGTTTGCAGCGTCTGCCGGCTGGCGGTCTCGATCGGCTCCAGCGGCAGATCGGTCAGGGGCGTACTCATGCGTGTCTCCACGTTTCCGGGATGGTTGCGCTACGTTGGCGCGGGAACGGCGGGGTGCCGGGCGTCAGCCTTCGGCGGGCGGGATCACGTGCCCCTTGATCTGCGCCGACTTGCCGCGGAACATCGCCACCGGCTCGCCGGCGCGGTTGGTCACCTTGATGTCGTACACGCCGTGGCGGCCGGACAGAATCTGCTCCACGGCCTCGGCGGTCAGCACGTCGCCGCCCCGCACGGGCCGCAGGAATTCGATCGCGCAGCCCGACGCCACGGTGTTGATGTTGCGGCTATTGCAGGCGAACGCGAAGGCCGAATCGGCCAGCGTGAACATCAGCCCGCCGTGGCAGATGGCGTGGCCGTTCAGGAATTCGGGCCGTACGGGCATCGACAGGCGCGCGTAGCCGGGCCGTACTTCCTCGATCACCATGCCCAGCCAGCGGCTGCAGGCGTCGGATTCGTACATCGCGTGGGCGGTGGCCTGCGCCAGCGCCTGGGGATCTTGCGTCAAGCGGATCTCCTGGTTGCGGGGGACGGGATCAGGCGCCCTTGAAATGGGGCGCGCGCTTTTGCAGAAAGGCGTTCACGCCTTCCGAATAATCGTGGGACTGGCCGAGATCGCGCTGCAGGTCGCGCTCCAGGTCTAGCTGGGCGTCGAACGTGTTGGTGGCGCTGGCGTGCATGGCGCGCTTGATGGCGGCCAGCGCGCGGGTGGGCTGGGCGGCCAGGTGCGTGGCGATCGCCATGGCCTGCTCGGGCAGCAGCGGGTCGTCCATCGCTTCCCAGATCAGGCCCCACTTCTCGGCCTCGTCGGCGCTCAGCTTGTCGCCGGTCACCGCCAGGCCAAGGGCCCGGGCCATGCCCAGGCGCTTGGGCAGCAGCCACGTGCCGCCGGAATCGGGCACGAGGCCGATCCTGACGAACGCCTGGATGAAGCTGGCGGAGCGGGCGGCCAGCACGATGTCGCACGCCAGCGCCAGGTTGGCGCCCGCGCCGGCGGCCGTGCCGTTGACGGCGGCAATCACGGGCAGCGGCAGCGCCTGGAGCCGGCGGACCAGCGGGTTGAACCAGGTATCGATCAGCTCGCCGAGGTCGGTGGCGTGGCCGGGCGTGAAATCGAGATCGGCAAGATCCTGGCCCGCGCAGAAACCGCGGCCGGCGCCGGTCAGCAGCAGCGCGCGGGCCGCGCCGGCTTCGACGTGGTCCAGCGCCTGCACCAGCGCGCGGTGCATGTCGCGCGTGAAACTGTTGAGCTTGTCGGGGCGATTCAGCGTCACGACGGCCACGTCGCCTTGCCAGCGCAGCAGGATCGGGCCGGCTTCGAGCGTGGTGCGCACGGCGGCTTGCGCCGGGGTCGGGGGCATGGGGGTCTCCTGCGCCATGTTGGGTCTCCTGGTCCGGGGTGTGGATCGACTGCCACGCGGGGTGCTTCGCACATTGTAGATAGCGTGCGGCGCCCGTTAAATTAACCGACCAGTCGGTCGGCAAATAGTAGTGGGGAAGAGGGCGCGGCGCAAGAGGTGTCGGCCCGCCTTGACCGTGGCAGGGTGGCGGGCGAGTATCGACCCGCTGATCGGCCCGTCGCATCGCCGGGCCGCTTCCATTCATCGCAAGGAGAAGACATGTCGTACGAGAACATCCTGGTGGAGACCCGCGGCCGGGTAGGGCTGGTGACGCTGAACCGGCCCAAGGCGCTCAACGCGCTCAACGACGCGCTGATGGACGAACTGGGCGCCGCGCTGACGGCGTTCGACCAGGACGACGGGATCGGCTGCATCGTCATCACCGGCAGCGAGCGGGCGTTCGCGGCGGGGGCCGATATCGGCATGATGGCCAGGTACTCTTATATGGATGTCTACAAGGGCGACTACATTACGCGCAACTGGGAGACCATCCGCCGCATCCGCAAGCCCGTGATTGCCGCGGTGGGCGGCTACGCGCTGGGCGGCGGCTGCGAGCTGGCGATGATGTGCGACATCGTGATCGCGGCCGAGAGCGCAAAGTTCGGCCAGCCTGAGGTGAAGCTGGGCACCATGCCCGGCGCCGGCGGCACACAGCGGCTGCCGCGCGCGGTATCCAAGGCCAAGGCGATGGACCTGTGCCTGACCGCCCGGATGATGGACGCGGCTGAGGCCGAGCGGGCGGGACTGGTATCGCGCGTGGTGCCGGCGGACAAGCTGGTGGACGAAGCGGTCGCCGCGGCGGAGACCATCGCCGGCTATTCACTGCCCGTGGTGATGATGATCAAGGAATCGGTCAACGCGGCCTACGAGACCACGCTGAACGAAGGCGTGCGATTCGAGCGTCGGCTGTTCCATTCCACCTTCGCCACCGAGGACCAGAAGGAGGGGATGGCTGCGTTTGTGGAGAAACGCGCACCCAACTTCACCCATCGGTAATAGTTGAGTCAGGGAATACCCGAGGATAGCGCGGGGGTATTATGCGGCCGGACAAATGTTTGTCGGGCCGATTTTCCTTATCGATCAAGGGTTTGAATGAGGGCGCGAACATTCTCCGCCACAGGTTCGTGACATACGTGTTGCAAAGCGCGTCGATCGGGCCTAATATTCGCCCCCTCGCAACACGAACCGCGCTGCAAACGCAGCAGCGACAAGGGTTGCGGGGTTGATGGGGGTTGGAGTTGGCGGGGTTTGCCAGCGCCGGCCGGCAGAAAAAAGTTCTGCGAAACCTGTTGACGAAACGTTGAATGCTCTGCATAATCTCGTTTCTCCGCTGCGACGAAATACGCAGCGACAGCGAACGGCGAAGCCGGCTCGCTGAAGTTCTTTAACAACCAAACAACCGATAAGTGTGGGCGCTTGATGGCGAACGCCGCCGGGGACTTCGGGTTCCTGGTGTTGCTTCAACAGTATCAAGTGCTCGCACAGTAAAACATGTTGGTTTGGCTCTTCGGAGTTGAGTCAGTCAGTTTTCTGAGAGTGAGCGACCGCTCGAAAGAGCGAGCCCTTCGGGGCACACAGAGATTGAACTGAAGAGTTTGATCCTGGCTCAGATTGAACGCTGGCGGCATGCCTTACACATGCAAGTCGAACGGCAGCGCGGACTTCGGTCTGGCGGCGAGTGGCGAACGGGTGAGTAATACATCGGAACGTACCCTGTTGTGGGGGATAACTAGTCGAAAGATTAGCTAATACCGCATACGACCTGAGGGTGAAAGCGGGGGACCGCAAGGCCTCGCGCAGCAGGAGCGGCCGATGTCTGATTAGCTAGTTGGTGGGGTAAAGGCTCACCAAGGCGACGATCAGTAGCTGGTCTGAGAGGACGATCAGCCACACTGGGACTGAGACACGGCCCAGACTCCTACGGGAGGCAGCAGTGGGGAATTTTGGACAATGGGGGCAACCCTGATCCAGCAATGCCGCGTGTGTGAAGAAGGCCTTCGGGTTGTAAAGCACTTTTGTCCGGAAAGAAAACGTTCTGGTTAATACCTGGGGCGGATGACGGTACCGGAAGAATAAGCACCGGCTAACTACGTGCCAGCAGCCGCGGTAATACGTAGGGTGCGAGCGTTAATCGGAATTACTGGGCGTAAAGCGTGCGCAGGCGGTTTTGTAAGACAGGCGTGAAATCCCCGGGCTTAACCTGGGAATTGCGCTTGTGACTGCAAGGCTAGAGTGCGTCAGAGGGGGGTAGAATTCCACGTGTAGCAGTGAAATGCGTAGAGATGTGGAGGAATACCGATGGCGAAGGCAGCCCCCTGGGACGTGACTGACGCTCATGCACGAAAGCGTGGGGAGCAAACAGGATTAGATACCCTGGTAGTCCACGCCCTAAACGATGTCAACTAGTTGTTGGGGATTCATTTTCTCAGTAACGTAGCTAACGCGTGAAGTTGACCGCCTGGGGAGTACGGTCGCAAGATTAAAACTCAAAGGAATTGACGGGGACCCGCACAAGCGGTGGATGATGTGGATTAATTCGATGCAACGCGAAAAACCTTACCTACCCTTGACATGCCACTAACGAAGCAGAGATGCATCAGGTGCCCGAAAGGGAAAGTGGACACAGGTGCTGCATGGCTGTCGTCAGCTCGTGTCGTGAGATGTTGGGTTAAGTCCCGCAACGAGCGCAACCCTTGTCTCTAGTTGCTACGAAAGGGCACTCTAGAGAGACTGCCGGTGACAAACCGGAGGAAGGTGGGGATGACGTCAAGTCCTCATGGCCCTTATGGGTAGGGCTTCACACGTCATACAATGGTGCGTACAGAGGGTTGCCAACCCGCGAGGGGGAGCTAATCCCAGAAAACGCATCGTAGTCCGGATCGCAGTCTGCAACTCGACTGCGTGAAGCTGGAATCGCTAGTAATCGCGGATCAGCATGCCGCGGTGAATACGTTCCCGGGTCTTGTACACACCGCCCGTCACACCATGGGAGTGGGTTTTGCCAGAAGTAGTTAGCCTAACCGCAAGGAGGGCGATTACCACGGCAGGGTTCATGACTGGGGTGAAGTCGTAACAAGGTAGCCGTATCGGAAGGTGCGGCTGGATCACCTCCTTTCCAGAGGCTTGTGTTCACAAGTCAAGCGTCCACACTTATCGGTTTGTTTGAGTGTTACAGCCAAGGGTCTGTAGCTCAGGTGGTTAGAGCACCGTCTTGATAAGGCGGGGGTCGTAGGTTCAAGTCCTACCAGACCCACCAAGTTATCCGGGGGATTAGCTCAGCTGGGAGAGCACCTGCTTTGCAAGCAGGGGGTCGTCGGTTCGATCCCGTCATCCTCCACCACTTACCTTGGGGTAGTTGTCAAAGAGAAGCGCTCGGTTGCGAGTGTTTGTCTTTGGCTGTTGCCATCGAGCATGTTTGCTCGGCTGTTCTTTAACAATATGGGATGTAGTAAAGGTGTCGCGAGTGCGTTGATGAGGCGCGCTGCAGTACGCGATACCGGGTTGTGATTGTATCAACCAAAATGTATTTAAGTGATCGAAAGATGACTTGGAATACGGCACAAACGCGAGAACTCAGACCTGTAATGGATGTGGAGACACACTCGTTATAGGGTCAAGCGAACAAGTGCATGTGGTGGATGCCTTGGCGATCACAGGCGATGAAGGACGCGGTAGCCTGCGAAAAGCTTCGGGGAGCTGGCAAACGAGCTTTGATCCGGAGATGTCCGAATGGGGAAACCCGGCCCGTATGGGTCATCCCTTGCTGAATACATAGGCAAGGGAAGCGAACGCGGCGAACTGAAACATCTAAGTAGCTGCAGGAACAGAAATCAACCGAGATTCCCAAAGTAGTGGCGAACGAAATGGGAAGAGCCTTGTACTCTTTAGCAGCATTGTTAGCAGAACGGGATGGAAAGCCCGGCCATAGCAGGTGATAGCCCTGTATGCGAAAACAGCGTTGTGGAACTAGGTGTACGACAAGTAGGGCGGGACACGTGAAATCCTGTCTGAAGATGGGGGGACCATCCTCCAAGGCTAAATACTCGTGATCGACCGATAGTGAACCAGTACCGTGAGGGAAAGGCGAAAAGAACCCCGGGAGGGGAGTGAAATAGATCCTGAAACCGCATGCATACAAACAGTCGGAGCCTGGCAACGGGTGACGGCGTACCTTTTGTATAATGGGTCAGCGACTTACATTCAGTGGCAAGCTTAACCGATTAGGGAAGGCGTAGCGAAAGCGAGTCCGAACAGGGCGTTGAGTCGCTGGGTGTAGACCCGAAACCAGATGATCTATCCATGGCCAGGTTGAAGGTGCGGTAACACGTACTGGAGGACCGAACCCACTAACGTTGAAAAGTTAGGGGATGAGCTGTGGATAGGGGTGAAAGGCTAAACAAATCTGGAAATAGCTGGTTCTCTCCGAAAACTATTTAGGTAGTGCCTCGTGTCTCACCTTCGGGGGTAGAGCACTGTCATGGTTGGGGGGTCTATTGCTGATTACCCCGCCATAGCAAACTCCGAATACCGAAGAGTGCAATCACGGGAGACAGACATCGGGTGCTAACGTCCGGTGTCAAGAGGGAAACAACCCAGACCGCCAGCTAAGGTCCCCAAGATTGGCTAAGTGGGAAACGAAGTGGGAAGGCTAAAACAGTCAGGAGGTTGGCTTAGAAGCAGCCACCCTTTAAAGAAAGCGTAATAGCTCACTGATCGAGTCGTCCTGCGCGGAAGATGTAACGGGGCTAAGCCAGTCACCGAAGCTGCGGACGCGCGCAAGCGCGTGGTAGGAGAGCGTTCTGTAAGCCTGTGAAGGTGTCTTGTAAAGGATGCTGGAGGTATCAGAAGTGCGAATGCTGACATGAGTAGCGATAAAGGGGGTGAAAGGCCCCCTCGCCGTAAGCCCAAGGTTTCCTACGCAACGTTCATCGGCGTAGGGTGAGTCGGCCCCTAAGGCGAGGCAGAGATGCGTAGCTGATGGGAAGCAGGTTAATATTCCTGCACCGTCGTATGATGCGATGGGGGGACGGATCGCGGAAGGTTGTCCGGGTGTTGGAAGTCCCGGTCCCTGCATTGGAGAAGGCGCTTAGGCAAATCCGGGCGCGGAATTCAAGGATGCGGGGCGAGCGGCCTAGTGCTGCGAAGCAATTGGAAGTGGTTCCAAGAAAAGCCTCTAAGCTTCAGTCATACGAGACCGTACCGCAAACCGACACAGGTGGGCGAGATGAGTATTCTAAGGCGCTTGAGAGAACTCGGGAGAAGGAACTCGGCAAATTGGTACCGTAACTTCGGGATAAGGTACGCCCTGGTAGCTTGACTGGCCTGCGCCAGAAGGGTGAAGGGGTTGCAATAAAATGGTGGCTGCGACTGTTTAATAAAAACACAGCACTCTGCAAACACGAAAGTGGACGTATAGGGTGTGACGCCTGCCCGGTGCCGGAAGATTAAATGATGGGGTGCAAGCTCTTGATTGAAGTCCCGGTAAACGGCGGCCGTAACTATAACGGTCCTAAGGTAGCGAAATTCCTTGTCGGGTAAGTTCCGACCTGCACGAATGGCGTAACGATGGCCACACTGTCTCCTCCCGAGACTCAGCGAAGTTGAAGTGTTTGTGATGATGCAATCTCCCCGCGGCTAGACGGAAAGACCCCATGAACCTTTACTGTAGCTTTGCATTGGACTTTGAACCGATCTGTGTAGGATAGGTGGGAGGCTTTGAAGCGTGGACGCTAGTTCACGTGGAGCCGTCCTTGAAATACCACCCTGGTTTGTTTGAGGTTCTAACCTTGGCCCGTGAATCCGGGTCGGGGACAGTGCATGGTAGGCAGTTTGACTGGGGCGGTCTCCTCCCAAAGTGTAACGGAGGAGTTCGAAGGTACGCTTGGTACGGTCGGACATCGTACCTAAAGTGCAATGGCAAAAGCGTGCTTAACTGCGAGACCGACAAGTCGAGCAGGTGCGAAAGCAGGACATAGTGATCCGGTGGTTCTGAATGGAAGGGCCATCGCTCAACGGATAAAAGGTACTCTGGGGATAACAGGCTGATACCGCCCAAGAGTTCATATCGACGGCGGTGTTTGGCACCTCGATGTCGGCTCATCTCATCCTGGGGCTGTAGCCGGTCCCAAGGGTATGGCTGTTCGCCATTTAAAGAGGTACGTGAGCTGGGTTTAAAACGTCGTGAGACAGTTTGGTCCCTATCTGCCGTGGGCGTTGGAATCTTGACGGGGGCTGCTCCTAGTACGAGAGGACCGGAGTGGACGTACCGCTGGTGTACCTGTTGTCTCGCCAGAGGCATCGCAGGGTAGCTATGTACGGAAGAGATAACCGCTGAAAGCATCTAAGCGGGAAACTCGCCTGAAGATGAGGATTCCCTGGAGGCTTGACCTCCTTGAAGGGTCGTTCGAGACCAGGACGTTGATAGGCTGGGTGTGGAAGCGCAGTAATGCGTTAAGCTAACCAGTACTAATTGCCCGTAAGGCTTGATCCTATAACCAGTGTGTTTTACCTGGTGTTCCGCTGTGCCACAGGCATACAGCACAACCCCATATCTTTACTACACCCAGATTCGCCCGCGCTGACCACACGTCAGCGCCGGCAACCCCTCATGCCTGGTGACCATAGCGAGTTGGAACCACCCCTTCCCATCCCGAACAGGACCGTGAAACGACTTTGCGCCGATGATAGTGCGGACTACCCGTGTGAAAGTAGGTCATCGCCAGGCTCTTATACCCAAAACCCCCAAGCCCAAAAGCTTGGGGGTTTTGCTTTTGCAGCGGCGGTTTTGCGATCCGTCATGTTGCCTGTTGTTTTCAGGGTACCGGAGCATTCCGGCGCCCCGAGGCATCTGATATGTTCTCGCTCAAGCGCTGAAAAATTCAGCACGAAGCAGTCTGCAAGACCAAAAGCCTCGGCGCCGAATAGCCAGGAACTTGGGATTTCGACGAACGGGTAAGTATCAGGGTCCGGGGGGTATCGTGGCCATGAAGTTTCGGCCAGCATTGGCTTGTTTGGTGAGCGTGGTCGCGCTTGCCGGTTGTGCATCTACGTCGGTCGTGTCGACCGATCCGTCCAAAATGGCTGCCGTTTCCGATGGAAACTGCGCGGCGTTCAAGGGGAAGGGCCTGTTGCAGGCCGCCGTATCCCCCATCCCGACTGATCCGCTCGAGCTGGCCAATCGCATCGCGAAGTCCGGCGCGGAGGCCGACGCCGGTGGCGATGGCGAAGCGGAAGCCGATCCGGCTTCGCTGCCGCTGCTGTCGCACCTGCCGCTGTTCTCGGCAGCCTCAGGTCCGATGGTCCAGCCCTCCGGCTGGCACCCGTGGACCGTCAATCGCAACAAGCTGCCCACCCGCTATTCGCTGACCGAAGATGACCGGCGCCTGGTGCTTCATGCCCAGGCCGACGCTTCGGCATCCGGCCTCTATGTGCCGCTCGTCCAGCGCGATCCGGGCACGTTGCGATGGATGTGGAAGACCAGCGACGTCATCCGTGTCGCCGACAACGCCGTCAGCCATCGAGAAGACGCGCCGCTACGGATTTTCGTGGCATTCGACGGAGATCGGACCACGTTGTCGCTGAAAGACCAGCTGATGTACGAGATGGCGCGCATCACGACGGGGCGGGAGATGCCCTATGCCACGCTGATGTACATCTGGGCCGGCAAGCGCCCGCCCGGTACTGTCCTGAACAATCCGCACACCGACCGCGTGCGCATGATCGTCGTCGATTCCGGCACGCGGCACACCAAGGAATGGCGTTGCCACGAGCGTGACCTGCGTGCCGACTACCGCAAGGCGTTTGGCGCCGATCCGGGCAAAGTGCTCGCGGTGGGGCTGATGACCGATACCGACAACACCAAGAGCCGCGCGGAAGCGTGGTACGGCGACATCGCCATCGACTGAGCGACGGGCGCCACTCAGGGGCGGCCAGCCGGCCGTCCTGTAATCAGGCTGGCGCCAGCCACTTCTCCACCAGCTTGACGAAGAACGTCGAGCCCACCGGCAGCAGTTCGTCGTTGAAGTCGTAGCTCGGGTTGTGCAGCATGCAGGGACCCATGCCGTGGCCGGCCTCGCGGTGCCCGCCTTCGCCGTTGCCGATGAACAGGTAGCAGCCCGGCTTTTCCTGCAGCATGAACGAGAAATCCTCGGCGCCCATGGTCGGCTCGACGTTGCCGTCGACGTTCTCCGCGCCCACCAGCTCGCGGGCAATCTCCACCGCAAAGGCCGCCTCGGCCGCGCTGTTGATGGTCGGCGGGTAGTTGCGGCGGAATTCGAAGTCGATGGTGCAATCGAAGGCCTGCGCCACGGCCCGGGCAACCTCTTCCATGCGCCGCTCGATCAGGTCCAGCACCTCCACGGTGAACGTGCGCACGGTGCCGCCCAGCCAGGCTTCGTTCGGAACGATGTTCGTCGCGTCGCCGGCGTGGAACTGGGTGACCGAGATCACGGCCGTGTCGATCGGCCGCTTGTTGCGCGTGATGATGCCCTGCAGTGCCGACACGATCTGCGCGCCCGTGAACACCGGGTCGCAGCCATTGTGCGGCATCGCGGCGTGGGCGCCCTTGCCGCGCACGGTGATGCGGAATTCGTTGCTCGATGCCATCAGCGGGCCGGCCGTCGTGCCGAACGACCCCACCGGCATGCCGGGCCAGTTGTGCATGCCAAACACGGCGTCGCACGGAAATCGCTCGAACAGGCCGTCCTTGATCATCTCGCGCGCGCCGCCGCCGCCTTCCTCGGCCGGCTGGAAAATCAGGTGCACGGTGCCGTCGAAGTTGCGGTGCTCGGCCAGGTAGCGCGCGGCGCCCAGCAGCATCGCGGTGTGGCCGTCGTGGCCGCACGCGTGCATCTTGCCGGCGTGCTGCGACCGATGGCCGAAGGTGTTGGCTTCCTGCAGCGGCAGCGCGTCCATGTCGGCGCGCAGGCCGATGGCCCGCTTGCTGCTGCCGTTGCGAATCACGCCGACCAGGCCGGTCGTGCCGAGTCCGCGATGGACCTCGATGCCCCACGATTCCAGGTTCTGCGCCACCACATCGGCGGTGCGCTGCTCCTCGAAACACAGTTCGGGATGCGCGTGGATGTCGCGTCGGATGGTGCGGATTTCGGCTTGCGCCTGCAGGATTTCGGGAATGAGCTTCATGATGCCGGTCCAGGCAAGTGGGGCGATTGGATACCCCGATCATACGACGGCTATCGCAGAAGCGCCAAAACAAGGCGTTCCGCGCACCCGGCCGACCGCGC
This sequence comes from Cupriavidus pauculus, assembly GCF_003854935.1. NCBI lineage: Bacteria > Pseudomonadati > Pseudomonadota > Betaproteobacteria > Burkholderiales > Burkholderiaceae > Cupriavidus > Cupriavidus pauculus. The sequence continues at coordinate 1,279,481 of NZ_CP033969.1, forward strand.
CCGTGCATTGCAGCATCGCGCGTGCACTGCCTGGCGGGTGGGTTTCCCCGCATGGCGGCGGGCCGGCACTGCTGGAACAGTTCATGCTTGAAGTGCCCGGCCGGTCGCGCGCCACGTTGCCCTGCACGGATGCCGCACCAAAATGCGGCCCGACGCAACGCTCCCGCGCGGCCGATCCTAAACGTCATTTCAAGTCCCACAGGGAGAATCGCGCGATGTCCCTTCGTCACGTCAAGAAGGCTGTCGGCAAGGCCGTCGGTATGGCCCTGCTGACCGGCGCCCTCGGCTTCGGCCTGGCCGCACAGGCCCAGGCGGCCGATCTGAAGATCGCCATGAGTTCGCCGCCGACCTCAATGGATCCGCATTTCTATAACCTCTTCTCGAACATCAACGTGTCCGAGCACGTGTTCGAATCGCTGATCAAGCTCGATCCGGACAGCAAGGTCGTACCCGGCCTGGCCGAGTCCTGGAAGCTGGTGAACAACCTCACGTGGGAATTCAAGCTGCGCCGCGGCGTGAAGTGGCACGACGGCACCGAACTGACCACCGAGGACGTCGCCTGGTCGCTGGACCGCCCGGCCACGATCGTCAACAGCCCCGGCAAGTTCGACGTCTACACCAAGGCGATCATCAACAAGAAGATCATCGACAAGTACACGATCCAGCTCACCACCAACCAGCCGTACCCGTTGATGCTGAACGACCTGACGTCGGTGTTCATGGTCCAGAAGAAAGCCACGCAGGGCCTGTCCTCCGACGACTTCGCGCAGGGCAAGGGCATGATCGGCACCGGCCCGTTCAAGTTCGTCAGCTACGCGCGCGACGACCGGGTGGAACTGGTGCGCAACCCCGACTACTGGGGCGCCAAGCCGGCCTGGGACAAGGTGACGCTGCGCTTCATCCCGAACCCGGCCACGCGGCTGGCGGCGCTGCTGTCCGGCGACGTGCAGGCCATCGAGAACGTGCCGACGCCCGACCTGCCCAAGGTGCGCAACGACCCGAAGCTGTCGTTCTTCTCCAAGATCTCGCACCGCGTGATCTACCTGTACTTCGACGTCAAGCGCGACAAGTCGCCGTTCGTGACGACGAAGGAAGGCCAGCCGATGGACAAGAACCCGCTGAAGGACGCGCGCGTGCGCATCGCCATCAGCACGGCCATCAACCGCCAGGGCATCAAGGACCGGCTGATGGAAGGGCTGTCGGAGCCGACCAACAACCTCGTGCCACCCACGCTGTTCGGCCACAACCCGCAGCTCAAGACGCTCAAGTACGACCCGGAGGCGGCCAAGAAGATGCTGGCCGACGCGGGCTACCCCAACGGCTTCGGGCTGACGCTCCACACGCCGAACAACCGCTACGTCAACGATGAGAAGATTGCCCAGACCATCGCCCAGAACCTGACGCGGATCGGCATCAACACCAAGGTGGAAGGCATGCCGATGGCCACCTACTCGTCGAAGGCGATCAAGCGAGAGTGGTCGTTCGGCCTGGTCGGCTGGGGCGCCCAGACCGGCGAGGTCAGCTCGCCGCTGCGCGCGCTGGTGGCCTGCGAGGACGCCAAGAAGGGCTTCGGCACGACCAACTGGGGCGAGTACTGCAATCCGAAGATGGACGCGGTGCTGGAAAAGGCGCTGGCGACGGTGGACGACACCGAGCGCTCCAAGCTGCTGCAGGAGGCCACGGCCATTGTCGTGCTGGACGGCGGCATCATCCCGGTCCACCATCAGGTGACCACGTGGGCCACGCAGAAGGGCATCACGTACGTGCCGCGTACCGACGAGCGCACCTACGCGCACCTGTTCAAGCCGGCCCAGTAAGCCGGCCGGGCAGGGCGGGGCCGCCAGCCGGGTGCCGGCGGCTCCGGTATGATCGCGGCCCCGGCGTCCACGCGGCGCCGGGGCGGTTTTCCCACGATGTCCCCCGTGGGCCGCGGACCCGCTGGCGGTGCGTCACGCGCGTGCCAGCGAAAGGAAAAGCGTCTGGAACATGCTGGTCTTCATCATCCGGCGACTGATGCAGAGCGTGGTCGTGCTGCTGGTCATGTCGCTGCTCGTCTTTCTTGGCGTTTTTGCGATCGGGAACCCGATCGACATCCTGATCAGCCCGCAGGCCGACCAGGAGGACATCAAACGCACCATCGCCGCCCTCGGCCTGGACAAACCGCTATGGGAGCAGTACGGGATCTTCCTGCAGAACGCCCTGCACGGAAACCTGGGTATTTCGTTCGCCCATGGCACGCCGGCGCTGCGGCTTATTTTCGAACGCATGCCGGCCACGCTGGAACTGGCGATCTGCGCCATCCTGCTGGCCATCGTGCTCGGCATCCCGCTGGGGCTGTGGGCCGGGCTGCGGCCCAACGGCGTGGCGGGCAAGACCATCATGACGGTGTCGATCCTGGGCTTCTCGCTGCCCACGTTCTGGGTCGGGCTGATGCTGATCATGGTCTTCGCGGTGCAGCTTGGCTGGCTGCCGTCGAACGGGCGCGGCGAGACGGTCCGCGTGCTCGGCGTGCCGCTGAGCTTCCTGACCGTGGACGGCATCCGCCACCTGATCCTGCCGGCCGTGACGCTGTCGCTGCTGAACATCGCCATGGTGATCCGGCTCACGCGCGCCGGCACCCAGGAGGCGATGCTGCAGGACTACGTGAAGTTCGCGCGCGCCAAGGGGCTGTCGAACACGCGCATCGTCGGCGTCCACGTTCTCAAGAATATTCTGATCCCGATCGTGACCGTGATCGCGCTCCAGTTTGGCTCGATCATCGCGTTCGCCATCGTCACGGAGTCGATCTTCGCGTGGCCCGGCATGGGCAAGCTGATCATCGACTCGATCCAGTTGCTGGACCGCCCCGTCATCGTCGCCTACCTGATGGTGATCGTGACGCTGTTCATCCTGATCAACCTGCTGGTGGACATCGTCTACAGCCTGCTCGATCCGCGCGTGCGCATCGCCGACAACAAGGGGTAAGCCATGAGCACTTCGACCCTCCCCGAGCCGGCACCGGCCCAGGCGCCCCGCGCCGTCAAGGAAGAGACCCCGCGGCGCCGCTTTGCGCGGCAGTTCTTTGCCAGCAAGCTGGCCGTGCTGGGGCTGGCCACGCTGGTGCTGATCGTGCTGATCGCGATCCTGGCGCCGTTCCTGGCCCCGCAGAACCCGTACGACCTGGCCACGCTGGACGTGCTCGACGCCCGGCTGGCCCCGGGCGAGCAGTCCGGCACCGGCATGACGTTCGTGATGGGGTCCGACGAGCAGGGCCGCGACATGCTGTCGGCCGTGATGTACGGGCTGCGCATCAGCGTCGGCGTGGGCGTGGTCAGCACCGTGATCGCGCTGCTGCTGGGCGCCACGCTCGGGCTGCTGGCCGGCTTCCTGGGCGGCCGCACCGAGGCGTTCATCATGCGCGTGGCCGACCTGCAGCTCTCGTTCCCGCCGATCCTGCTGGCGCTGATCCTGCTGGCGTTCCTGCGGCCGGGCATCGGCAACATCGTGATCGCGCTGGTGGCCGTGCAGTGGGCGTACTACGCGCGCACCACGCGCAGCGCGGCGCTGGTGGAGCGGCGCAAGGAATACATTGAGGCCGCCACCTGCCTGGGCCTGCCGCCGCGCCGCATCATGTTCCGCCACCTGCTGCCGAACTGCCTGCCGCCGCTGATCGTGATCGCCGCGCTGCAGGTGGCGTCGGCCATCACGCTGGAGGCCACGCTGTCGTTCCTGGGGCTGGGCGTGCCCGTGACGGAGCCGTCGCTGGGCATGCTGATCGCTAACGGCCAGCAGTACATGCTGTCAGGCAAGTACTGGATCAGCTTCTTCCCCGGCATCGCGCTGGTCATCACGATCGTCGCGATGAACCTCGTGGCCGACCAGTTGCGCGACGTGCTGAACCCGCGCCTGCAGACCCAATAACCCGCCAGGAGCGCCAAGATGACACAGCCCACCCTGGTCGTGGAACACCTCAAGACGCAATTCTTCACGCGTGCCGGCGTGGCGCGGGCCGTCGACGACGTCTCGTTCTCGGTCGGCCGTGGCGAGATCATGGGCCTGGTCGGCGAATCGGGCTCGGGCAAGTCGATGACCGGCTATTCGATCATGGGCTTGATCGATCCGCCGGGCAAGGTCGTGGACGGCCGCATCGCCCTGACCAGCCGCGACGGCGTGACGCGCGACCTGCGCGCGCTGACGCCGGCCCAGCAGCGCGACGTGCGCGGCAACCGCATCGCCATGATCTTCCAGGACCCGATGATGACGCTGAACCCCGTGCTGCGCATCGACACCCAGATGATCGAGGCGGTGCGCGCGCACGACAACGTCAGCAAGGCCGCCGCGCGCGAACGGGCCCGCAACGCGCTGGCCCGCGTGGGTATCCCGTCGCCGGACGAGCGGCTGCTGGCCTATCCGCACCAGTTCTCGGGCGGCATGCGGCAGCGCGTGGCCATCGCCATCGCGCTGCTGAACAAGCCCGACCTGATCATCGCCGACGAACCGACCACGGCGCTGGACGTCACCATCCAGGGCCAGATCCTCTACGAGATGCAGACGCTGTGCCGCGAATCGGGCACGGCCCTGATCTGGATCACGCACGACCTGTCCGTGGTGGCCGGCCTGGCCGACAAGGTCTGCGTGATGTACGCGGGCCGCATCGTCGAATCGGGCGATGTCCGCCAGGTGCTGGAGCGCCCGGAGCATCCCTATACGCACGGGCTGATCGGCTCGGCGCCGTCGCGCAACCCGCGCGGCACGCCGCTGCGGCAGATCCCGGGCATGACGCCGTCGCTGCTGAACCTGCCGGGCGGCTGCGCGTTCCGCAACCGCTGTCCCTACGCCACCGACGTCTGCAAGACCGATCCGCCGCTCGACGTCACGCCCGACGGCCGCCAGTTGCGTTGCTTCCACCCGGTGCACGCCCAGCAGGAGGCCGCATGAACACGCCCGTGATCGACAACCCGGCCGCCGCGCCGCTGCCCGCCGAAACGGCCACGCCGCCGGCGCCGCTGCTGGAATTGCGCGGCGTGTCCAAGCGCTTCGTCAAGACGCTGGACGTGGCGGCCAAGCTGGCCAACGTCTTCGGCGCGAAACAGAAGATGGAAGTGGTGCACGCCGTGGACAAGGTGGACCTGGCCATCCGCACCGGCGAGGTGGTGGGGCTGGTGGGCGAATCGGGCTGCGGCAAGTCCACGCTCGGCCGCATGGCCGTGGGCCTGCATACGCTGACCGAGGGCGAGCGGTTCTGGCGCGGCACCAACCTGGACCGCCTGCCGCCCGACAAGAAGCGCGAGAAGCAGCTTGGCATCCAGATGATCTTCCAGGACCCGTACGCGTCGCTGAACCCGCGCCTGCGCGTGCTGGACATCGTCGGCGAGGCGCCCGTGGTGCACGGCATGGTCGACAAGGGCGCCCAGCAGGCCTACGTCGAGGACATGCTGGTGCGCGTGGGCATGGACCCGACCGTGCTGCGGCGCTTTCCGCACCAGTTCTCGGGCGGCCAGCGGGCCCGCATCGGCATCGCGCGGGCGCTGGCGGTCAAGCCGGAATTCCTGGTCTGCGACGAATCGGTGGCCGCGCTGGACGTGTCGATCCAGGCCCAGGTGCTGAACCTGTTCATGCGCCTGCGCGAAGAGCTGAACCTGACCTACCTGTTCATCAGCCACGACCTGGGCGTGGTCAAGCACATCAGCGACCGCGTGGTGATCATGTACCTGGGCCGCGTGGTGGAGTCCGCGCCCACCGACCAGGTGTTCGCGGCGCCCAACCATCCGTACACCCAGGCGCTGCTGGCCGAGGCGCCCAAGCTCGAAGTCGGCAAGAAAACCTACGTGGCGATCCGCGGCGAGATTCCGTCGCCGCTCCATCCCCCCACGGGCTGCCACTTCCACCCGCGCTGCCCGCACGCGATGCCCCGCTGCACCACCGAACAGCCCGCGCTGAAGGAAATCGCCCCGTTGCGGTGGTCGGCTTGCCATCTGAATGACATGGGCTAGCCAGGGACAGATTGGTTTGCTCCCCTCTCCCGCAGGCGGGAGAGGGGAGCAAACCAGCGGCGAAGCGCGAACCCGCCTCTACCGTATCACCACCCCCCGCGAGTTGATGATCGTCATTTCGACGAATTTCGAGCCCACGTGGTTGTCCGGGCCGAACTGGACGATGAAGCCGCCCAGGTCGACGTTGCGCATGCTTTCCAGCGCCATGACAAAGCGCTCGCGGGTCAGGTCCTTGCCGGCGCGGCGCAGGCCCTCGACGAATGCCTTGGCGGCGATGAAGCCTTCGATGCTGGCGTAGTCGAACGCGTTCTGCTTGCCGGCGGCCTGGAGCAGGCGCAGGTATTCGCGCACCACGGGCAGCGTGGCATTGCCCGGGTGGGGCATCACCTGCGAGATGATCACGCCGCTGCCTTGCGGGCCCACTTCCTTGGCCAGCGCCTGCGTGCCGACGAACGACACGTTGTAGAACTGCCCGCTGTAGTTGCGGCGCAGCGCCTCCTTCACGAACGCGCCGGCCGTCCGGTAGGCGCTGATCAGCACCACGGCGTCGGGCTTGGCCTTCATGGCCTCCTGCATCGCGTCGCCAATCTCCACGGTGTTGCGGATCACGCTGGACTGCGCCACCAGCTTCACGCCGCTGTCGGCCGGCAGCGACTTGATCGCGTGCTCGATGCCGGCCAGCCCGGCCTTGCCGTAGCCATCATCGTTGTAGACGACGGCGATGCGCTTGAGCCCGGTGGTGCGGATCTGGCGCACGATGGCGGCCGTCTCCTCCTCGTAGCCGGCCCGCACGTGGAACACATAGCGGCTGTGCGGCTCGCGCAGCGTCTGGGCGCCCGTGAACGGCGCGAAGAACGGGATGCGTGCCTGGTTGACCAGCGGCAGCGCGGCCTGGCTGGTCGGCGTGCCCACGTAGCCGAATAGCGCAAAGACGTGGTCTTCCTCGATCAGCTTCTTCGTGTTCTTGATGGCCTCGTCGGGCTCGTAGGCGTCGTCCAGCACGCGGAGTTCGATCTTGCGGCCGAACACGCCGCCCTGGCTGTTCACGGCGTCGAAGTAGAGGCGGGCGCCGGCGTTCATCTGCTTGCCGAGCACCGCGGTGGGGCCGGACAGCGCGGCGGACTGGCCGAGCAGGATGGTGTCGGCGGTAACGCCGGACTCGCCGGCCGTGGTGTTCGCGGCAAAGGCGGCCCCGGTGGCGCCGCTGGCCGCGAGCGCGGCCGCCATCATCAGGCCGACCACGCGCCGGCGCTTGACCCCGTATGTGAAACCCATGTGAATCCCCGTCAAAAATCCGTCAAACGTTGTTGTTGCTTGTTGTTGCTACCCGCTGCTTTGTCGCAGCTTGCGGACCCCGCGCACCCCGTCCGGATCTTGTGCCGGTACGGGTGCCGGCCCGTGCCGGGCCGGACAGTGCGGGGCGGGCCCGGACTGCGCCGGCACATCATAATCGAATACAATCGGAGCCAAACAAATTCTCCCGGTCCGGAATGTTCGGCCGAGGCCACTGCGCCACAGTCGCCGTTGACAGGCGCGCCAGGCCATCCGCCCCACCATGCCCGCGCCGGGCGCCCCCACCGTCTGACTGCCTGCCGAATTCCACCATGGCCACCCGCATCGTCCGTGCCGCCTGTCCCCATGATTGCCCCGATACCTGTGCGCTGCTCGTCACCGTCGAGGACGGCCGCGCCACCAAGGTTGCCGGCGACCCGGACCATCCCACCACCGGCGGCGTGCTCTGCACCAAGGTGTCGCGCTACACCGAGCGCACCTACCACCCCGACCGCGTGCTGACGCCGCTGCGCCGCGTGGGCCGCAAGGGCGAGGGCCGGTTCGAGCCGATCTCGTGGGACGCCGCGCTCGATGAGATCGCCACTCGCCTGACCGCCATCGCCGCCCGCAACCCGGAGGCCATCGTGCCGTACAGCTACGCCGGCACGATGGGGCTGGTGCAAGGCGAAAGCATGGCCGCGCGGTTCTTCCACAAGCTCGGCGCGTCGCTGCTCGATCGCACGATCTGTGCCAATGCCGGCGCCACGGCGCTGCGCTACACCTATGGCGCGAGCGTGGGGATGGACATCGAGCACGTGGTCGACGCGAAGCTGGTGATCATCTGGGGCGGCAACCCGATCGCGTCGAACCTGCATTTCTGGACGCGCGTGCAGGAGGCCAAGCGCCGCGGCGCCACGCTGGTGGCGATCGATCCGTACCGGTCGCTGACGGCCGAGAAATGCCATCGCCACATCGCGCCGATGCCCGGCACCGACGGCGCGCTGGCGCTGGCGATGATCCACGTGCTGATCCGCGACGGCCTGCTGGACCACGACTACATCGCCCGGCACACGGTGGGCTTCGACGCGTTGCGCGAGCGGGCGATGGACTTTCCGCCGGCCACGGCCGCCGGCATCTGCGGCGTGCCGGTGGAAGACATCGAATGGCTGGCCGGCCTGTACGGCAGGATGGCCGTCACGGACCGCCAGCCGGTGGCCATCCGCCTGAACTACGGCATGCAGCGCGTGCGCGGCGGCGGCCAGGCCGTGCGCGCCGTGGCGTGCCTGCCGTCGCTGGTGGGCGCCTGGCGGCATGCGGCCGGCGGGCTGCAACTGTCGACGTCGGGCTTCTTCCCGGTGGACACCGCCGCGCTGCAGCGTCCGGACCTGCTGCCCGACTGGCCGCGCGTGCCGCGCACGGTCAACATGAGCACCATCGGCGACGCGCTGCTGGACGACGGCACGCAGGGCAACGGCCCGAAGATCGAGGCCGTGGTGGTCTACAACAGCAACCCGGTGGCCGTGGCGCCGGAATCGTCGAAGGTGGCCCAGGGGTTCGGGCGCGAAGACCTGTTCACCGTGGTGCTGGAACACTTCCGCACCGATACGGCCGACTACGCCGACATCGTGCTGCCGGCCACGACCCAGCTCGAACACGTGGACGTGCACAAGACCTACGGCCACGTCTACTTCATGGCCAACAACCAGGCCGTCGCCCCGCTGGGCCAGGCGCTGCCCAACACCGAGATCTTCCGCCGCCTGGCCGCGCGGATGGGCTTCACCGACCCGTGCTTTGCCGATAGCGACGAGACCATCGCCAGCCAGGCCATCCTGCGCGGCGACGCGCGCGCCGAGGGCATCAGTTGGGAGACGCTGAAGGACAAGGGCTGGCAGCGGCTCAACATCGGCGCCGCGCCGTTCGCCAACGGCGGCTTCCCGTCGGCGTCGGGCAAGTGCGAGTTCTATTCGGAAGCGATGGCCCGCGACGGGCTCGACCCCGTGCCGGCCTACGTGCCGCCGTACGAGACCCCGGCCTCGGCGCCGGAGCTGGCCGCCCGCTACCCGCTGTCGATGATCTCGCCGCCGGCGCGCAACTTCCTCAACAGCTCGTTCGTCAACGTGGACAGCCTGCGCGCCACCGAAGGCGAGCCGCACCTGGACATCCACCCGGCGGACGCCGCCGCGCGGGGCATTGCCCATGGCGACATGGTGCGCGCCTACAACGACCGCGGCAGCATGCAGGCACGCGCCCGCGTGACCGACAAGGCCCGGCAGGGGCTGGTGGTGGGGCTGTCGATCTGGTGGAAGAAGCTGGCGCCGGACGGCAAGAACGCCAACGAGCTGACCAGCCAGCGCCTGACCGACCTGGGCCGCGCGCCGGTGTTCTATGACTGCCTCGTGGAAGTGGAGGCGGTGCGCACCGGGGCCCTGGCATCATGACGCGCTGGCCGGCCCTGCGGCGCCTGGCGGCGGTCCTTGCCGGACTGGCCGTGCTGGCGCTGGCGGCCGGCTGCGACACGGTCGGCTATTACTACCAGTCGATCGGCGGCCACCTGGGCGTGATGGCGTCGGCGCAGTCGCTGGACGACGCCATCGCCACCGCCAACGGCGCCAACGACGCCCGGCTGGCCCAGCGGCTGGAACTGGCCCGCCGCATCCGCGACTACGCCTCGCGTGAACTGAAGCTGCCGGACAACGGCAGCTACCGCCGCTACGCCAACCTGCACCGGCCCTACGTGGTCTGGAGCGTGTTCGCCACGCCCGAGCTGTCGATGGACCTGCGCAAGTGGTGCTTCCCCATCGTCGGCTGCATCACCTACCGCGGCTACTACAGCCAGGACGACGCCGAACAGTACGCGCAGGGCCTGCGCCGCAGCGGCTTCGAGACCTACGTGGCCGGCATCCCCGCCTACTCGACGCTCGGCTATTTCGACGACCCGCTACTCAACACCTTCGTCTACCAGCCCGAGGGCGAACTGGCGCGGCTGGTCTTCCACGAACTGGCGCACCAGGTGGTCTACGTGCGCAACGACACGGCGTTCAACGAGTCGTTCGCGACGGCCGTCGAGGTGGCCGGCGTGGAGCGCTGGCTGGCCCAGGAGGGCTCGGCCGACGCGCGCGCCAGCTACCGGATCTACGACGGCCGCCGCCGCCAGTTCCGCACGATGCTGCTGGGCACCCGCGACAAGCTCGTCACGCTCTACAAGTCGCCGCTGGACGACGAGGCCAAGCGCCAGGGCAAGGCGCGGATCTTCGACGAACTGCGGCAGGAGTACGCGGCGCTGAAGACCGAATGGGGCGGCTACACCGGCTACGACCGCTGGTTCGACCAGCCGCTGACCAACGCCCACCTGGCCGCCGTGGCCACGTACCAGCAATGGGTGCCGGCGTTCACGGCGCTGCTGGCGCAGTCCGGTGGCGACTGGACGCGCTTCTACGCCGCCGCGCGCCAGATCGGCGACCTGCCGCCCGCCCAGCGCGACGCCGCGCTGCGCCAGCTGGCCCCGCCGGCCACCGAGGTCACGCCGCTCACCGCGCGTGGCAGCGGCGGCGCCGGCGCCGATACGTCGAAACCCTGACACGGGAGTTTCCCGATGGTGACGCGCGGTACGCATGCGAAAATGGCGGCCATGTCTCACGCCCCCCGAAAAGCCGGCAGCCCGCCGCGCGCCGCCGAAGCTGCGTCCCTGAGCGACGATGGCCCCGCGCGTTCGCACATCGCCGAACGCCAGGAAGCGCGCCGCCGCCAGATCCTGGACACGGCCGCGCAGCTCTTCTACACCAAGGGCTACCCGGGCATGACGATGAACGACCTGTGCCGGGCGCTGGGCGTGACCAAGCCGGCCGTCTACTACTACTTCGCCGACAAGTACGAGATCTTCGACATCCTGTGCCGCGAATCGGCCCAGACCTGCCTGCCGGTGATCCGCGAGACCGCCAACCCGGCGCTGCCCGTGCGCGAACGGCTGCACGCCTGCCTGCTGGAAATGGCGCGCCGCTGCGTGCGCTGCCACGTGGCCGCCGCGCTGAGCTTTCGCGACAACCAGTACCTGAAGCCGGACACCGTGGACTGGCTCAACGCCATGGCGCGCGATTTCTACCGCGACCTGTACGGCCTGCTGGAGGAAGGGCGCGCCACCGGCGTGTTCGCGTTCGGCGACGCGCGCGTGACCGCGCATTCCATGGGCGGCGTGATCGGCTTCATGTACACCTGGCACGAGCCCGGCCGGATGGACGCCGAGGCGCTGGCTCAGGAACTGGCGCGCAACATGATGAAGCTGGTGCTGCCGCCGGCTTGACCGCGGCCAAGGTTGTGGCGATGGGCGCCGATTTCGTCAGGGTATTCCCTTGAAGCCGGCGCCGGGTGCCGCATAATCCACGATTTCGACGCTCCCGTTCGTGGAGGACTTCGTCTAACGGGTTGTCTTTACATGGGGCACGCGTTTAGCATTCCCCAAAAATCGAACGACCATTCAGAAATTCAGGAGACGGTATGGAAAAGCTGTGGCTGAAACACTATCCGGCAGGCGTACCGGCAGAGATCGACGCCAGTCAGTTCCGTTCGCTGGCCCAGTTGCTTGAGCACTCGTTCCGTACCTACGCCGACCGGCGCGCGTTCATCTGCATGGACCGCGCCATTACCTACGGCGAACTCGACCGCCTGTCGCGCCAGGTGGCGGCGTGGCTCCAGTCGCGCGGCCTGCGTCCGGGCGCGCGCGTGGCCATCATGATGCCGAACGTGCTGCAGTACCCGGTGGTGCTGGCCGCCGTGCTGCGCGCCGGCTACGTGGTGGTCAACGTCAACCCGCTGTACACGCCGCGCGAGCTGGAGCACCAGCTCAAGGACAGCGGCGCCGAGGCGATCTTCATCCTGGAAAACTTTGCCGCCACGCTGCAGGCCGTGTTGGCGGCCACGCCGGTCAAGCACGTGGTGGTGGCCAGCATGGGCGACATGCTGGGCGGGCTGAAGGGCGCCATCGTCAATTTCGTGGTGCGCAACGTCAAGAAGATGGTGCCGGCGTGGGAGCTGCCCAACTGCGTGCGCTTCAACGACGTGCTGGCCGAATCGCGCGCCATGGAACTCAAGCCGGTGGACACCGGGCCGGACGACATCGCGTTCCTGCAATACACGGGCGGCACCACGGGCGTGTCCAAGGGCGCCACGCTGCTGCACCGGAACATCGTGGCCAACGTGCTGCAGTCCGAGGCGTGGATGCAGCCGGCGCTGGCCAAGGGCGCCCATATCGACCAGGTGGTGACGATCACGGCGCTGCCGCTGTACCACATCTTCGCGCTGACGGTCTGCTGCCTGCTGGGCATGCGTAGCGGCGGGCTGAGCATCCTGATCCCGAATCCGCGCGACATCCCGGGCTTCATCAAGGAACTGCAGAAGTACAAGTTCCACATGTTCCCGGCCGTGAACACGCTCTACAACGCGCTGCTGAACCACCCGGACTTCGGCAAGATCGACTGCTCGGGCCTGCGCGTGGCCAACGGCGGCGGCATGGCGGTGCAGGAAGCGGTGGCCAAGAACTGGCTGGCCAAGACCGGCTGCCCGATCATCGAGGGCTACGGCCTGTCGGAGACATCGCCGTCGGCCACCTGCAACCCGACCGATACGGACACGTTCTCGGGCACGATCGGGCTGCCGCTGCCGTCCACCGAGGTGTCGATCCGCGACGACGACGGCAACGAACTGCCGCTGGGCCAGCCGGGCGAGATCTGCCTGCGCGGCCCGCAGGTGATGGCCGGCTACTGGAACCGCCCGGACGAGACCGCCAAGGTCATGACGCCGGACGGCTTCTTCAAGACCGGCGACATCGGCATCATGGACGAGCGCGGCTACACGAAGATCGTCGACCGCAAGAAGGACATGATCCTGGTCTCGGGCTTCAACGTGTATCCGAACGAGGTGGAAGGCGTGGTCGCCGAATGCCCGGGCGTGCTGGAAGTGGCCGCCGTGGGCGTGCCCGACCAGCACTCGGGCGAGGTGGTCAAGCTGTTCGTCGTGAAGAAAGACCCGGCGCTGTCCGAGGCCGACGTGATTGCGTACTGCAAGGACCGCCTGACCGGCTACAAGCGTCCTAAGTACGTGGAATTCCGCACCGAACTGCCGAAGACCAACGTCGGCAAGATCCTGCGCCGCGAACTGCGCGACAGCAGGAAGGCGGCCTGATCACGGCTGCCTGACGCGCGCCTCTCTGCCGCACTGCGGCAGGGGCGCCGCCCCCTCCTCAACACTCGTTCGACGGCGCAAGCTGCGGCTGGGTGGTCCCGTCCGGATAGATCAGCCTGACGCACGCGCCCGGCTCCAGCCCCGGCGCGGCGGGGCCGTTGACTTCAGCCACCAGGCCGTCGGCCGTACGGACCTTGTACTGGAACAGGTCCATCAGCAGCGGCGGCTGCGGCTTGCGGAAAAGCTGGGTCAGATCCACCGCGAAGCCGACACCCACCGCACCCCCGCCGCCACCGCCACCCCCCGCGGCCACGCCGCCCACGCTGCTGTAGCCGCCGTAGCTGGACCCCTGCGGCACTTCCACGCGCGACACGAAGGTTTTCTCCGTCACCCGCCCCAGCTTGACCGTGGCGTTGATCGGCGTCACCTGCGGTGGCGTGGGCGTGCTGCTGCAGGCGGCCAGCAGGCAGGCGGCGGCCATGGCGGGGAGGACGCGGGGAAGCATGGGTCGGGCGGGGCGGGCGGATTGGGTCATGGCGAGCTCAGGCTGGTTTTGAGGCGTCCCAGCAGTCGGAAGAGGGCGCGCCTGTCCGTTTCGGCAAGCCCGGCGAACAATTGTTCCACCCAGCCCTCGTGGGCGCTGGCCATGCGCGAGAAGGCCTCGCGGCCGGCCGGGGTCAGGCGGATCAGGTAGGCGCGGCGGTCGGTGGGCAGTGCCTCGCGCGTGACCAGGCCCTCTTGCTGGAGCTGGTCGGTGATGCCGGTGACGTTGCCGCCGGTCACCATCATGCGGCGCGACAGCTCGCCCATCTTGAGCCCCTCGGGATGGCGGTCTAGCTGCGACATCAGGTCGAAACGCGGCAGCGTCACCGCGAACTCCTGGCGCAGGCGCGAGCGGATGTCGCCCTCGATCAGCGTGGTGCAGGTCAGCAGGCGCAGCCAGAGCCGCAGCGCCTCGTGCTCCGATTCCCCGGCACTGGTTTCCAGGTCTACCGGGGCGCCCTCGGTGGCGGCGCTGCTGGCGGCGGAAGGATTGGGCATCGTGATCCGGGAAGCTCGAACATTTGATGCCTCAAGTATATGCGCTGCCGGGGCGGGCTGGCGCCCGGCCTAGTCGACCTTGGCGCCCGAGTCCTTGACCACCTTGGCCCACTTGGTGGTCTCGGCGCGGATCAGCGCGGCGAACTGCTCGGGCGTGTTGCCGCTGGGCTCGGCGCCCTGGGCCACCAGCCGCTCGCGCACGGCCGGCGTGCCGAGGCTCTTGGACACTTCCTGCTGGATGCGGTGGATGATCTCCGGCGGCGTGCCGGCCGGCGCCAGCAGGCCAAACCACGAACTGGCCTCGAAGCTGGGCAGGTTCGCGGCCTGGGCCACCGTGGGCACGCCCGGCAGCGCCGGCGACGGCTTGGCGCTGGTCACCGCCAGCGCCTTGAGCTTGCCGGACTTGATCAGCTGCATCGACGACGGCAGGTTGTCGAACATCACCTGCATCGTGCCGCCCGTCATGTCGGTCAGCGCCGGGCCGCTGCCGCGGTACGGAAAATGGACCATGAACGTCTTGGTCTGGGTCTTGAACAGCTCTCCGGCCAGGTGGATCGACGTGCCGTTGCCGCTGGACGCCATGTTCAGCTTGCCCGGATTGGCGCGCGCGTAGGCGATCAGGTCGTTCACCGAGTTGATCTTGTTCTGCTGCGCGAACGCCGGGTTGACCACCAGCACGTTCGGCACGGCCGCCACCAGCGTGATCGGCGCGAAATCCTTGATCGGATCAAACGGCAGCTTGCCGTACAGCGACTGGTTGATGCCGTGCGTGCCGACCGTGCCCATCAGCAGCGTGTAGCCGTCCGGCGCCGCCTTGGCGACGATGTCCGAGCCGATGTTGCCGCCCGCGCCGGGTTTGTTGTCGACCACCACGTTCCAGCCGGGCAGCTTCGACAGCTCGGCCGATACGGCGCGCGCCATGATGTCGGTGGTGCCGCCGGCCGGGAACGGCACGACCAGCCGGATCGGCCGGGCGGGATAGGCGTCGCTGGCATGGACGGACGCCGCGGCCAGCGGCCCCAGGGCGATCGACAGGAACAGCGCGAGGGTGCGCCGGCGGGGTGCGTGCATGGCAAGGTCTCCAGGTATGGCGGCCGGGTGTTCCGGTCTGCAGGCCATTCTAGTTTGGCGGGCGCCACTTCGCGGATGAGGTGAAACCCGTTGAGACATTCACCGTGCGCCATGAAAAAAGGCGCCCGAAGGCGCCTTGGAAGATAAGGAACAATGTCGACGGCGCGAGGCGGTCAGAACTTGTGGCGGATACCGACGGCCACGCCGATCTGGCTGTTCTTGCCCTGCTGCAGGAAGTAGCCGTTGGCAAAGCTCACGGCCGAGGTGTCGAAGTTCAGGCCCGAGTTCTTCACGTAGCCGGCCGTCAGGTAGACGTCCGTGCGCTTCGAGAAGTTGTAGTCGGCCACGAAGCTGATCTGCCACGGGTTGGCCGGGTTGTTCGACGCCAGGCCCGAGGCCGCGCGCAGTTGGCTGATGTCGTCGTAGAAGTACGCCAGCGTCAGGCCCAGCGGCGGGGTGACCTGGTAGTTCAGGCCGGCCCAGTAGTAGTTGTCGCGCTGCAGTTCGGCACCGTCGGCGGCGGTCAGGCGGCCGTAGCGGGCGCCGATCATGCCCTTGAACGGGCCCACCGCGTAGCTGCCGGCCACGCCGATCTTGCGCGAGCGGCCTTGCTGGCCGATCACGACGGCCGGACGCCATTCGTCATAGGCCACGGTCAGGCCGAACGGACCGCTCATGTACAGCAGGCCGGCGCCGCCGCCCGCGTTGTTGTTGAAGTTGCCCGGCACTTCGCCGGCGCCCGCGCCAGCCAGCGGCACGGGGCCGATGGCGGCCACGCCGGTGCCGAAGCTCCAGTGCGCCTCGGCCGTCAGCGGACCGGCCTTGGCCGTGTACTTGACCGTGTTGTCCGAACGGAAGTTGGTGCCAAGCTGCGCCACCACCGGTTCGTAGATCGTCGCGTAGCCGGTCGGCGAGAAGTTCGCGAACATGTCGAACATCGTCGTGTACTGGCGACCGAAGGTCAGGCGGCCCAGCGTGTTGCTCTGCAGGCCGACGTACGCCTGACGACCGAACAGGCGGCCGCCCTGCTGCGAGCGGCCGTCATCGAGGCCGAAACCGCTTTCCAGCACGAACAGCGCCGAATTGCCGCCGCCCAGGTCTTCGGTACCGCGCAGGCCCCAGCGCGAGCCGGACAGGCCGCCACCGGTCTGCAGGCCAACGCGGCTGCCGCCGCCCGGCAGCGATTGCGGGATGCCGCTGGCGTTCAGGCCAGCCGGCGTGGTGTTGACGCCCGGTGCCAGGTGGTTGTTGTATTCGATCGGCACGTCAACGACGCCGTACAGGGTCACGCTCGATTGCGCATTTGCAGCCGTGGCAAAAGCGCTCATCGCGGCAAGCGCGAGTAGCGATTTTTTCATGCTGGGTGATCTCCACTTAAGAATTATTAGTTGAAGCTATGCGGAAGGACCTCCTGTGAGCCCTCTTCATCCTTCCGTGCTTGACTTCCTGGGAAGCTGCCGACCACTCTAGCAAAAGCGCTCTTTTTTTGACCCTGTGGTAAACGTCTTGTCTGGTTTTCACAACTAAGGGTTATTGGGGACCCGGCCTTAGCGAAACCACGCCGTGGCATGGCATGGCGCAAACCTGCACAAAACGGCGCGGGTACAATGCGGGAAATCCCGGAACGGTGCCGAGACAACCCTCTACCCATCAGTGGGGCATCGCGCGTGCCGGCTCCGCAGACTCTCCATTGACACACGCATGGACACGCTGATCAGAGAATTCGACGTGGCGCTGCGCGCCATCGCCGGCGCCACGCGAGGCGGCCGGGACAACCCGGCGGACCGGCTCGCGCCCGACGCGGAGCAGATGAGCCCCGAGGAACGCCGGCACGTGGCCGGCCTCATGCGCATCAACCATGTCGGCGAGGTCTGCGCCCAGGCCCTGTACCAGGCGCAGAAGCTGGCCGCGCACAGCGCGCCGGTCCGCGCGCAGATGGACGCCGCCGCGCGCGAGGAAGAAGACCACCTGGCATGGTGCGCCGAGCGGCTGCGCGAACTGGGTTCGCGGCCGAGCCTGCTGAATCCGCTCTGGTACGCCGGCGCGTTCGCGATCGGCTTTGTTGCGGGCCGGGCCGGCGACCGCGTGAGTCTGGGCTTTGTCGCCGAGACCGAGCGCCAGGTCGAGCACCATCTGACCGGACACCTGGAACGCCTGCCCGCCACCGATGGCCGCTCGCGCGCGATCCTCGAACAGATGCGCGACGACGAAGTCCGCCATGGCGATGCCGCGCGCGATGCCGGCGGCGTGCCGCTGCCCGGGCCGGTGCGCGCGCTGATGCGTGCCGCGTCCCGGGTGATGACCACCACGGCCTATCGCATCTGAGTACATCCGAGCCGGGCGGGCCGTCGCTGCCTGCCCCGCCTGTGGAAAACCGCCGCGAGCCCTTGGCCGGACGGGGCTGGCGGCAAAACGTTGTATCCTTCCCCACGGCGCGGAACGCAAATGTGTCCGCGCCGTCAGCAGTCCCTCCCGCGAGTCGTTCTCAGGTGGTTTCTCTGCTTTGCTCCCCAAGTGCTTCATTTCATTAAGGATTCACTGTTGCGGTGCGTGAAGTTGGCGCGCTAAGTCTTTGTTCTGATTAAAAAAACCCCCTTTTTTGCCCCATCTCGAGCCTTGACCGGCCAAAATGCTTCCTCTAAAGTGGGAAATAGTGTGAGGAAGTGTATTTTTGTGTGATAAACCGACCTCCGTCTGCGATCATTCGCGTCGGAACAATCGGTTGCGGTCAATGACGAATCGACCTGCCAAAGGCTGGAATAGCCGGCGGTTACCGGGGGAAAGAGCTTGTTTCAGGGAGCATCGGCGCTGTCGCTCGATGCCAAGGGCCGGATGTCCATTCCGGCCAGGCACCGCGAGGCGCTGCAATCGCAGGCCGAGGGCCGGGTGACGCTGACCAAGCACCCGGATGGCTGCCTGTTGCTCTTTCCCAGGCCCGAATGGGAGGTCTTTCGCGGCCGCATCGCGGCGCTGCCGATGGATGCGCATTGGTGGAAGCGCATCTTCCTGGGCAACGCCGCCGACGTGGAGATGGACGGCGCAGGCCGCGTGCTGATCGCACCGGAGCTGCGCAGTGCCGCCATGCTCGACAAGGAAGTGATGCTGCTCGGCATGGGCAGCCATTTCGAAGTCTGGGATGCCGCCACCTACGCCGCCAAGGAACAGGCGGCGATGGCGCAAGGCATGCCGGACGCATTGAAGAATTTCTCTTTCTGAAGAGGTCATGACCCCTACCGAAACGCCGGGGACCACCGCCCTGCGCCATCGCACCGTGTTGCTGGACGAGGCCGTCGACGCGCTCGTCTGGCGGCCCGACGGCGCCTACGTGGACGGCACCTTCGGAAGAGGCGGTCACAGCCGGGCCGTGCTGGCGCGGCTTGGGCCGGCCGGCAGCCTCGTCGCCTTCGACAAGGATCCGGCAGCAATCGCAGAAGCGGGCACCATCAAGGATGCCCGCTTCTCCATTGAGCACGCGAGCTTTGCGGACATGGGCACCCGGCTGGCCGGGCGACCCCGCGTGGCTGGCGTACTGCTCGACCTGGGAATCAGCTCGCCCCAGATCGACGAGGCGGCGAGGGGATTTTCCTTTCGTTTCGAGGGCCCGCTGGACATGCGCATGGACACCACGCGCGGCGTCACCGCCGCCGAGTGGCTCGCGCAGGCGGACGAGCAGGACATTGCCAGGGTGATACGAGACTATGGGGAAGAACGGTTTGCTGTACAGATTGCAAAGGCGATTGTTGCTCGCCGGCGCGAACCCGGCGATGGCGGACCAGTCGCCACTACTTCAGAGCTTGCCGCGCTCGTGGCGAAAACCGTCAAGACACGCGAGAAGGGTCAGGACCCTGCGACCCGCACCTTTCAAGCTCTACGGATTCACGTCAATCAAGAGCTTGAGGACCTCGAAAGAGGTCTGACGGCGGCGTACGAACTGCTGCAGGCCGGAGGCCGCCTCGTGGTGATCAGCTTTCACTCGCTGGAGGACCGCATCGTCAAGCGGTTCATGCAGGCGCATGCGCAACCGGGCCGCGACGCGGACCCGGCGCTGCGCCGCGCCCCGCTGCGCGCCGCCGACCTGCCCCAGCCGACCATGAAGCTGCTGGGCCGCTTCAAGCCCGGCGCCGAGGAAGTGGCCGCCAACCCGCGCGCCCGCTCCGCCGTGATGCGCGTGGCCGAAAAGCTCGGAGGCCAGCCGGCATGAACCGCCTGACCTTCTTCCTGCTGGCCGCGCTGATGCTGTGCGCGCTGTCGCTGGTCAGCGCCCAGCACCAGGCGCGCACGCTGTTCGTGGCGCTGGAGCGCGCGCAGGCCGAGGAGAAGCAGCTCGATATCGACTGGGCGCGGCTGCAGTACCAGCAAAGCTCGCTCAGCAAGAGCGCGCGGATTGCCGACGCGGCCCGCGCGCAGCTCAAGATGGCCCCGGCAATGGCCGGCCGCACCCAGTACCTGCAGGGCGTGGTGTTGCCCGATACCCCGCCGGATGCCCAGCAGCCGGCCGGAGGCGCCGCGAAATGAGCCTGGCCCGTCCGTCCCTGAACCGCGCCCGCACCGGCAACAAGCCGCGTGGCGACGCCGCGCGTCCGCGCACCGGCCAGTTCTCGGCCAGCCCGGTCCTGGGCCTGCGCCTGCCGATGTGGCGCTCCAAGTTCGTGGTGTTCCTGATGTTCGCCGCGTTCCTGGCGCTGGCCGGGCGCGCGATGTGGATCCAGGGCCCGGGCAACCAGTTCTACGAGGCCGAAGGCAAGAAGCGCTTCCAGCGCACGCTGGAACTGCCGGCCACGCGCGGCAAGATCCTGGACCGCAACGGCCTGGTGCTGGCCACCAGCCTGCCGGTCAAGGCCATCTGGGCCGTGCCCGAGGACGTGCCGAACGACCTGGAGCCGCAGCGCATGCGCCAGCTTGCCAGGCTGCTGGACATGTCCGAGAAGGAGTTGCGCACCAAGTTCAACGAGGACAAGAGCTTCGTCTACCTGAAGCGCCAGGTGCTGCCCGACGCCGCCGACAAGATCGCCGCGCTCAAGATCGACGGCGTGCACCAGACCCGCGAATACAAGCGCTTCTACCCGGAAGGGGAGGCGATGGCGCACATCGTCGGCTTCACCAACGTCGAGGACAAGGGCCAGGAAGGCGTGGAACTGGCGCGCGAGGGCGTGCTGGCCGGCAGCCCCGGCGCCCGCCAGGTCATCAAGGACCGTCTGGGCCGCGTGGTGGAGGACGTCGGCATTCTCAAGACGCCGCGCGACGGGCAGGACATGCAGCTGTCGATCGACGCCAAGATCCAGTACCTGGCCTACAACGAGGTCAAGGCCGTGGTCGAGCGCAACAAGGCCAAGGCCGCCAGCGCCGTGGTGCTGGACGCGCAGACCGGCGAGGTGCTGGCGCTGGCCAACTGGCCGACCTACAACCCGAACGACCGCAGCCGCCTGTCGGGCGAACAGCTGCGCAACCGCGTGCTGACCGACACCTTCGAGCCCGGCTCGATGATGAAGCCGATCACGGTGGGCCTGGCGCTGCAGCTGGGCCGCGTGACGCCGGCCACGACGATCCAGACGACCGGCAAGTTCACGTTCGAGGGCGCCACGATCTCGGACACCCACAACTACGGCGCGCTCACGGTGGGCGGCGTGATCCAGAAGTCGAGCAACATCGGCACGACCAAGATCGCGATGATGATGAAGCCGCAGGAAATGTGGGACATGTTCACCAGCGTGGGCCTGGGCCAGGCGCCGAAGATCGGCTTCCCGGGCGCCGTGGCCGGCCGCGTGCGGCCCTGGAAGAGCTGGCGCCCGATCGAGCAGGCCACGATGTCGTACGGCTACGGCCTGTCCGTGTCGCTGTTCCAGGTGGCGCACGCCTATACCATCTTCGCGCACGACGGCGAGCTGATCCCGGTGTCGATGTTCAAGACCAACGGCCCGGTCAGCGGCGAGCGCATCCTGTCGCCCCAGGTGGCGCGCGACGTGCGCGGCATGCTGGAAACCGTGACCGCCCCGGGCGGCACGGCGCCGGAAGCCCAGGTCATGGGCTATCGCGTGGGCGGCAAGACCGGTACCGCGTACAAGCACGTGGGCCGCGGCTACGACCGCAGCAAATACCGCGCGTCGTTCATCGGCCTGGCGCCGATGTCCAACCCGCGCGTGATCGTGGCGGTCAGCGTGGACGAGCCGACCGCCGGCAGCCACTACGGCGGCGCGGTGGCCGGCCCGGTCTTCTCGGCGATCACCGGCGGCGCGCTGCGGTCGCTGAACGTGCAGCCCGATTCCCCGATCCGCCAGCTCATGGTCACCGACAAGGTGCAGGAAAGCGAACCGCCCTGGAGCGCCACGCCATGACGGCAACGCCGATGCTCCCGATCGAGGTGTCCACCCAGGCCAGCAACGCGCTGGCCTGGCTGCGTACGCACGCCCCGGCCGGCGCGCGCCTGACCGGCGACACGCGCCGGCTGCGTCCGGGCGACGTGTTCTTCGCGTACGTGCTGGGCAACGCGCGGCTGTCGACCGACGGGCGTCCGCATATCGATAAGGCCATCGCCGCCGGCGCGTCGGCCGTGGTCTACGAGGCCGACGGCTTCGACTGGCCGCATGGCGACGCCGTGCCGCATCTGCCGGTGTCGCGCCTGCACTGGCTGGCCGGCCCGATCGCGGCCGGCTGGTACGGCATCGCCAGCCGCAACCTCGCCGTGACCGGCGTGACGGGCACCAACGGCAAGACGTCGTGCTCGCAATGGCTGGCGCGGCTCCTGCAGGCCACCGGCACGCCGTGCGCGACCATCGGCACGCTGGGCACCGGCTTCCCGGACGCGCTGCAGCTCACCGGATTCACGACGCCCGACGCCGTCCAGCTCCAGGCCAGCCTGGCCGAGCTGCACGACGCCGGCGCGCGCGCCATCGCCATGGAGGTGTCGTCGCACGGGCTGGAGCAGGGCCGCGTGGCCGGCACCGGGTTTGCCGTGGCCGTGCTGACCAACCTGACGCAGGACCACCTGGACTACCACGGCTCGATGGCCGAGTACGAGGCGGCCAAGGCGCTGCTGTTCCAGTGGGACGGGCTGCGCGCGGCCGTGATCAACCGCGACGATGCGATGGGCACCCGGCTGCTGGCCGGCAACGCCGCCGCCGTCAGCGCGCCGCAGGTCATCGAATACGGCATCGACGGCAAGGCCGGCGCCACCACGGCCCGTGGCCAGTGGCTGCGGGCGACCGACGTGCGCGCCACGGCGTCGGGCACGGCGTTCCGCGTCGATGGCAGCTTCGGCAGCGCCGACGTGGCCACGCCGATGATCGGCACCTTCAACGTCAGCAACCTGCTGGCCGTGCTGGGTGCCGCGCTGGCCCAGGGCGTGGCCTGGGATGCCGCGATTGCCGCGCTGCGCACGCTGGCGCCGGTCGACGGCCGCATGGAACTGTTCGGCGGCCACGATGCGCCGCTGGCCGTGGTCGACTACGCCCACACGCCCGACGCGCTGGCGCAGACGCTGGCCGCGCTGCGCCCGGTGGCCGACGCCCGCCAGGGCCGGCTCTGGTGCGTGTTCGGCTGCGGCGGCGACCGCGACGCCACCAAGCGCCCGCTGATGGGCGGCGTGGCCGAGCGGCTGGCCGACGAGGTGGTGCTGACCAGCGACAACCCGCGCAGCGAGGACCCGCTCGACATCCTCGAACAGATTGCCGACGGCATGCAGGACCGCAGCCGCGCGCGGCTGATCGAGGACCGCGCCGCCGCGATCCTGCAGGCGATCCGGCACGCCGCCCCGGCCGACGTGGTGCTCGTGGCCGGCAAGGGCCATGAAGCCACGCAGGAGATCCAGGGCCGCAAGCGGCCGTTCTCCGACCGCGAACATGTGCGCCTGACCCTGGGCACGCGGGGAGTATCGGCATGAATGGAACCCCGATGACGACTTTGCAGCAAGCCGCCGGCTGGATGGCCGGCGCGCGTATTTCAGACGATGCCGCGCGTGCGTTCTCGCGCGTGCATACCGACAGCCGCACCGTGCAGCCCGGCGACCTGTTCGTGGCGCTCAAGGGCGAGCGCTTCGACGCGCACGACTTCCTGGCCGATGTGGTGGCGCGCGGCGCCGCCGCCGTGCTGGTGAGCCGCGACCCGGGCGTCGACGTGCCCGCGCTGGTGGTGCCCGACACGCGCATCGGCCTGGGCGAGCTGGCCGCCGGCTGGCGCCGCCAATTCACGCCGCCCACGGTGGCCGTGACCGGCAGCAACGGCAAGACCACGGTCAAGGAAATGATCGCGGCCATCTTTGCGGCGGCCGTCGGCGAGGCCGACAGGCTGGCAACCGGCGGCAACCTGAACAACGACATCGGCCTGCCGCTGACCGTGCTGCGCCTGCGCGCGCACCACCGGCTGGCCGTGCTGGAACTGGGCATGAACCACCCGGGCGAGACGGTCTACCTGGCCGGCATCGCCCAGCCCACCGTGGCCGTGATCACCAACGCCCAGCGCGAGCACCAGGAGTTCATGGTCAGCGTGGAGGCGGTGGCGCACGAGCACGCCAGCGCCATCGCGGCCCTGCCGGCTGACGGCGTGGCCGTGTTTCCGGTGGATGCCGAGAGCGGCGGCGAGCACGCGGCAATCTGGCGCCAGGCGGCCGGCAGGCGGCGCGTGCTGGCGTTCGGCACCGACGCGTCGGCCGACGTGCGGGCCAGCGTGTCGGTCCAGGCAGGCGTGCAGGTCATGCATGTGGTGGCGGAGGACAAGGCGTTCGACTTGCGCCTGCCGCTGCTGGGCGCCCACAACGTGCGCAACGCGCTGGCCGCCACGGCCTGCGCACTGGCCGCCGGCGTGGCGGTCGATGCCATCCAGCGCGGCATTGCCGGCTTCGCGGCCGTGAAGGGCCGGCTGCAGGTCAAGCACACGCCGGCCGGGACCGTGGTGATCGACGATACGTACAACGCGAATCCGGACTCGATGCGCGCCGCCATCGACGTGCTGGCCGGCTTTGCCGCGCCGCGCGTGCTGGTGATCGGCGACATGGGCGAGGTGGGCGACCAGGGCCCGGCATTCCATCGGGAAATCGGCGCCTATGCGCGCGAGCGCGGCATCGAGACGCTCTGGGCCACCGGCGAACTGGCCAATCACGCGGTGCAGGCGTACGGCGCCGCGGGCCGGCATTTCGCCACGGCGGATGCGCTGGCGCAGGCGCTGCAGGCAGACGGGGAGGGTGTGGTGGCCGGTGCGGCCGCCGTGCTCGTGAAGGGATCGCGCTTCATGCGCATGGAACGGATGGTCGACGCGCTGGTCGCATCACCTTCCGCTCATTAAGAAAGAAAGACGATGTTATTGGCTCTGGCCCAGTGGCTGCAAAACGATTACAGCTTCCTGCGGGTCGTCAACTACCTGACCTTCCGCGCGGTGATGGCCAACCTCACCGCGCTGGTAATCGGCCTGGGCTTCGGGCCGTGGGTCATCCGCCGGCTGACCGAGCTGAAGATCGGCCAGGCCGTGCGCACCATCGGCCCGCAGACGCACCTGGTGAAGTCCGGCACGCCGACGATGGGCGGCGTGCTGGTGCTGATCTCGATCTGCGTGTCGACGCTGCTCTGGAGCGACTGGGGCAACCGCTTCATCTGGGTGGTGCTGCTGGTGACGATCGGCTACGGCGCCGTGGGCTGGGTGGATGACTACCGCAAGGTCGTTTATCGCGACCCGCGCGGCATGTCGAGCCGCGAGAAGTTCTTCTGGCAGACGCTGATCGGGCTGGTGGCCGCGGTCTACCTGGCGTTTTCGGTGTCCGAGGCCAGCAACGTGCGCGTCTGGAGCCTGTTCCTGGGCTGGATCGAAGGCGGCATGTTTGCCGACGTGCCGTACAAGATGAACCTGATCGTCCCGTTCTTCAAGGAGATCAGCTACCCGCTGGGCGTGACCGGCTTCATCGTGCTGACGTACCTGGTGATCGTCGGCTCCAGCAACGCGGTGAACCTGACCGACGGGCTGGACGGCCTGGTGATCATGCCCGTGGTGCTGGTGGGCGGCGCGCTGGGCGTGTTCGCGTACGTGATGGGCAATGCGGTCTACAGCAAGTACCTGCTGTTCCCGCACATCCCGGGCGCGGGCGAGCTGCTGATCTTCTGCTCGGCGATGGCCGGGGCGGGGCTGGCGTTCCTGTGGTTCAACGCGCACCCGGCGCGGGTGTTCATGGGCGACGTGGGCGCGCTGGCGCTGGGCGGCGCGCTGGGCACCATCGCCGTGATCGTGCGCCAGGAAATCGTGCTGTTCGTGATGGGCGGCATCTTCGTGGTGGAAACGCTGTCGGTGATGCTGCAGGTGACGTGGTTCAAGTTCACCAAGAAGCGGTTTGGCGAGGGCCGGCGGCTGTTCCGCATGGCGCCGCTGCACCACCATTTCGAGCTGGGCGGCTGGAAGGAAACCCAGGTCACCGTGCGGTTCTGGATCATCACCATGTTGCTGGTGCTGATCGGCTTGTCGACGCTGAAGCTGCGCTGACGCGGCGCTGATGCGGCGGAAATCTCTCTCTACGGACTGAAAAGGCAGGAAATCGAAGTGTTCGGCGTGTTGCAGAAACCTCATGTGCTGGTACTTGGCCTCGGCGAATCGGGGCTGGCCATGGCACGCTGGTGCGGCCTGAACGGCTGCCGCGTGCGCGTGGCCGACACCCGCGAGGCGCCCGCCAACCTGGCCTTCCTGCAGGCCGAACTCCCGTCGGCCCAGTTCGTCGGCGGCCCGTTCGCGGATGCCCTGCTCGACGGCATCGGCCTGGTGGCGATCAGCCCGGGACTGTCGCCGCTGGATCCCGCCACGCAGGCGCTGCTGGACGCCGCCCAGGCGCGCGGCATTCCGGTCTGGGGAGAGATCGAACTGTTCGCGCAGGCACTGGGCTACCTGGAAGCCACGTCCGGCTACGCGCCGAAGGTGCTGGCGATCACCGGCACCAACGGCAAGACCACCACCACCGCGCTGACCGGCCGCCTGATCGAGCGGGCGGGCAAGACCGTGGGCGTGGCCGGCAACATCAGCCCGTCGGCGCTGGACAAGCTCTCGGCATGCATTGCCAGCGCCACGCTGCCCGATGTCTGGGTGCTCGAACTGTCGAGCTTCCAGCTGGCCTACACATTCTCGTTGGCGCCGCACGCGGCGACTGTGCTGAACCTCACACAGGATCACCTGGACTGGCACGGCTCGATGGAGGCCTACGCGGCCGCCAAGGCGCGCATCTTCGGCCCGGCCGGCAAGGGCTGCGTGCAGGTGCTGAACCGCCAGGACCGCCTGACGATGGACATGGCCCGCCCGGGCACCGCGCTGGTCACCTTCGGCACAGACCTGCCCGAGACGGTGGGCAGCTACGGCGTGCTTCGCGACGGCGGCATGCCGTGGCTGATCCTGGCCGAGCCCGACCACGAGGCCGAAGCCGACCAGAAGCCGCGCCGCCGCAAGAAGGACGACACGCCCGAGGCCGCCCTGCCGGTGCGCCACAAGCGGCTGATGCCGGCCGATGCGCTGCACATCCGCGGCATGCACAACGCCACCAACGCCATGGCGGCGCTGGCGCTGTGCCGGGCGATCGACCTGCCGCTGAACGCGCTGCTGCACGGCCTGCGCGAGTATCGCGGCGAGCCGCACCGCGTGGAATGGGTGGCGACGATCGACGACGTCGAGTACTTCGACGACAGCAAGGGCACCAACGTCGGCGCCACGGTGGCGGCGCTGAACGGGCTGGACAAGCGCGTGGTGCTGATCGCCGGGGGCGAGGGCAAGGGCCAGGACTTCTCGCCGCTGGCCGCGCCCGTGGCCCAGTACGCGCGCGCCGTGGTGCTGATCGGCAAGGACGCCGGCGAGATCCGCGCGGCGCTGGCCGACACCGGCACGCAGATCGTTGACGCCGACTCGCTGGAAGCCGCCGTCGAGGCCGCCGCGCGGCTGGCCGAGGGCGGCGACGTGGTCCTGCTGTCGCCGGCGTGCGCCAGCCTGGACATGTTCCGCAACTACGTCCACCGCGCGCAGGTGTTCCGCGGCGCGGTGGAAGAACTGGCGCTGTCCCGGGGGATCATGCCATGAGCGACACGCAGGTCAAGCGCAGCGGATTCATCGGCGCCACCATCGGCAGCGCCTGGGGCGGCCTGCGCGACGCGGTGTCGGGCGTCAAGCCCACGCGCTCGCGGATGATGGAGTACGACCAGCCGCTGCTGTGGGTGGCGATCGTGCTGCTGACGTTCGGCCTGGTGATGGTCTACTCGGCGTCGATCGCGCTGCCGGACTCTCCGCGCTACGCCAACTACCGCGAGGCCCACTTCCTGGTGCGGCACGCGTTCGCGCTGTTCATCGGGCTGTCGATGGGGCTGGTGGCGTTCCAGATCCCGGTGAAGGTCTGGGACAAGTACGCACCCAAGCTGTTCATCGTCGCGCTGGTGCTGCTGGTGCTGGTGCTGGTGCCGTTCGTGGGCAAGGGCGTGAACGGCGCGCGGCGCTGGATTCCGCTGGGCATCATGAACTTCCAGCCGTCGGAGCTGATGAAGCTGGCCGTGGTGCTGTACGCGGCCAACTACACGGTGCGCAAGCAGGAATGGATGCAGACCGTCTCCAAGGGCTTCCTGCCGATGGGCGTGGCCGTGGTGGTGGTGGGCATGCTGCTGCTGCTGGAGCCGGACATGGGCGCGTTCCTGGTGATCGCGGCAGTGGCGATGGGCATCCTGTTCCTGGGCGGCATCAACGGCAAGCTGTTCGCGGGGCTGGTGGGCGTGGCGGTGGGGGCGTTCGGGCTGCTGATCACGGCGTCGCCGTGGCGCCGCGAGCGGATCTTCGCCTACCTGAACCCGTGGGAAGAAAGCAACGCGCTGGGCAAGGCGTACCAGCTCACGCACTCGCTGATCGCGTTCGGGCGCGGCGAATGGACCGGCGTGGGCCTGGGCGGCAGCATCGAGAAGCTGCACTACCTGCCCGAGGCGCATACCGACTTCATCCTGGCCGTGATCGGCGAGGAATTCGGCTTCGTCGGCGTGCTGGTCATGATCGTGCTGTTCTACTGGCTGGTGCGCCGCTGCTTCAACATCGGCCGCACGGCGCTGCAGCTCGACCGCACGTTCGCCGGGCTGGTGGCCAAGGGCATGGGCGTCTGGATCGGCTGGCAGACCTTCATCAACATGGGCGTGAACCTGGGCCTGCTGCCGACCAAGGGGCTGACGCTGCCGCTGGTGAGCTACGGCGGCTCGGGCATCCTGATGAACTGCGTGGCGCTGGCCATCGTGCTGCGGATCGACTACGAGAACCGGGTGCTGATGCGCGGGGGCAAGGTATGACCGACGGCCGCACCCTCCTCGTCATGGCGGGCGGCACCGGGGGCCACGTGTTCCCGGGGCTGGCCGTCGCGCACGCGCTGCGCGACGAGGGCTGGCGCGTGGTCTGGCTTGGCAACCGCACGGGCATGGAAGCCACGCTGGTGCCCAAGCACGACATCCCGATGGAATTCGTCCAGTTCGGCGGGCTGCGCGGCAAGGGCCTGCTGACCAAGTTCCTGCTGCCGCTGAACCTGCTGCGCGCGTTCTGGCAGAGCCTGGGCGCGCTGCGCCGGGTCAAGCCGGACGTGGTGCTGGGCATGGGCGGCTACATCACGTTTCCGGCCGGGATGATGGCGTCGCTGCTGGGCCGGCCGCTGGTGCTGCACGAGCAGAACTCCATCGCCGGCCTGACCAACAAGGTGCTGGCCAGGGTGGCGGACCGCGTGCTGTGCGCGTTCCCCGATGCGCTGCCGGACAGCGAGTGGACCGGCAACCCGGTGCGGGCCGAGCTGGCGTCGATTGCCGATCCGGCGTCGCGCTACGACGGCCGGACCGGCCCGCTGCGGATTCTCGTGGTGGGCGGCAGCCTGGGCGCCGCCGCGCTGAACGACGTCGTGCCGAAGGCGTTGGCGCTGCTGCCCGAGGCCAGCCGGCCGGTGGTGACGCACCAGGCCGGGGCAAAGCAGATCGACCAGCTTCGCGCGAACTACGCGGCAGCGGGCGTGGCCGGCGAGACCGTGCCATTCATCGACGACATGGCGGCGGCCTATGCCGACGCCGACCTGGTCATCTGCCGCGCGGGCGCGATGACGGTATCCGAGGTGGCGGCCGCCGGGGTGGCCGCGCTGTTCGTGCCGTTCCCGCACGCGGTGGACGACCACCAGACCACCAACGCCCAGTTCCTGTCGAAGCAGGGCGCGGCGTTGCTGGTGCAACAACATGCGTTGAACGCGGAGGGCCTGGCGCAGACGCTGGCCAGCCTGGACCGCGGGCAACTGAAGGACATGGCGCGCGCTGCGCGCCACCTGGCGAAGCCGGACGCCACGCGGCGCGTGGCCGAAATCTGCCGCCAGATGGCAAGGTAAATCGAATTCAATGAAGCATATCGTCAAGAACATCCACTTCGTAGGCATCGGCGGGGCCGGCATGAGCGGCATCGCCGAGGTCCTGCTGAACCTGGGCTACAAGGTCTCGGGCTCCGACATGGGCAGCAACGCCGCCACGCGGCGGCTGGCCTCGCTGGGCGCCCGCGTCTGCCACGGCCATGACGCGGCCAACGTGGACGGTGCCAATGCCGTGGTGGTGTCCACCGCGGTGACCAACGACAACCCCGAGGTGCTGGCCGCCCGCGCGCGCCGCATCCCCGTGGTGCCGCGCGCCGTGATGCTGGCCGAGCTGATGCGGCTCAAGCAGGGCGTCGCCATTGCCGGCACGCACGGCAAGACCACCACGACCAGCCTGGTGGCGTCGGTGCTGGCCGAGGGCGGGCTGGACCCGACCTTCGTGATCGGCGGCCGGCTGAATTCGGCTGGCGCCAACGCCCGGCTGGGCACCGGCGACTTCATCGTGGCCGAGGCCGACGAGTCGGACGCGTCGTTCCTGAACCTGTTTCCGGTGATGGAGGTCATCACCAACATCGACGCCGACCACATGGACACCTACGGGCACGACTTCGCCCGGCTCAAGCAGGCGTTCGTGGAGTTCACCCAGCGGCTGCCGTTCTACGGCATTGCCGTGCTGTGCGTCGATGATCCGAACGTGCGCGAGATCATGCCGTTCGTCTCCAAGCCCGTGGTGCGCTACGGCTTTGCCGAGGACGCCCAGATCCGCGCGATCAATGCGCGCGCCGTGGACGGCCAGATGCATTTCACGGTGCTGCGCCAGTTGAACGGCCACGCCGAGCCGCCGCTGGACGTGGTGCTGAACCTGCCCGGCCTGCACAACGTGCAGAACGCGCTGGCCGCCATTGCCATCGCGACCGAGCTGGAAGTGCCGGACGCCGCCATCGTCAAGGCGCTGCGCGAATTCCACGGCGTGGGCCGCCGCTTCCAGCGCTACGGCGAGGTGGCCACGCCCGACGGCGCCGGCACCTTCACGCTGGTGGACGACTACGGCCACCACCCGGTGGAGATGGCCGCGACGCTGGCCGCCGCGCGCGGCGCGTTTCCGGACCGCCGGCTGGTGCTGGCGTTCCAGCCGCACCGCTTCACGCGGACGCGCGACTGTTTCGAGGATTTCGTGAAGGTGCTGGGCACCGTGGACGCGCTGCTGCTGGCCGAGGTCTACGCGGCCGGCGAGGCGCCGATCGTGGCCGCCGACGGCCGCGCGCTGACCCGCGCGCTGCGCGTGGCCAACAAGGTGGAACCCGTTTTCGTGGAGCAGATCGAGGACATGCCCCAGTCGATCCTGAATGCCGTGCGGCCTGGCGATGTGGTCGTGACGATGGGCGCCGGCACGATTGGCGCCGTCCCGGGACAACTGGTGTCGCACCAGGCAGGAGGCCAGCAATGAGCTTCGTCGCCCATCCCAATATCGATCCGAAGTCGTTGGGCAAGGTTGGCGTGCTGCTGGGCGGCAAGTCGGCCGAGCGCGAGATCTCGCTGATGTCCGGCAACGGCGTGCTGGCGGCGCTGAAGGCGCGCGGCGTGGACGCGCACGGCTTCGACCCGGCGCTGCAGTCCGTGGCCGATCTGGCCGCGGCAAGGTTCGACCGCGTGTTCATCGCGCTGCACGGCCGCTACGGCGAGGACGGCACGATGCAGGGCCTGCTGGAGCAGCTTGGCCTGCCCTACACGGGCAGCGGCGTGCTGGCATCGGCCATGGCCATGGACAAGCAGGCCACCAAGCGGCTCTGGATGACGCACGGGCTGGCCACGCCGCGCTTTGCCATGCTGCATGCGGATACCGATTTCGACGCCGTGGTGCGTGACCTGGGCCTGCCGCTGATCGTCAAGCCGGCGCGCGAGGGGTCGTCGATCGGCCTGACCAAGGTGACCGAGGCCGGCCAGATGCGCGACGCGTTCGCGCGCGCCGCCGGGCTGGACGCCGACGTGATTGCCGAGGAATTCATCGACGGCGACGAGCTGACCTGCCCCGTGGTGGGCGAGGGCGCCACGGCCGAGGCGCTGCCGGTCATCAAGATTGTGGCGCCCGAGTCGAACTACGACTATCAAAATAAGTACTTTACTGACGATACCCAATACCTGTGCCCCTCGACGCTGCCTGACGCGCTGGAGCGTGAAGTCCGCGCGCTGGCCGTGGAGGCGTTCCGCGTACTGGGTTGCCGAGGCTGGGCCCGCGCCGACGTGATGCTGACGCGCGCCGGCAAGCCGTACCTGCTCGAAATGAACACCTCGCCCGGCATGACCGGCCATTCGCTCGTGCCGATGGCGGCGCGCGCGCAGGGCATCAGCTACGAGGATTTCGTGATGCAGGTGCTGGCCGCCGCGACGCTGGACCTGCATCCGAACGAGCACTGGAAACCCGAGTAATCCGACCAACCCGCCTCACCGCGACCCGAACCGGCTGACCGCCCGACCTACGACCATGTGGCACAACGCGCGCCTGCTCAACCTGATCGCCTCAGCGCTCTATGCGCTGGTGGCGCTCATGGCGCTTGGCGCCGGCCTGCTGTGGCTGGCGCAGCGGCCCGTTTTCGCCATCACGCACGTGGAGCTGACTTCCACGGACGGCAGCCAGCTGCGCCACGTGAACGCGCCGAGCGTGCGGGCCAACGCGCTGAACAAGCTGTCGGGCAATTTCTTCACGCTCGACCTGAACGCCGCGCGCCAGGCGTTCGAATCGGTGCCATGGGTGCGCCATGCCAGCGTGCGGCGCGAATGGCCGAACGGGCTGGCCGTGCAGGTGGAAGAGCACGAGGCGCTGGGCACCTGGGGCGGCACGGACAGCGGGCGGCTGATCAACACCTATGGCGAGGTGTTCGTCGCCAACACGGCCGAGGCCGAGGAAGACGCCCAGTTGCTGGCGCTGGACGGCCCGCCGGACAGCGAGGAAGACGTGGTCGCCAAGCTGGAAACGATGCGCGAGTGGTTCAGGCCGATCCAGGCCGAGCCGCTGGCGGTGGCGCTGTCCGGCCGCTATGCGTGGCGGGCGCGGCTGTCGAACGGGATGGTGATCGAGTTCGGCCGCGAGCAGAACGACGAGGACCGCGGTGCCATGGAGGCGCGGGTCAAGCGCTTCGTGGCGTCGTGGCCGCAGCTGACGCAGCAGTGGGGCAAGCAGATCGAATACGCCGACCTGCGCTACCCCAACGGTTTTGCGATCCGCACGGCGAACGTGCGCTTCCTGACCGAGGATCAGGCGAAGGCCGCGGCCAAGGCGGCGGCCAAGGAAGCAACGAAGGCGGCGGCAACGGGTGCCGCCCAGGCGGCTTCGGCCGGCCACTCCAACAACAATCCGACGCGACTCAAGAGTAAGAACGCGGAGAAAACTCGATGAGCAAGGAATACAAGGACCTTCTGGTCGGTCTCGACATCGGCACCTCGAAGGTGGCGGCCGTGGTGGCGGAACTGCGCCCCGACGGCAGCTACGAGGTCATCGGGATGGGCCAGTCAGAGTCCAAGGGTTTGAAGAAGGGGGTCGTGGTCAACATCGAGGCCACCGTGCAGTCCATCCAGCGCGCGCTGGAGGAGGCCGAGCTGATGGCCGACTGCAAGATCGCCGAGGTGTTCACGGGCATCGCCGGCAGCCATATCCGCAGCTTCAACTCCAGCGGCATGGTGGCGATCAAGGACAAGGAGGTCACGCAGACGGACGTGGCCCGCGTGATCGAGACGGCCAAGGCGGTCAACATCCCGACCGACCAGCAGATCCTGCACATCCTGACGCAGGAATTCATCATCGACGGCCAGGAAGACGTGCGCGAGCCCATCGGCATGAGCGGCATCCGGCTGGAGGTGAAGGTGCACATCGTGACCGGCGCGGTCAGCGCGGCGCAGAACATCGTCAAGTGCGTGCGCCGCTGCGGGCTGGAGGTGCACGACCTGATCCTGCAGCCGCTGGCGTCGAGCCTGGCCGTGCTGACCGAGGACGAGAAGGAACTGGGCGTGGTGCTGGTGGACATTGGCGGCGGCACCACCGACATCGCCATCTTCAGCGAAGGCGCGATCCGCCACACGGCCGTGATCCCCATCGCCGGCGACCAGATCACCAACGACATTGCCATGGCGCTGCGCACCCCGACGCCCGACGCCGAGGACATCAAGATGCAGTACGGCATTGCCAAGCAGGCGATTGCCGACCCGGAAGACATGATCGAGGTGCCCGGCGTGGGCGACCGCGGCACGCGCACGCTGAGCCGCCAGGCGCTGGCCGCCGTGATCGAGCCGCGCATCGAGGAGCTGTACTCGCTGGTGCACCAGGTGGTGCGCGAATCCGGCTACGAGGAGCTGCTGTCGTCGGGCGTGGTGATCACGGGCGGCACGGCGATGATGCCGGGCATGGTCGAGCTGGGCGAGGACATCTTCCTGAAGCCGGTGCGCGTGGGCGTGCCCGAGTATCGCGGCAACCTGCACGAGGTGGTGAAGAGCCCGCGCTATTCCACCGTGATGGGCCTGCTGCAGGAAGGCTGCGTGCAGCGGATGCGCGGCCGCAAGGTGGCGGTGCAGAGCGGACAGGTCAAGCAGGTGTGGACACGCATGAAGGAATGGTTTGTTGGCAACTTCTGAGCCGCAAGCGTGTCAGGAAATTCTTAAGTGCAACGCGCCTGTTGCAGTCAGCGGATCGGCGCGTGGCACGTTGAGCAGGATCAGGCAGTTTTTCAGCAGTATTGGCGAGTAGTTCTTTGATGGTTTCTTGTTCAGGAACCAAGGGTTGCGGCGGGGAGGCCGCAGCGTTTGGGGACTGATTTTTCTCGGAGGCAGTGATGGACTTTGACATGATCGAAACGGAGATTCAGGACGGCACCATCATCAAGGTGGTGGGCGTGGGCGGCGCGGGCGGCAATGCCGTGCAGCACATGATCAGCCGTGGTGTGCAGGGCGTGGAATTCATTTGCATGAATACCGATGCCCAGGCGCTCAAGCGTTCCACGGCGTCGCGCGTCCTGCAGCTCGGCAACACCGGCCTGGGCGCCGGTGCCAAGCCCGAAGTGGGCCGCAACTGCGCCGAATCGGCGCGGGAGCAGATTGCCGACGCGCTGCGCGGCGCCCACATGGTCTTCATCACTGCCGGCATGGGCGGCGGTACCGGTACCGGTGCCGCGCCGATCGTGGCGCAGGTGGCCAAGGAAATGGGCATCCTGACCGTGGGCGTGGTCAGCAAGCCGTTCGACTTCGAAGGCGCACGCCGCGCCAAGGTGGCCGAACATGGCTCGGGCGAACTGGAAGCGTCGGTGGACTCGCTGATCGTTGTGCTCAACGAGAAGCTGTTCGAGGTGATGGGCGACGACGCCGAGATGGACAAGTGCTTCCAGTGCGCCGACGACGTGCTGCACAACGCCGTGGCCGGCATCGCCGAGATCATCAATGTCGACGGTCTGGTGAACGTCGACTTCGAGGACGTGAAGACGGTGATGGGCGAGCAGGGCAAGGCCATGATGGGCACGGCGACCGTGTCCGGCGTGGACCGCGCCCGCCTGGCCGCCGAGCAGGCCGTGGCGAGCCCGCTGCTGGAAGGCGTGGACCTGTCCGGCGCGCGCGGCGTGCTGGTCAACATCACGGCCAGCCGCTCGCTGAAGCTGTCGGAAACCAAGGAAGTCATGAACACGATCCGCAGCTACGCCGCGGAAGACGCGACCGTGATCTTCGGTACGGTGTACGACGACTCGATGGGCGACGCGCTGCGCGTGACCGTGGTGGCGACGGGCCTGGGCCGTTCGGCCAAGAAGCAGCAGCCGATGACGCTGCTGAAGACCGGCACGGACAACATCCCGGTGCAGATGATGGCCGGCCTGACCGCCGCGCCGGCACATGCCTCGCCCGACTACAGCAACCTGGACACCCCGGCGGTGTGGCGCAGCTCGCGTGAGTCGGCATCGGCCCACGTCGCGGCGCTGCAGGAAAAGGGCGTGGACACGTACGACATCCCGGCCTTCCTGCGCAAGCAGGCAGACTGAGTTGGGCTCCGGCGGGGCGGCGGCTGCGGCCGTGCGCCTGGCAGGTTGTCCGAAGTCCGTCACGCATCGCCTGGGCGCTCCCTATCCGCCCGGCGATTGCCTGGACTGACGTCGCCCGTCAGCGCGCACGGCGAATAGCTGCCGCGCCATGCCGCATGTCGTCCGTCGCATCCCGTTGCCGGGCAGGCAGGCCATCGGCCGCCTCCCCGGACTGGTTTCCCGCCCTCCCGGCGGCGGGATGTCTCCGCCCGCGCGGCGCGTTCCCGTAACGCGCCGCGCGGCGTTTCGACCGTACAAGGTATGCCCGCTGCACACGCATGGCCGCACGGCCTGTCGCGACCCCATTCCGCGACGGCATTCGGTCTATGATGCAGGCAGGTTTCTCCCCCCTGAAGGACAATTCCCATGATCGCCGTTGGCCAGCGCGTCCCCGACGCCACGTTGTACGAGTTCTTCGAGACCGAGACCGGCGGCTGCGCGCTCGGTCCTAATGCGTTTCCGGTGGCCGAACTGGTCAAGGGCAAGAAGATCGTGGTGTTCGGGCTGCCCGGCGCGTTCACGCCGACCTGCTCGGCCAAGCATGTGCCCGGTTTCGTCCAGTTGAACGATGACCTGCGCGCCGCCGGCGTGGACGAAGTGTGGTGCCACTCGGTCAACGACGCATTCGTGATGGGCGCTTGGGGCCGCGAGCAGAATGCCGGCGGCAAGGTCCGCATGATGGCCGATGGCGCCGGCGAATGGGCGCGCGCGCTGGGCCTGGACCAGGACCTGAGCCAGCGCGGTCTGGGTGTGCGCGCCAAGCGCTACGCGATGGTGATCGACGACGGCGTGGTGACGCACCTGTCGGTCGAGGCGCCCGGCGAGTTCAAGGTCAGCAGCGCCGAAGCCGTGCTCCAGGCGTTGCGTGGCTGACACGAACCGTGTCAGGAAAAGTGATTTATTAGGCTTTTCATTAACAATGCATAACACCCGGACACAAAGTGGTGCAGCGCAATACACTGACTGGTGGTAGCATCGCGTTATTGGAAATTTTGCCTAATAGCTTTTAATAATAGTTGAGGCCGTCATGCTCAAACAGCGCACTATCAAATCCGTGGTGAAGACGGTCGGCATCGGTTTGCACTCGGGTCGCAAGGTGACGCTGTCGCTGAGGCCGGCCCCCGCCGATGCCGGCATCGTGTTCACGCGCGTCGACCTGCCCGAGCCGGTGGAGATTCCGGTGGCCGCCGGCGCCATTGGCGACACGCGACTCGCCTCGGTCCTGCAGAAGAACGGCGCGCGCGTGTCGACGGTCGAGCATCTGATGTCGGCCTGCGCCGGCCTGGGCATCGACAATCTCTATGTGGACGTCGACGCCGAGGAAATCCCGATCATGGATGGCAGCGCGGCATCGTTCGTGTTCCTGCTGCAGTCGGCCGGGATCGAGGAACAGCCGGCCGCCAAGCGGTTCATCCGCGTCAAGAAAGCCGTGGAGGTGCGCGAGGGCGACAAGCTGGCGCGGCTGGAGCCGTTCTTCGGCTTCAAGCTGGCGTTCACCATCGATTTCCGGCATCCGGCCGTCGACAAGACCGGCCAGACGTTCTCGATCGACTTTGCCGATACCAGCTACGTCCGCGAGATTGCCCGTGCCCGCACGTTCGGCTTTGCCCACGAGGTGGAGGCGCTGCGCGAGATGGGCCTGGCCCGCGGCGGCAGCCTGGACAACGCGATCGTGCTCGACGAGCACCGCATGCTGAACAACGAGGAACTGCGCTACGGCGACGAGTTCGTGCGCCACAAGATCCTCGACGCGATCGGTGACCTGTACGTGGTTGGCCATCCGCTGATTGGCGCGTACATCGCCAACAAGTCGGGCCACGGCCTGAACAACCAGCTCCTGCGCGCGCTGCTGGCCGACCAGGAAGCCTACGAGATCGTGACCTTCGACAAGGTCGAGGAAGCGCCAGTGGCCTTCCTGCCGCAGGCCCAGCCGGCCTTCGCCTGATCTGCCCCTGGCGACTGCGCCAGATCAAAACCCCCGTTCGCAAGAGCGGGGGTTTTTGTTTGGGGCATGCGTTACGCGGCCACGGGCACCGGCGGCTTGGGGCCGGCCACGGCCAGTACGATCCCCAGGGCGACGCCGAGCAGCGCGGCAAACAGGATCTGGGAGTCGGGCGGCAGCAGGAACGTCAGGGTGTGGGCCGGAATCCAGAACAGCGGGATGGTCTTCTTGATGACGAAGCCCCACTGGGTCTGCCAGTCGAGCGCCTTGAGGTGGTCCGCAACGGCGATCGGCCGGCACAGCGCCCGCAGGCCGCCCCGATGGCGGGCGATATGCATGTCGGTGACCTTGTGCGCGGTCATCATCACCGGCGAGAACGTCAGGTTCATCAGCGTGCTGATGACCAGCGCGCCGGCCAGTTTCAGCGCCGTGAACTCGCCGGCCATGGCCGCGACCACGCCGTCCAGGCCCAGGTACTCCGCAAAGTAGGGCGCGCCGACGGCGAAGACCTTGAACGCCATGCTGATGAACAGGCCAAGAATCCCCCAGACGACGATCCTGGGCACGATGCCGAAGTGCCGCCCCGGATAGTGGCCGGTCCGTATGCGCTGCCCGATGACCTCGCCCAGCGTCGCCAGGAAGCCGAACTTGAAGAACGCCATCACCATGCCGTGCTCCGCATTGACGGTCTTGTAGGCCGCCAGCCAGTCGGGGAACACCGCGAACGGCACCAGCACCAGGCAGAGCAGCGCGGCCAGCGCAAGGTCCTGAAGTTTCATCGCCGGGCGCCGGTCACTTCAGGTAGCGCTCGGTGAGCGCGCACCAGTAGGCGGCGGCTGGCACCAGGCACTTGTCGTTGAAGTCGTAGCCGGGGTTGTGGACCATGCAGTAGCCGGGCTGGTCGCCGCTGCCGATGATCATGTAGCTGCCGTTGGGGTGGGCTTCCAGCATGAAGGCGAAGTCCTCGCTGCCGGGCAGTTGCGGGGCGTCGGTGTGCACCTTGTCGGCGCCGAACAACTCGCGCGCCACCTGGGCCGCGAACTCGGTGGCCTCGCCGCCGTTGACCAGTACCGGGCTGCCGTTGACGTGCGTGACCTCGGCGGTGGCGCCGAAGCTCTGCGCCTGCAGTTGCGCGACTTCGCCAATCCGCTTGAGCAGCAGCGTCCGGACGTCGGGGTGGAGCGAGCGGACACTGAGTTTCATCAGCGCCTTGCTGTTGATGATGTTGGGCGCCTCGCCCGACTGGATGCTGCCGATGGTGATTACCGCCGCCTCGAACGGCGATACATTGCGCGAAACAATGCTCTGCAGCGCCGTGCCGATATGGCACGCGACCAGCGTGGCATCGATTGCCTTCTCGGGGATCGCGCCGTGGCCGCCGACGCCCTGGATTTCGATGTGCAGCGTGTCCGACGACGCCATGAA
Source organism: Cupriavidus pauculus (assembly GCF_003854935.1). Taxonomy (NCBI): domain Bacteria; kingdom Pseudomonadati; phylum Pseudomonadota; class Betaproteobacteria; order Burkholderiales; family Burkholderiaceae; genus Cupriavidus; species Cupriavidus pauculus. The sequence continues at coordinate 1,318,733 of NZ_CP033969.1, forward strand.
CGCGCCCGGCCGGAAGTAGAACTCGCACTCCTTGAAGCCGGGCATGTTGTGCATGGCGAAGATCGCATCGCACGGGAAGCGCTCGAACAGGCCGTCGTTGACCATGACCTTGCCGCCGTACAGCAATTCCTCGGCCGGCTGGAAGATCAAGTTCAGCGTGCCGTCGAAATTGCGCGTCCTGGCCAGGTACTCGGCGGCGCAGAGCAGGATGGCGGTGTGGCCGTCGTGGCCGCAGCCGTGGAATTTGCCGGGCACCGTGCTGCTCCACGCCTTGTGGCTGGCCTCCATGATCGGCAGCGCGTCCATGTCGGCGCGGATGCCCAGCCGCTTGCCGCCGCTGCCGACCTTCAGGGTGCCCACCACCCCGGTCTTGGCCAGGCCGCGATGCACGTCGTAGCCCCAGCCTTCGAGCAGCCGGGCCACCAGGTCGCTGGTGCGGGTTTCCTCGAACCCGATTTCCGGGTGCTGGTGGATCTCGTGCCGGATCTGGACGAACTTGTCCTCGGTCTCGGCGATGGCATTCAGCATGCGTTGGTACATGGCGCTTCTCCTTTGATCGGTGCAAAGGGCCGTGAGCACGACCGAATCCATTCTATGGGCCGGGAAGACGCATCAAATTGCCCGGCGTCATGGTTTGGCCGACGACGGGCGAGAGGGAAGGATCAGCGGGGGGAGGCGGGTTCAGCGGTGGCGCGCCAGCAACGCGCGGACGGCGTCTTTCAGCGGCGAGTCGTCGAGGTCGCGCGCGAGCGCGTCCATGCTTTGCAGGCCGGCCGGCGGCAGATTCTGCGTGCGCGGCTTGCGCTCGACCGGCCCGGTGTCCCAGTCCGCGCGGCCCACCTCGGGCTGCACGCGCACCCGGATCGCCGTCACCTGCGAGCCGCGTTGCTGCAGCCGGGCGAGCAGGGTGGGCACCACCTGCCGGACCCGCGCGGCGGCCGCACCGTGGGCTGCCAGCAACAGCAGCGTCTGCTCGGCCTGCGGCCCGCGGTTGTCGGTCTTGACGCCGGCCACCGCGATGCCGCCGCGCAAGGCGGGCGGCAGCAGCGCAAAGACTTCCGCTTCCAGCGACGCCAGCTCCCGCGCCGTCCGCATCAGGGACGATACGGGCCCGGACTTGGCCAGCCAGTCGTTCAGCGGCTTGGCATTGGGCGTCTGGAGGGCGTGGTGGGTGAACATGCGCATGCGCGCATTCTATCGCGCAATCCCGGCCGGACACGGGCGGAAATGCGCGGCTGCCCGCCCGGCCGCGTGTGCGTGATGTGCCACTGGGAGGGCGCCGTCCCGGCCGGCCGGAACATTGCGGTGGCCGCGCCAGTCCCAACCTGCTGGACGGGTCGCCGACGCGTTCGCGCCCGGCTGTCGGTCCGTGCAGAATCTGCGCCTGCCACAGGCCCGGTCAGGACTTCGGCACATGATAAACTCGGCGTTTTGCGCCAATCTACCCATTGCCCGCGCGGATCTGGCCGGACGTACGCCGGACTGCGGGGCAGGTGAAAGCACTCGATGATCACGGGCCTTCTCAAGAAAGTCTTCGGCAGCCGCAACGAACGGCTGATCAAACAATATCGCCGCACGGTCGCGCAAATCAACGCGCTCGAGCCGAAGTACGAGGCGCTTTCGGACGACGAACTGCGCGGCATGACGGAGACGTTCCGCCAGCGCCATGCCGGCGGCGAGTCGCTCGATTCCCTGCTGCCCGAGGCGTTCGCGGTCTGCCGCGAGGCCAGCAAGCGCGTCATGAAGATGCGCCACTTCGACGTGCAGATGATCGGCGGCATGGTGCTGAACGACAACAAGATTGCCGAAATGCGCACCGGCGAGGGCAAGACGCTGACCGCCACGCTGGCCGTGTACCTGAATGCGCTGACGGGCAAGGGCGTGCACGTGGTGACCGTCAACGACTACCTGGCCCAGCGCGACGCCGAGTGGATGGGGCGCCTGTACAACTTCCTGGGCCTGTCGGTGGGCGTGAACCTGTCGCAGATGCCGCATGACCAGAAGCAGGTGGCCTACAACGCGGACATCACGTACGGCACCAACAACGAGTTCGGCTTCGACTACCTGCGCGACAACATGGTCTACGACCCGTCGCAGCGCGTGCAGCGCCCGCTGCACTACGCGATCGTCGACGAGGTGGACTCGATCCTGATCGACGAGGCGCGCACGCCGCTGATCATCTCGGGCCAGGCCGAGAACCAGACCGACCTTTACCAGCGCATGAACGGCATTCCGAAGTTGCTGGAGCGCCAGGTCGGCGAGGAAAAGGCCGACGGCACCGGCGTGGAGAAGCCCGGCGACTACTACGTGGACGAGAAGGGCCACCAGGTCTATCTGACCGAAGCCGGCCACGAGAAGGCTGAGCAGATCCTGGCCGCCCAGGGCCTGATCGGCGAGGGCGAGTCGCTCTACGCGCCGCAGAACATCACGCTGATGCACCACCTGTACGCCGCGCTGCGCGCGCACAGCCTGTTCCACCGCGACCAGCACTACGTGGTGCAGAACGACGAGGTGGTCATCGTCGATGAATTCACGGGCCGCCTGATGACGGGCCGCCGCTGGTCCGACGGCCTGCACCAGGCCGTGGAAGCCAAGGAAGGCGTGTCGATCCAGCAGGAAAACCAGACGCTGGCGACGATCACGTTCCAGAACTACTTCCGGATGTACGAGAAGCTGGCCGGCATGACCGGCACGGCCGATACCGAGGCGTACGAGTTCCAGGAAATCTACGGCCTCGAAGTGGTCGTCATCCCGACCAACCGCCAGGCCCAGCGCAAGGATTTCCAGGACCAGATCTACAAGACGTCCAAGGAACGCTACGACGCCGTGGTGCGCGACATCCGCGACTGCTACGAGCGCGGCCAGCCGGTGCTGGTGGGCACGACGTCGATCGAGACGTCCGAGTACCTGTCGGACCTGCTGAACAAGGAAAAGCTGCCGCACCAGGTGCTGAACGCCAAGCAGCACGAGCGCGAGGCCGAGATCGTGGCGCAGGCCGGGCGGCCCAAGATGATCACGATCGCGACCAACATGGCCGGCCGCGGTACCGACATCGTGCTGGGCGGCAACGTCGAGAAGCAGTCCGGCTTCATCGAGGCCGACGCGAGCCTGTCCGACGCCGAGAAGGCATCGAAGATCGAACAGCTCAAGGGCGAATGGCAGTCGCTGCACGAGCAGGTCAAGGCGTCGGGCGGCCTGCACATCGTCGGCACCGAGCGCCATGAGTCGCGCCGGATCGACAACCAGCTGCGTGGCCGTGCCGGGCGCCAGGGCGACCCCGGTTCGTCGCGCTTCTACCTGTCGCTGGACGACCAGTTGCTGCGGATCTTCGCCGGCGACCGCGTCCGCGCGATCATGGAGCGGCTGAAGATGCCCGAGGGCGAGCCGATCGAGGCCGGCATCGTCACGCGCTCGATCGAATCGGCGCAGCGCAAGGTGGAAGGCCGCAACTTCGACATCCGCAAGCAACTGCTGCAGTACGACGACGTTGCCAACGACCAGCGCAAGGAAATCTACAAGCTGCGCAACGACGTGCTGGAAGCGCGGGACGTTGGCGACATGGTGGCCAACCTGCGCGAGAGCGTGCTGATCGAGCTGTTCCGCGACCACGTGCCGGCCGAGACGATGGAAGAGCAGTGGGACGTCGCCGGACTGGAACAGCGCCTGCGCGAGGACTGGAACCTGGACGTGCCGCTGGCCAAGACCATCGAGGGCGCGCAGAGCATCGAGGACGACGAACTGCTGAACCTGGTGCTGGGCGCGGCGCGCGACAGGTACGACGCCAAGGTGGCCCAGGTGGGCCGCGAGTCGTTCGCCGGCTTCGAGCGCTCGGTCATGCTCCAGAGCATCGACACGCACTGGCGCGAGCACCTGGCCGCGCTGGACCACCTGCGCCAGGGCATCCACCTGCGCGGCTACGCCCAGAAGGACCCGAAGCAGGAATACAAGCGCGAGTCGTTCGAACTGTTCGCCCGTCTGCTGGACGTGATCAAGAGCGAGGTCACGCGCGTGGTGTTCAACGTGATGATCCAGTCGCCGGAGCAACTGGAGCAGGCGTCCGAGGAGATCGAGGAAGGCCTGTCGCACCTGGAGAACGTCCAGTACAAGCACGACGAATTCGCCGAAGGCCGCGAGCCGGTGGAGCAGTCGCCGGTACGCAGCGGTGCCTCGGCGGCGGCCATGGCGGCCATGGGTGGCGACGTCGCGCTGGCCGGCATGCCGAAGGTGGGCCGCAACGACCCCTGCCCGTGCGGATCGGGCAAGAAGTTCAAGCAGTGCCACGGCAAGCTGAGCTGAGCCCGCCGCGCGCCCCGCAGTGATAGAGAGACATGCCCGCTTGAGTCCGTGCTCAAGCGGGCATGTTCGTCAGAAGCATCGAAGATTTTGAGGAAACGCACATGCCCGTGAACTTGCCCCTGCCGCTGGCAGAGAACCTGAAATCCGTCGCTGGTGTCGAGCTCGGCTGGGCCGAGGGTGGCATCCGCAAGGCCAATCGCAAGGACGTGCTGGTGGTGAAGCTGGCCGAGGGCAGCACGGTTGCGGGCGTGTTCACGCGCAACCGCTTCTGCGCCGCGCCGGTGCAGGTGTGCCGCGAGCATCTGGCCGCGGGCGCCGGCATCCGCGCGCTGGTGGTCAACACGGGCAACGCCAACGCCGGTACCGGCGAGCCGGGCCTGGCCGCCGCGCGCGCCACGTGCAACGCCGTGGCCAGCCTGTTCGCGATTGGCGCGAACCAGGTGCTGCCGTTCTCGACCGGCGTGATCCTGGAACAACTGCCGCTGGACCGCCTGACCGCCGCGCTGACGCCGGCCATCGCCAACCTGCGCACCGACAACTGGCTGGCTGCCGCCGAGGCGATCATGACCACCGACACGCAGCCCAAGGCGGCGTCGCGCACGGTCCAGATCGACGGCAAGACCGTGACGATGTCCGGCATCAGCAAGGGCGCCGGCATGATCCGCCCGAACATGGCGACGATGCTGGGCTTCATCGCCATGGACGCAGCCGTGCCGCAGCCGGTGCTGCAGCAGCTGGTGACGCACGCGGCCGACCACTCGTTCAACAGCATCACCATTGATGGCGATACGTCGACCAATGACTCGTTCGTGCTGATCGCGTCCGGCCAGGCCGGCGTGACCGTGGACCGCACCGACGGCCCGGCCTTCCAGGCGCTGCGCGACGCCGTGACGTCGCTGGCCCAGGAACTGGCCCAGATGATCGTGCGCGACGGCGAGGGCGCCACCAAGCTGATGACGATCCGCGTGGAAGGCGGCAAGGACGTGGCCGAGTGCCGCCAGATCGCCTATGCCGTGGCCCATTCGCCGCTGGTCAAGACCGCGTTCTACGCGTCGGACCCCAACCTGGGCCGTATCCTGGCCGCCGTAGGCTATGCCGGCGTGGATGACCTGGACGTGGGCGGCGTGAACCTCTGGCTCGACGACGTGCTGGTGGCCCGCAACGGCGGCCGCAACCCCGAGTACCGCGAGGAAGACGGCCAGCGCGTGATGAAGCAGGCCGAGATCACGGTGCGCATCGCGCTGGGCCGCGGTCAGGCCGAGGCCACGGTGTGGACCTGCGACCTGTCCCACGACTACGTGTCGATCAACGCCGACTACCGTTCCTAAGCCGACCCTTTTCGTTTTCGCCCTGGAAGAAGCGCCCCATGTCCGACCTCGCCGCCCGCCTCGATGGCTTCCTCGCCCGCCTTGAACAATGGCTGCCGCCCGAACTGACCGATGCGGACTGGCAGGAGGCGGTGGCGTTTCGCTGGCGCAAGCGGCAGAGCCTGTTCGGCAACATCGGCTACTTGCAGGCCATCCGCCAGCTGCCGCCGATCCATCTGGACGACCTCAAGAACATCGACCGCCAGAAAGACGCCATCGTGGCCAACACGCGCCAGTTCGTGAACCGCCTGCCGGCCAACAACGTGCTGCTGACCGGCGCGCGCGGCACCGGCAAGTCGTCGCTGATCAAGGCGTGCCTGAACGAGTACGTGCAGCACGGCCTGCGGCTGGTGGAGGTGGACAAGGACGACCTGGGCGACCTGGGCGACATCGTCGAGAAGCTGGCGTCGCGTCCCGAGCGTTTTGTGATCTTCTGCGACGACCTGTCGTTCGAGGAGGGCGAGTCGGGCTACAAGTCGCTGAAGTCGGCGCTGGACGGCTCGGTGGCCGCGCAGTCGGACAACGTGCTGATCTACGCCACGTCGAACCGCCGCCACCTGCTGCCCGAGTACATGAAGGACAACGAGACCTACCAGCACACGGCCGATGGCGAGATCCATCCGGGCGAGGTGGTGGAGGAGAAAATCTCGCTGTCCGAGCGGTTCGGGCTCTGGCTGTCGTTCTATCCCCCGAAGCAGGACGAGTACCTGGCCATCGTCGGCCACTGGCTGTCGCACTTTGGCTGCACGCCGGCCGACATCGAGGCGGCCCGTGGCGATGCGCTGGTCTGGGCGCTGGAGCGCGGCTCGCGCTCGGGCCGCGTGGCGTGGCAGTTTGCGCGCGACTGGGGCGGCAAGCACGGCAAGCCGTTCGTGGCGGACAAGGCGTAAGCGGGCATGACGGGACACGCGGAAACCGTGACGACGCCCGACGGGCAGACGCGCAAGGTCACCGAGGTGGCCGTGGGCGTGATGATCCAGCCCGACGGCCGCTTCCTGCTGGCGCAGCGGCCGGCCGGCAAGCCGTACGAAGGCTACTGGGAATTCCCGGGCGGCAAGCTGGAACCCGGCGAGACCGTGGAGGCCGCGCTGGCGCGCGAGCTGCACGAGGAACTGGGGCTCGACATCGTGCGCAGCGAGCGCTGGCACACCCTGGAACACGATTATCCGCACGCCTATGTGCGGCTGTATTTCTGCAAGATCACCGACTGGCGCGGCGAGCCGGTTGGCCGGGAGGGGCAGGCGTTTGCCTGGCAGGCCGTGCCCGTGGACGTTGGGCCGTTACTGCCGGCCACCATCCCGGTGGTCGACTGGCTGGCGGAAGAGTCCCGCCACCGCTGACTACGCAGATAATTCATGCCCGGCCACAAGCCGGGCATTTTCGTTGACCATCCACAAGACGAATCAGGAGGCTTCATGCAACGTGTCGATCGTATCGATGACGCGGTCTCGCTGCCCGAACTGACACTGCGCGGCATCATCCTCGGTGCGCTGATCACCGTGGTGTTCACCGCGTCCAACATCTACCTGGGCCTGAAGGTGGGGCTCACGTTCTCGTCGGCCATCCCGGCCGCCGTGATATCGATGGCCGTGCTGCGGCTGTTTCCGCACGCCAACATCCTTGAAAACAACATGGTGCAGACGCAGGCTTCGGCCGCGGGCACCCTGTCGTCGATCATCTTCATCCTGCCCGGGCTGGTCATGCTGGGCCACTGGCAGGGCTTTCCGTTCTGGCAGACGCTGGCCATCTGCGCGGCCGGCGGCATGCTGGGCGTGATCTTCAGCATCCCGCTGCGCCACGCCATGGTGGTGCAGAGCGACCTGCCGTATCCCGAAGGCGTGGCCGCGGCTGAAATCCTGCGCGTGGGCAGCGCCAGCCAGGCCGCGGGCGGCCGGCAGCAGGGCACCGGGCTGGCGGACCTGATGGCCGGCGGCGTGGCGGCGGGGCTGTTCAGCTTTGCGGCGGGCGGGCTGCGCGTGCTGGCTGAGGGCGCCAATGCGTGGCTGGCGGCGGGCGCGTCGGTCGTCCGGCTGTCGATGGGGTTCTCGCTGGCGCTGGTGGGTGCCGGCTACCTGGTCGGCATCGTCGGCGGGCTGGCGATGCTGCTGGGGCTGGTGCTGACGTGGGGCGTGGCGGTGCCGTGGCTGACGGCCATCACGCCGATGCCGGCCGGCGCCACGCTGCAGAGCTTTGGCACGTCGATCTGGAGCACGCAGGCGCGCTTTATCGGCGCCGGGACGATCGGCATCGCGGCGATCTGGACGCTCGGCACGCTGTTCAAGCCGATGGTGGAGGGCGTGCGCGCGTCGATGGGCGCGCTGCGCGGCGGCGCGGCGGCCAACGGCGGCCAGGTGCCGCGCACGCAGCGCGACATGCCGGCGGTGTGGATCGGCATCGTGACGCTGGTGCTGCTGGCGGTGCTGGCCGTCACGTTCGGCTACTTCCTTGCCCCCGCGCCGCTGGACCGCGCCGCGATGTGGAAGCTGGTGGCCTGCGCGGTGCTGTTCGCGTTCGTGTTCGGATTCCTGGTGGCGGCGGCCTGCGGCTACATGGCCGGCCTGGTCGGCTCGTCGGCCAGCCCGATCTCGGGCATCGGCATCATCGCGGTCATCCTGGTGTCGCTGCTCATCCTGGGCCTGGGCACGCTGGACGGGCTGCTGGACACGCCCGAGGGCGGCAAGTTCGCGATTGCGCTGGCCATCTTCACCACCTCGGCCGTGGTGGCCGTGGCGTCGATCTCGAACGACAACCTGCAGGACCTGAAGACCGGCTGGCTGGTGGGTGCCACGCCGTGGCGCCAGCAGGTGGCGCTGCTGATCGGCTGCGCCGTGGGGGCCGCCGTGATCCCGCCCGTGCTGGAGCTGCTGTACCACGCGTACGGCTTCGCGGGCGCGCTGCCGCGGGCGGACATGGACCCGAACGCCGCGCTGGCCGCGCCGCAGGCGACGCTGATGACGGCCATCGCCACCGGCATTTTCACGCATCAGCTCAACTGGACGATGATCCTGATCGGCGTGGGGCTGGGCGTGGTGCTGATCGCCATCGACGAAATGCTGCGGCGGCGCGGCGGCACGGCGCGGCTGCCCGTGCTGGCCGTGGGCATCGGCATCTACCTGCCGCCGACGATCAGCTCGGCGCTGGTGGTGGGCGCGGTGCTGGCCTGGGCGTTGAACCGCGCGCAGCGGCGCCGGGCAGAGGCGCGCGGCGACGATGTGCAGGCCGTGCTGGCGCACGCCGAGCGGCGCGGCACGCTGCTGGCGTCGGGGCTGATCGTCGGCGAGAGCCTGGTGGGCGTGGCGCTGGCGGCCATGATCGGGCTGTCCGGCAAGGAAGCCCCGCTGGCGCTGGTGGGCGAAGGGTTTGCCGTCACGGCGCAGTGGCTTGGGCTTGCGGCGTTCGTGCTGGTCTGCGCGGGGTTCTGGCGGCGGGTGATGGCGGCCCGCTGAGCGTCGCGCCGGCTGCCACGCGGGTAGCGGCCGGCCAGGGCCAGGGCGGCCCGGGGGTCAGTCGTCCGGGTCCTCGGGCAGCTCGGGCGTCGAATCGCCGGGCTTGCCGCCGATCACGTATTTCTCGGACGCCCATGCGCCCAGGTCGATCTGCTTGCAGCGATCGGAGCAGAACGGGCGGAACTTGTTTTCCGGCACCCAGGCAACATCCTTGCCGCAGGTGGGACATTTGACGACGGCTGGCATCGTGGTGAACTTCAGAAATTGCAGAGCTTGAGCAGGAACGGGATGTCCGCATCGACGGACCGCGGCCGCATGTCGCCGTCCTGCTGGGTAAAGCGCACCCAGAGCATGTACTTGTTGGCGCTCATTTCCGGGATGAAGGCCAGCAGCGACTCGTCCAGGTAGACCTGCATCAACTGGTAGCTGCGGCCGGACAGCATCTGCTGATAGCTGCCGCCCGTGGCGATGACCTTGCCGCTCTGGCCCGACTCGCGCAGCAGGCGCAGCACGATGGTGGCGCCCATGCGCAGCGACGCCAGCGGGCGCGCCCACTTCAGGATATCGGCGCGGCGGTCCTCGGCGGGACGGTGTTGCCACGCGAAATAGGCGGGCAGGTCGAACTCGCAGGTGCCGCCCGGAATGATCGCGCGGCTGCGGATGCTGGTGAGCCACTCGTTGTCGGTCAGCAACTGGCCGGCCTTGCCCACGGTCTGGTTCAGCGCCGCGATGCCCTGTTCGATCTCGGAAATGACGCTGACCAGCGCGTCCTGGTCGATCTGCGGGTTGGCCCGCAGCGGCGCCAGAGCCTGGCGCTGGCGCTCCAGTTCCTTGATCAGGTCAGTCTTGAGGTCGGCGCGGCCAGCCACGTCGATGATCTCGAAGATCGTCGTGATGGCAACGTGGTGCTGCAGCGGATGTTCCTGCCCAAGGAAATAATCCAGCCGATCGAACAGGTCTTCCAGGCGCAGGAGCGTCCTGATGCGTTCGTTGAAAGGATATTCGTACAGGATCAAGTCGGTATCCGTGCTGCGCGCCGAATGGCGGTGGTTTCAGTCGAGGGCGCCCGCAGGCCAGCCGGTGCCGCCGCGCACGCTTGAGGGAGGTCCGAGGCGGCGCAAAGGCCGTCAGCCGTCACTTGGCGCGCCATCTCCGGCATGTTTCAGCGCATTCTATGCGAGTCGGCGCCCGAGGACAAATCGAATGTTCCCAAGGTGGCCCGTAACAAACGTGGCCGGGCTACGCGCTGGCCGACAGCGACCGGTACAGCGTGTCGAGCCGCGCCACCTGCGGTGCCAGAGCTTCGGGCGGGCCGTCGTTGTCGACCACGTCGTCGGCCACGGCCAGCCGCGCCGCACGCGTGGCCTGCCGGTTCATGATGGCCTGTACCTGTTCGCGCGTGAACCCGTTGCGGGCCATGACGCGCGCCACCTGCGTCTCTTCCTGGCAGTCCACCACCAGCACGCGGCCCACCCGCGCGCGCCACGTGCCCGATTCCACCAGCAGCGGCACCACGTAGATCAGGTACGGATGCTGGCCGGCCGCCCGGACCGCGGCGGCGCGCGACGCGGTGAGCTGGCGGATCAGCGGATGGGTGATGGCTTCGAGCCGGGCCTTGGCGGATGGGTCCGAGAACACCAGCGCGCGCATGGCGTCGCGGTCCATCGCGCCGTCGGCGCGCAGGCAGCGCGGGCCAAAGGCTTCCACCAGCGGTGCGATGGCCAGGCCGCCGGGCGCAGTGATCTCGTGGGCGAGCAGGTCGGTATCGATCAGTGCGGCGCCGCGGGCGGCAAACAGGTCCGCGACGCGCGTCTTGCCGGAGCCGATGCCGCCGGTCAGGCCGATTTCCAGCATGGAGCGAAATCCTTCGGTGGGGATGGCGCCCACGATACCAGCTTTGCGGGCGCCGGCTGGCCGCTACAGGCCGGCCAGCAGGTCCAGCGGCAGCAGGTCGCGCCCGAGGAACAGCACGACCAGCCCCGCGCCGGCAATGTACGGCCCGTACGGGAACGGCGTCTCCCGGCCCTTGCGCTGGACCAGCAGCATCAGCCCGCCAATCACGGCGCCGACGATGGACGACGTCAGGATCAGCGCCGGCAGCGCCTGCCAGCCAAACCACGCGCCCAGCGCCGCCATCAGCTTGAAGTCGCCGTGACCCATGCCGTCGTGGCCACGGACCAGCGCGTAGACCAGGTTGACCAGCCAGAGCACCAGGTAGCCGGCCGCCGCGCCGATCACGGCGTCCGCCAGCGGCGCGAAGTAGCCCTGCAGGTTCAGCAGCAGGCCCAGCCACAGCAGCGGCAGCGTGATCTGGTCCGGCAGCAGCATCGTGTCGGCATCGATCATGAACAGCGCCACCACGGCCCAGACCATGACGATGGCCGCCAGCGCCTGCACCGACGGCCCGAAGTGCCAGGCCGCCAGCGCGGTGAGGACGCCCGTCACCGCCTCCACCAGCGGATAGCGGACGCTGATCGGCGCCTTGCACGCCGAGCACTTGCCGCGCAGGAACAGCCAGCTCACGACCGGCACGTTCTCCCACGCCGCGATCTTGTGCCCGCAATGCGGGCAGGCCGAGCGCGGCACCATCAGGTTGTACCGGTCGGGGTGCGGCAGCGGCTCGCCGCGCACCTCCGCGATGTAGTTGGCTTCCTCGCGATCCATCATCCGGGGCAGGCGATGGATCACCACGTTGAGAAAACTCCCAACCAGCAGGCCGAGCAGGCCGGCCACCGCGATCAGGAAGACTGGCGGCCAGGCCGCCAGCGATGCCAGCGTGGCGACGCCACCCGGGCCAAATGCAGCTTGCATTGCGTTACACCTGTCGTTGCGCCGTCCTCAGACCACCTGGCCCAGCTTGAAGATCGGCAGGTACATGGCCACGACCATGCCACCGATCAGCACCCCGAGGATGACGATGATCAGCGGCTCGATCAGGCTGGAGATGGCCGCCACGGCGTCGTCCACCTCGCGCTCGTAGAACTCGGCCACCTTCAGCAGCATGTTGTCCAGCGCGCCCGATTCCTCGCCGATCTGCGTCATCTGCAGCACCATGTTGTCGAACACGTGCGTGGCCTGCATGGCGTTGGTCAGGCTGGTACCGATCCGCACGGCCTGTTCGATCTCGCGCGTGGCATCGTAGTAAATCCAGTTGCCGGCCGCGCCCGCCACCGATTCCATCGACTCCACCAGCGGCGTGCCGGCCGCGAACATCGTGGCCAGCGTGCGGGTCCAGCGGGCCACCACGGCCTTGCGGAACAGGCTGCCGAAGATCGGCATCTTGAGCAGCGCCTTGTCGTGCCAGCGCTGCACCTTTTCCGATGTCTTGCGCGCCCGGAAGTAGCCGATGATCGACAGGATCGGCCCCCCGACGATCAGGTACCAGTACTCGACGAAGAAGTCCGAGATGCCGATCACCACCTGGGTCGGGGCGGGCAGGGCGGCGCCAAAGCTGGAGAACACGCCCTTGAATGCCGGAATCACGAACAGCATCAGCACCACGGTTACCGCGAACGCCACGGTCAGCACGGCGATCGGGTAGATCATCGCGGACTTGATCTGACTTTTCAGCGCGATGCTCTTTTCCATGTACAGCGACAGCCGCTCCAGCAGCGCATCGAGGATACCGCCCTGTTCGCCGGCGTCGATGAGGTTGCAGTAGAGCGTGTCGAAGTACCGGGGTTGCCGGCGGAACGCCTGCGCCATGCTGCTGCCGGACTCGATGTCGAAGCGGATGTCGTTCAGCAGCTGCGTGAAATTCGGGTTGGCATGGCCGCGCGCGATGATGTCGATCGACTGCAGCAGCGGAATGCCCGCCTTGAGCATCGTCGAGAGCTGGCGCGTGAAGTACGCGATGTCCTTCTCGGTGATCTTCTTGCCGCGCGCCGCCTTGCGCTTCTTCATCTTGACGACGGTCAGCCCCTGCTTGCGCAGGGTGGCGGTCACCTCGGCCTGGCTCTCGGCCCGCTGCTCGCCCTTGAAGCCCTTGCCCTTGCGGTCCTTGGCTTCCCATTCGAAGATGTACTGCGTGGGCGCCTTTCGCCCTGTCTTGGCCCGTGACGGCGCTGCCGTCCGGGCGCCCGCCGCTGGTGCGCGCGTCGCCATGATATGACCCCCGATGTCTTGCTATTGCTATTGTTTTGCGGCGCCGCACCGGGTGCGTGCGCCATGTGCGCGGCCTGCCCAACGCAAGGACTGCCCGGCCGCGCGCCCGGCTGTCCCGTTCCAACCCGTCAGTTGTTCGTGGTCGCCAGCACTTCCTCCAGCGACGTGATGCCCTGCTTGACCTTCTGCAGCCCGGCGTCGCGCAACGATAGCACGCCCTCCTTGCGCGCCTGCTCGGCGATCTGCAGCGCCGTGCCGTGCGCCAGGATGATCTGCTGCATCGCCTCGGAAATCGGCATGACCTGGTAGATGCCGCAGCGCCCCTTGTAGCCGCTGCCGTTGCAGCGCTCGCAGCCCACCGGGTGGTAGGGCTTCCAGGAGCCGTCGATGTCGGCCTCGGTAAAGCCCGCGTCCAGCAGCACCTGCGGCGCCAGGTCGCCCTCGCGCTTGCACGAGCAGAGCCGGCGCGCCAGCCGCTGGGCGGTAATCATCAGCACCGACGACGCGATGTTGAACGGCGCCACGCCCATGTTCATCAGGCGGGTCAGCGTGGTCGGGGCGTCGTTGGTGTGCAGCGTGGACAGCACCAGGTGGCCGGTCTGCGCGGCCTTGATCGAGATGTCGGCGGTTTCCAGGTCCCGGATTTCGCCAACCATGATGATGTCCGGATCCTGCCGCAGGAACGACTTCAGCGCGGCGGCAAACGTCAGCCCGGCCTTGTCGTTGACGTTCACCTGGTTGATGCCGGGCAACTGGATTTCGGCCGGGTCCTCGGCCGTGGAGATATTGATGTCGCCCTGGTTCAGCATGTTCAGGAACGTGTAGAGCGACACGGTCTTGCCGCTGCCCGTGGGGCCCGTGACCAGCACCATCCCGTAGGGGCGCTTGATCACTTCCATCAGCAGTTCCTTCTGCCTGGGCTCGTAGCCAAGCTGGTCGATGTCGAGCTTGTCGGTCGACGAATCCAGGATCCGCATCACGATCTTCTCGCCGAACAGCGTCGGCAGCGTCGAGACGCGGAAGTCGATGGCCTTGTCGGTCGTCTCCTTGCCGTCCTTGTCCTTCGGCACGGCAATCAGCAGCTTCATCCGGCCGTCCTGCGGCACGCGCTTTTCCGAGATGTCCAGCCGCGACAGCACCTTGATGCGCGTGGCGATCTTGTCGCGGATGTCCAGCGGGGGGCGCGCCACTTCCTGTAGCACGCCGTCCACGCGGAAGCGGATGCGGTAGAAGAACTCGAACGGTTCGAAATGCAGGTCTGAGGCGCCGCGGTTGAACGCCTCGGTCAGCAGCTTCTGCAGGAACCGCACGACCGGCGCGTCGTCGATCTCGTTGCCCGGCCCCTTGCGGGCGGCAGCCGCGGCCGACGGATCGTATTCGATCATCTTCTGCGCGGTGGGCGTGACCGGCGAGATGTTTTTCATGGTGCCCAGCGCCTCGCCGGCCGCCCGCACGTGCTTCATCAGCTTGTCGTGCTCCACCACGACCGTTTCCACGGGCAGGTTCAGCTTCTGGCGGATGGCCTCGACGCCGGCCTGGTTGGCCGGGTCCGACATCGCCACGATCACCCGGTTCTCGCGCCGGCCCAGCGGCAGCAGCCGGTGGGCGTGGAATTCCCGGTTGCCGGCCAGAGCCGGTGGCACGCGGTTGAGGTTGTACTGGGACAGGTCCAGCAGCGGCAACTGGTACTTGTCTGCCGCGAAGATCGCCACGTCGTGCGCGGACATCGTGCCGCTGCCGATGATCTCGTCGATCAGCTGCGTTTTCTTCTCCCGTGCCGACTGCTCCAGCTGGGCGAGCAGCGCGGGCGCGATCCGCCGGCTCTGGGCAAGCGCAAGACCTAGTGTCATGGCGAAATACGGTGCAAGGGGCGCAGGCTGCCGAAGGCTGGTGGGAAAACGGCGGGCGGCGCGGTTGACTGCGGCGGGACGGCACAGGCCGGAGCTCCCGGATCGGGGCAGTTTGCCGCCGGGGTCACTTTTTGTAAAGCCAGCCCGCGCGCGCGTTGGCGTTTGCGCGACACGGCTGCAACCCTACTTGCGCGGGGGGAGGGGAATGGCGTGGGAACGGGCGCGCGCGACGGCGGCCGGAAAGCAAAAAAGCCGCACATGACTGTGCGGCTTTTTGCTGATACTGGCGATGTCCGGCGGTGCCGTGCATCGAAATCTGGTCGGGGTGAGAGGATTCGAACCTCCGGCCTCTACGTCCCGAACGTAGCGCTCTACCAGGCTAAGCTACACCCCGATTTCTGTTGCTTCCTTTGCCGTGCCGACGGTGCGTTGTCAGCAGCAAAGAACAAAATTCTAGCGGCGTTTCCTGAGGTTGGCAAGCGCCTTTCTCAAGAAAATCGACCGATCGCCGTCAGCTCTGGCGCTGGAGCGAGAACGCGCACAGTTCGATCAGCGTGCTCTTGAGCGGCGAATCGGGGAATTGCATCGCGGCGCGCTCGGCGGCCTCGGCCTCGTGGCGGGCGGCGGCGAACGTCACCTCCAGCGCGCCGCTGGCGTGGATGGCCGAGAACACGGCATCGAAGTGCTCGGTGCCGCCCTGCACGATGGCGTCGCGCGCCAGTTCGCGCTGCTCGGCCGTGCCGTGCTCCAGCAGGTGCAGCAGCGGCAGGGTGGGCTTGCCTTCGCGCAGGTCGTCGCCGGCGTTCTTGCCCATCTGCTCGGCGCTGGCCGTGTAGTCGAGCATGTCGTCGATGAGCTGGAACGCGGTGCCGATGCGCCGGCCGTACTCGGCGGCGGCTTCCTCCATCGCGGCGTCCGCGCCGGCCAGCACGGCGCCCAGCTGGGCCGATGCCTCGAACAGCTTGGCGGTCTTGTAGCGGATGACCTGCAGGTAGCGCTCGACGGTGACGTCCGGGTCGTGCATGTTCAGCAGCTGCAGCACCTCGCCCTCGGCAATCACGTTCGTGGCGTTGGAGAGAATCTCCATGATGCGCATGCTGCCGGCGTCCACCATCATCTGGAAGGCGCGCGAGTACAGGAAGTCGCCCACCAGCACGCTGGCGGCGTTGCCGAACACGGCGTTGGCCGTCTGGCGGCCGCGGCGCAGTTCCGATTCGTCGACCACGTCGTCGTGCAGCAGCGTGGCGGTGTGGATGAATTCGACCACGGCGGCCAGCTCGTGGTGGCGGTGGCCCTCGTAGCCGAACGCGCGGGCCGACAGCAGCAGGATCACCGGGCGCAGGCGCTTGCCGCCCGCGCTGATGATGTATTCGCCGATCTGCTCGACCAGCGGGACTTCCGACGACAGGCGCCGGCGGATGACGGCGTCAACGGCGCGCATGTCGGCAGCGACCGGGGCAAGCAAGGCAGTGGCGGAAGACTGGGACAAGATGAGATCACCGTTTCGGGAGGGTAGGAGGAGCCCATTGCTAGACCCCTCCCCCCTAAGAACCGTACGTGCGAGTTTCCCCGCATACGGCTCAAGCCTCTACAAAATGTATGAGTTATTCAAACACCGGCTTCACTGCGACTCTTCCGTAGTGATGAACCTGGACATGGCAGTCGGGATGTACCAGTACACGATTGCTTAGAGCGTCGGACCCACCTACTACTCTGGGTTCGATGTGATGGTCATGCCACCCGGTCTCTTTGCTTATCGCGCTGTGACACACCGCGCACAAGCCTCGCTGGGACATGAACAGCTTTGCCCACTGCTTCCGGTACGCCATGCTTTCTGCCATGCGTTCCTGTCGCAGCGTTTCGCCATACATTTCCTGCGCTGGGTCGAAAGGGTTGTAGTCCCCCCGCACCTTCTTGTGCCTCCGGATTGGCGTACTCGGGATCGAATACAGTCCTTTCCAGTAGCGTTCGCCAGCCTTGTTCACTTCCGTGGAACCGAACACCCAATTCCGATCATCGATTGATGCGAAATATTTCTTTCGCACCCAGTCAACTTTCTTTCTTCGATGTCGCCGTTTTGCCCACCGCCACAGAGCCCTAAAAATCAGGTGCTCCATTCTGGTGAACGTCGCCTTCGCAACCACTGGGCTGTGATACTGCGCCCAGCCCCTAAGCATCGGGTTCAGCGTTTGGACTAGGTCCGCCTGCTTTCGCCCGCTGTGAGCACTGATGACCTCCTTCACCTTGCAATAAAACGTTTGTGCGTTCTTCTTGCTCGGTTTGATGAGCAGGGTTCCCGAGTACTTCCGGAAATTCCACCCAAGGAAGTCAAAGCCTTCAGCGATGTTGACGATTCGCGTTTTCTCCGTGGACAGCGAAAGCCCCCTTGTTGCTAGGAACTGTTCCACCCACGGCTTCACTTCGTTTTCTAGGACTTCCGGCGTGTAGCCGGTGATCACGAAGTCATCCGCATACCGTACGACATTCACTTTCAACTTCTTAGTATTGGTTACTCCCAGCTTTGCCCGTAGGGACTCGACCAGTTGTTGTTCCAACCCATTCAGTGCCACGTTAGCCAAGGTCGGGGAAATGATGCCCCCCTGTGGTGTTCCAGCGTCGGTCGCCTGAAACTGGCCTTGAAATACCACGCCAGCTTTCAACCACTTCCGCAGGATTGCTTTGTCCATAGGGACATTGCGTTCCAGCCAGTCGTGGCTGATATGGTCGAAACACCCTTTGATATCCGCTTCTAGGATCCATTGGGCCGAAGCCTTTCTGGATAAGTTGACGAATAGCTGGGACATGGCATCCGCCGTGGATCGATTGATCCGGAACCCATAGGAGTTCGGATCGCTCGTCCCTTCGGACACTGGTTCCAGCGCCAGCAGATACAACGCCTGCATGGCTCTGTCCAACATGGTCGGAATACCCAGAGGGCGTTCCTTCCCGTTGGCTTTGGGGATAAAGACCCGCCGTAATGGCATGGGCCGATACCCCCGGCGCTTCAACCGCCCAATGGCTTCCCATCGGGCTTCAGGCGATTTCCACTTTTCGCGGTCGACTCCTGCCGTCCGCGCACCTTGGTTCATCGCCACTCGCCTTACCGCCGATGCTTTGGCGGAAAACGAGCGGGTCAGGGATCGTTGCAGGGCTTTCACCCGGCGCCAATCCCCTTCCTGTGTTGCCTTCGCAATTCGAATCTGCATTGCCCGAACATTCCGATCAACGCGGCGCCAATTGATGTCGCCCCATCGTTGCGGGATGCCGGAGGGCGCAGATTCATCCTCTCGGATCAATGCTTCCATGCTGCTCTCCTATCTTGAGGACTTCCCCAAACAGCAGAGACAACATGCCCCCTTGGGGGCATGTCACCCCCCAAGGGAAGAAAATTAAACAAGCGAGTTCAGTCAGCCGCCTTGCGACGAAAGACCAGTTGGAAGTCTGCTCGCTTTCGCGTGGGATGATGTTTCAATCCCTATCCGGACCATTACAGCCTGGCGTTCGCTTTCTCCAACCTCCCATACCCGCACAGCCAACAGCGTTCCTTACGGTTCGCCTGCCTGAGTCAAACTGCACTCCGGCAGCCATACGGGCTTACCACGTTCCCTGCGCATTACACGACTGGGTTAGGGCCTGCCTCTCCGCCGGTGGTCATACTAGCGACGTGTCCCGAGTTTTGAGCGGGGCATCCGACCACGTACCTTTTGGTTAGTGCCTATCAGCAGCTTTGGCACCGCAATCCTTACGACGTTTATCAGCAGTTCACTGCGTTACCCATACCAGCCAGCCCGCACCTCGACCCCTTTGCTGCTTGGAGCCTTTACATCCCCGCCTCACGGCATGGACGCACCCTTACGGGGGCAGCGTTGTCAGAAGAGCTTCACACCCCACCGTTACCAGTGACGCATGTCTCCCTAGGCTACTGCTAGTCGCATAGCAGGTTCTCTATCGAGGCACCCTCGCGGGTGTATTCGACCGAACCATAACGCGCAGAGCTATACGCTCCGGGAAACCTCACTTCATTACTTCGGTGCCTCCGTGCTGGCAGGCGCTTGACAACAGACGGGCTCTTACGAGCGCATGGCCTGTGTCCCAAAGAACGTAGCGCCGACCCTATTGGGTCGGCTTAAATGCTATGTAGCGAACACGCAGCGAAACTGCCGCTGCATGTCCACCCGCACCCTCCGGGGAGAGCGCGTACTGCAAAGACACCTGCCCAAAGGCAAGCGTCCCCGCCTTTGGGCAATGGCTGGAAATCCATCCAGCAAATAGCAAGCTGCGATTTAGCCGATACGCTGGCCTTGCCGCAACACATGGACTCGCTCCAGCCTTGCGGCTGGGCTTGTCAAAGCAAGAAATGGTTGAGATTGGACGGTTCAGGCCGAGGCTTTCCCCTTGTCTCAACGAAAGGTCGATGCTCCTTACGTTGGAGCTACCCGGACACGAGTGTGCGTGTCGCACCAAAACCGGTGGATTATATGCGATGCGCATGTACCATGGCCGAAGCCTGCATCGCGGTGGAAGGGAATGTCAGGAGGGCGCGCCGCGCCGTGCCGCACCTATAATGCCGCCATGGACAAGCCCCAAGCCTCACGACGGCATGTCCGCCGCACCGCCTGGTGGGTGGCGTTTGCTGCCCTGGCCGGGTTCCTGCTGGCCGACCTGACCTGACGCCTCGCGTGCTCCACGAAGTGCGCCGCCCGCCGCAGCCATCGCCCGGCGGGCTATCTCGTTGTTTTCTTTGCGCTTTTCCGTAAACCGGTCTATAATCGCCGGTTCCTTCGGTTGCGTTTCACGCGCAAACCGTCTGCGGCGCACGAAACGGCGCCGGCTCCGGGGCTCCCCGGGGCAGCATTCATCGTTTCAATCAACATCGAGAGGTTCGACAATGTACGCGGTCGTAAAAACCGGCGGCAAGCAATACAAGGTTGCTGCTGGCGAAAAACTGAAAGTAGAACAGATACCGGCTGACATTGGCGCAGAAATCACGCTGGACCAGGTGCTCGCAGTGGGCGCTGGCGACCAAATCAAGTTTGGTACGCCGCTGGTGAGCGGGGCTTCCGTCAAGGCTACCGTTATCGCCCAGGGTCGTCACGACAAGGTGAAGATCTTCAAGATGCGCCGTCGCAAGCACTACCAGAAGCGTCAGGGCCATCGTCAGAATTACACCGAACTGCGTATCGAAGCCATCGTGGCCTGAGCTCCGGCTCGGACACCCGTTTCATCGCACTAGGTCAACTGGAGTTAAGACATGGCACAGAAAAAAGGCGGCGGTTCCACGCGGAACGGCCGTGATTCGGAATCGAAGCGTCTGGGCGTGAAGGTGTACGGTGGCCAGGCCATCAACGCCGGCGGCATCATCGTCCGTCAACGCGGCACCCGCGTGCACGCTGGTGACAACGTCGGCGTGGGCAAGGATCACACCCTGTTCGCGCTGGTGGACGGCCACGTGCAGTTCGCCGTCAAGGGCCCTGCCAAGAAGCAGCAAGTCAGCGTCGTTCCGGCGGCCTGATACAGCCTTTGCAGCACGAAAGGCCCCGCAGCACATGCGGGGCTTTTTCTTTTGTGGCGCGATAGAATGGCGCCAGCCTCGCTGGCCGGCGTCCGCCGCCGCACCCACCTCGGATATCCAACATGAAGTTCATTGACGAAGCCCGTATCGAAGCGATCGCCGGCAATGGCGGCAACGGGAGCGCTTCGTTCCGGCGCGAGAAATTTGTGCCCTTCGGTGGCCCCGACGGCGGTGACGGCGGCCGTGGCGGCAGCGTGTTCGCGCAGGCCGACCGCAATATCAATACGCTGATCGACTACCGCTACGCCAAGAAGCACGTGGCGCGCAACGGCGAGAACGGCCGTGGCTCGGACTGCTACGGCGCCGCCGGCGAGGACGTGACGCTGCGCATGCCCGTGGGCACGCTGATTACCGACATGGACACCGGCGAGGTCATCGCCGACCTGACCGAGCATGGCCAGCGCGTGTGCCTGGCCGAGGGCGGCATGGGCGGCTGGGGCAACCTGCACTTCAAGTCGAGCACCAACCGCGCGCCGCGCCAGCAGGTCGACGGCAAGCCCGGCGAGCGCCGCATGCTCAAGCTGGAGCTCAAGGTGCTGGCCGACGTGGGCCTGCTCGGCATGCCGAACGCCGGCAAG
This sequence comes from Cupriavidus pauculus, assembly GCF_003854935.1. Lineage (NCBI taxonomy): Bacteria > Pseudomonadati > Pseudomonadota > Betaproteobacteria > Burkholderiales > Burkholderiaceae > Cupriavidus > Cupriavidus pauculus. Next base: position 1,339,946 of record NZ_CP033969.1, read on the forward strand.
TCGACGTTCATCACGCAGGTGTCGAATGCCCGCCCCAAGGTGGCGGACTACCCGTTCACGACGCTGCACCCGAACCTTGGCGTGGTGCGCGTGGACCACGAGCAGTCGTTCGTGGTGGCGGACATCCCCGGCCTGATCGAGGGTGCCGCCGAAGGCGCCGGCCTGGGTCACCAGTTCCTGCGCCACCTGCAGCGCACCGGCCTGCTGCTCCATATCGTCGACATCGCGCCGTTCGACGAAAACGTCGACCCGGTGGCGGAGGCCAAGGCCATCGTCGGCGAGCTGAAGAAGTACGACGAAACCCTGTTCGACAAGCCGCGCTGGCTGGTGCTGAACAAGGTGGACATGGTGCCCGACGAGGAGCGCGCGGCCCGCGTGAAGGACTTCATCAAGCGCTTCAAGTGGAAGGGGCCGGTGTTCCATATCTCGGCCCTGACCGGCGAAGGCTGCCGCGAACTGATCTACGCGATCAAGGACCACCTGGCCGCGATCAAGGCCGAGGAAGCCGCCGCGCTGGCCGAACCGGACATCCGGCTCGACGACCGCCTGCACAACGTCGACCGGGGCGGCGAACAGGCGTAAGCTGCCCGGCTCCCCTACAACAACCACGGCTCGGAGACAGGAACCCCGCCATGCAATCGGTCATCGCGCAGGCTAAACGTATCGTCGTCAAAGTGGGCTCCAGCCTGGTCACCAACGACGGCAAAGGGCTGGACCACGACGCCATCGCGCGCTGGGCGGCCCAGATCGCCAAGCTGCGCGGCACGGGCAAGGAGGTGGTGCTGGTCAGCTCGGGCGCCATCGCCGAGGGCATGCAGCGGCTGGGCTGGGCGCGCCGGCCGAAGGAAATCCACGAACTCCAGGCCGCGGCGGCGGTGGGCCAGATGGGCCTGGCGCAGGTCTACGAGAGCCAGTTCGGCCGCTACGGCATCCGCACCGCGCAGGTGCTGCTGACCCACGCCGACCTGGCCGACCGCGAGCGCTACCTCAATGCGCGGTCCACGCTGCTGACGCTGCTGTCGCTGGGCGTGGTGCCGATCATTAACGAGAACGACACCGTGGTCACCGACGAAATCAAGTTCGGCGACAACGACACGCTGGGCGCCCTGGTCACGAACCTGATCGAAGGCGACGCGCTGGTGATCCTGACCGACCAGCGCGGCCTGTACACGGCCGATCCGCGCAAGGACCCGAACGCCGAGTTCGTGCACGAGGCGCTGGCCGGTACGCCCGAGCTGGAGGCGATGGCGGGCGGCGCGGGCACGTCCATCGGCCGCGGTGGCATGCTGACCAAGATCCTGGCGGCCAAGCGGGCGGCCAAGTCCGGCGCGCACACGACGATCGCGTCGGGCCGCGAGGCCGACGTGCTGGGCCGGCTGGCCGCCGGCGAGGCCATCGGCACCCAGTTGCTGGCGCCCACCGGGCGGCTCACGGCCCGCAAGCAATGGATGGCCGACCACCTGCAACTGCGCGGCCGCGTGGTGATCGATGCCGGCGCGGTGGAAAAGCTGACGGGCGGCGGCAAGTCGCTGCTGCCGATTGGCGTGACCGAGGTGCAGGGCGAATTCGCGCGCGGCGAGGTGGTGGCCTGCGTCGATACCGCCGGGCGCGAGGTCGCGCGCGGCATCACCAACTATTCGAGCGCGGAGGCGCGGCTCATCGCCCGCAAGCCGTCGTCGGAAATCGAATCGGTGCTGGGCCACCTGAACGAGCCCGAGCTGATTCACCGCGACAACCTCGTACTGGTCTGATACCGGCCCGCGCAAGAAAAAACGGCGAGTCCCGCAGGGGGCTCGCCGTTTTGCGTTGGGGCGCCAGGATCGGTTCAGCGGCTCGGCGCGTACGCCTTCAGGTCTCGGATGATCTGTTCCGGCTTGCCCGCCACGGTGCGGCCTTCGCAGAAGTAATCGGTCGCCAGCGTCGCCGCGTAGGCGTTGCGGGCGCGGTTCTGCATCCGGATCCACATGTCGCGCGACTCGCCCAGGTTCGGCACCCAGGCCGTGGCGCCCTTGGGCAGCGTGGCGTAGATGCGACGCTCGAAGGCGTCGCAGCGCAGGCCCTCGTAGCTGACGTTGCGGCCGCCGCCGGCGCTGGTGATGACCACCGTGTAGCGCACCACGCGGTCGACGCCGACCGAGATCGACTTCGGATCCACGGCAAAGCGGAAGTCCGACGAATCGTTGACCGAGAACGGAATCAGGTCCTCGTCGCGCGGCAGGGCGGGCAGGGCCGCCTCGGCCTCCTTGAACGGCCGGTCCTCGAACGGGTTCAGGAAGCCGCTGTCGGCCGCCTTTTCCTCTTCCTCGGGCAAGCCCTTGGCCGTGGTCTTGCAGCCGGCAAGCGCCAGGCACGCCGCTGCCAGCAACAGGCCGGAGCACAGGCTCCGGCCGCTGAAACTAGTCATCCATGACTCCGGTTGGTGGTCGCCGGCGAATCCGGCGTAAGAGAAGATTCCTGCGCACTGGCCGCGCCGCCGCTGGCCACGGGCCCGGCCGAGGCGGTGGCCTCGATGGCCGGCATGCCCGCCGCCTGCCTGGCCGGCCGCGCGCCGTCGCCGTGCCGGGCGTGCCCGACGTGGTGGTGCCCGTAGGGGCTCAGTGGCACGCGGGCGCGGTTCAGGAAGCGCGACAGCTCGGTCAGCGCCAACTGGTAGACCTCGCGCTTGAACTCGATGACGGCGTCGAGCGGCACCCAGTATTCGCTCCAGCGCCAGGCGTCGAATTCGGGATGGTCCGATGCGCGCAGGTGGATGTCGCAGTCGCGGCAAACCATGCGCAGCAGGAACCAGATCTGCTTCTGGCCCTTGTAATGGCCGCGGATCTCGCGGCGGATGAACTTGTCCGGCACCTCATAACGCAGCCAGTCGCGCGTGCGACCGACAATCCTGACATGCTCCGGAAGCAGGCCGACTTCTTCTTGCAACTCCCGATACATGGCCTGTTCCGGCGTCTCGCCGTACTTGATGCCACCTTGCGGAAACTGCCAGGAGTGTTCGCCGATTCGCTTGCCCCAGAAAACCTCGTTACGTGCGTTGATGAGGATGATGCCGACGTTCGGGCGAAAGCCTTCACGATCGAGCATGACTGCACCTCGAATCCTTTAGAATTACGTCGATTATAAGGGATGCGCGCGCAACGGCCTGACCCCGGGAATGCTGGTTTTCCCGAGCAGATGGGCAGTTTCAGGCGCGTCTCCCCGGAACCGGAAGCCCTTTGCCGCCGGCCGGCGGCGCGGCCGCCGACGGCCCGCCACGACCCGCATCACGAGAAACCAACGGATGAAAGCCTCGCATTTCTTCATTTCCACCCTCAAGGAAGCCCCCGCCGACGCGGAAATCGTGTCGCACAAACTGATGATGCGGGCCGGCATGATCCGCAAGCTGGGCGCCGGCATCTACAGCTACATGCCGGTGGGCCTGCGCGTGATCCGCAAGGTGGAGAACATCGTTCGCGAGGAAATGAACCGCGCCGGCGCCGTGGAACTGCTGATGCCGGTGGTCCAGCCGGCCGAGCTGTGGCAGGAAACCGGCCGCTGGGACAAGATGGGCCCGGAACTGCTGCGCCTGAAAGACCGCCACGAGCGCGACTTTGCCGTCCAGCCGACGTCCGAGGAAGTGGTCACGGACATCGCCCGGTCCGAAATCCGCAGCTACAAGCAGCTGCCGGTCAATTTCTACCAGATCCAGACCAAATTCCGCGACGAGCGCCGGCCCCGCTTCGGCATCATGCGCGGCCGCGAGTTCACGATGAAGGACGCCTACTCGTTCGACCGTGACGTGGACGGCCTGAAGGTGTCGTACCAGAGCATGTACGACGCCTACGTGCGCATCTTCCAGCGGTTCGGCCTGCAGTTCCGCGCCGTGGCGGCCGACAACGGCGCCATCGGCGGGTCCGGCTCGCACGAATTTCACGTGATCGCGGAGACCGGCGAGGACGCCATCGTCTACTGCCCGACGTCCGACTACGCCGCGAACATGGAAGCCGCCGAGGCCCTGCCGCTGGCCGCCGCGCGGCCCGCGCCGGCCGAGGACCTGACGAAGACGTCGACGCCCGGCAAGGCCAAGTGCGAGCACGTGGCCGAATTCCTCGGCATGCCGCTGGCCCGGACGGTCAAGTCGATCGTGCTGGCCACCGACGGCGACGCCGGCGTGCAGATCTGGCTGCTGCTGATCCGCGGCGACCACGAGCTGAACGAGGTCAAGGCGTCGAAGGTGCCCGGCCTGGCCGAATTCCGATTCGCCACCGAGACCGAGATCGTCGACACGTTCGGCTCGCCCCCGGGCTACCTGGGCCCCATCGGCACGAAGAAGCCGGTCAAGGTGGTGGCGGACCGTACTGTCGCCAACATGGCCGATTTTTGCTGCGGCGCCAACGAGCGCGACTACCACTACACCGGCGTGAACTGGGGCCGCGACCTGCCCGAGCCGGTGGTGGCCGACCTGCGCAATGTCGTGGCCGGCGATGCCTCGCCGGACGGCAAGGGCACGCTGGAAATCTGCCGCGGCATCGAGGTGGGCCACGTGTTCATGCTCGGCACCCGCTATTCGGAGTCGATGAACGCCGTGTTCCTGGACGAAAACGGCAAGACCCAGCCGATGCAGATGGGCTGCTATGGCATCGGCGTCACGCGCATCCTGGGCGCCGCCATCGAGCAGAACTATGACGAGCGCGGCATCATCTGGCCGGCGGCGATTGCGCCGTTCGCCGTGGTGGTCTGCCCGGTCGGCTACGACCGCAACGAGGCCGTGAAGGCCGAGGCCGACCGCATCCATGCCGAACTGCTGGCCGCTGGCGTGGACGTGATCCTGGACGACCGTGGCGAGCGCCCGGGCGTGATGTTTGCCGACTGGGAACTGATCGGCGTGCCGCACCGCGTGGTGGTGGGCGACCGCGGCCTGAAGGAAGGCAAGGTCGAGTACCAGGGCCGCCGCGACGCCCAGGCCACCCCGGTGGCCGTGGCCGACGTGGTGGCGCACGTGCGCGGCCTGCTGGCAAGCTGACCGCCACCCCGAGCCGACGCGCCATGCCCGCCCAGCTTCTCCCCATCCGCCGCCCCCTGGCTGCCCTGGCCGCCGGCCTGCTGTGTGCCGTGCTGGCCACGGCGGCGCATGCCGGTGCGCAGAAGGAAGAGGCGCTGGCCGATTCCGTGCGCGGCGCGCTGGCCGCGGCCATCGCCGACAACCGGCCGGTCCGGCCGGTGTTTGCGTCGGGCGCCGAGCGGCTCGGCTACCTGAAATGGCTGGGCGAGATGTCGCGCCGGCTGGAAGCGCGGCTGCCTGACCCGCAGACGCGCGTGGAACTGATCGAAACCGTCTATTACGAAGCCAAGCGCGCCGGGCTGGAACCGTCGCTGGTGCTGGGCCTGGTACAGGTGGAAAGCGGCTTCCGCAAGTACGCGATCAGCTCGGCCGATGCGCGCGGGCTGATGCAGGTGATGCCGTTCTGGGTGCGAACCATCGGCGACGGCGACACGCGCAAGCTGTTCCACCTGCAGAGCAACCTGCGGTACGGCTGCACGATCCTGCGCCACTACCTCGATCGCGAGAACGGCGACCTGTACCTGGCGCTGGGCCGCTACAACGGCAGCCGGGGCCGGGCCGAGTACCCGAACGCGGTGCTGGGCGCCTGGAAGCGCTGGCAGTATTCCGAGGCCACGGTGACGATTGCGGGCGATCCGGACGGCGCCGTGCCGGCCGCCACCGCGCCGGCGCGCCGCACGCTGCCGCCGGAGTCTCCGGCGCGCAACCCGTTTTCGCCGCAGCGGCTGACCAATCCGTCATGACCCGAGAATCCCGCGCGGGCTATCGCGCGACGTCCCCCGAGCTGGAGCAATGGCTGGCGCGGCATATCGAACAGGGTTTCGATGCCGAGGCGCTGGTGCTGTCGATGCTGCGCTCGGGCTACGACGCCACGTTTGCCCGCGATACCGTCAACGCGGCCCTGGGCCATCGCGCCCCGGCGCGGCAGGCCCCGGCGCCCGCGCCGACCGGCCCGCGCGGCGTGCCCCAGCCGCCGGCGGCCGCCCCGGCCGAGACCCAGACGCCCACCGGCCGCAACGCGTTCCACCACGACGGCCGCGACGTGCCGATCCTGTTCGCGCTGGAAGCGCCGCGCATCCTGCTGCTGCAGAACCTGCTGGACGGCACCGAGTGCGACGCGCTGATCTCGCTAGCGCGCGACCGCCTGCACCGCTCGCCGGTGGTCAATCCCGATACCGGCGACGAGAACCTGATCGACGCCCGCACGAGCATGGGCGCGATGTTCCAGGTGGGCGAGCACGCGCTGATCCAGCGCATCGAGGCGCGCATCGCGGCCATCACGGGTTTGCCGGTCGACCACGGCGAAGGGCTGCAGATCCTGAACTACAAGCCCGGCGGCGAATACCAGCCGCATTTCGACTTCTTCAATCCGAACCGCGCCGGCGAGGCGCGCCAGCTCCGCGTGGGCGGCCAGCGCGTGGCAACGCTGGTGATCTACCTGAACAGCCCGCCCTCGGGCGGCGCCACGGCGTTCCCAAAGCTGGGCCTCGAAGTGGCACCGGTCAAGGGCAACGCGGTGTTCTTCCGCTACAAGCAGGCCGATGGCACGCTGGACGAGCGCACGCTGCACGCCGGCCTGCCCGTGGAATCGGGCGAGAAGTGGATCGCCACCAAGTGGCTGCGCGAGCATCCCTACCGCAGCCAGGTCTGATCGAACCCTTGGATAGCCGGCCCGCGCGCCGGCCCCGTCACCCGGTGTCTCCCTCCGGACGGCGGACCCGTATCGGCGCTTTTCCTCTCAACTGTACCGGTACTGTATCGTGACGTGTCCCTAGACTGAGTGCCTGTTCCAGTCTTCGGAGTTCGCCATGGCCCTGTCCGCCACGCCCCAACTTGCCGCCAGCACCAGCGTGCTGCTGGCGTACAGCGCCTTCCTGCTGGTGTCGTCGATCACGCCCGGCCCGAACAATACGATGCTGCTGGCGTCGGGTGTCAATTTCGGCCTGCGCCGTACCGTGCCGCACCTGCTCGGCATCTCGATCGGGATGGTGGTGATGATCACGGTGGTCGGCCTCGGCCTGGGGTCGGTCTTCACGGCCCTGCCGTGGACGTGGAACGTGCTGCGCGTGGCCGCCACGGCCTACCTGGTCTGGCTGGCGTGGAAGCTGGCCACGGCCGGCGGCCTGCAGGACCGCGAGGTGAGCCGGCCGATGACGTTCCTGCGCGCGGCCGCGTTCCAGTGGGTCAATCCGAAGGCGTGGGTGATGGCGGTGGGGGCGTGCAGCGCCTATGTGCTGCATCCGAACATCTGGGTCAACGCGGCGCTGATGGCCGTGTTGTGCGGGATGGTGAACCTGCCGAGCATCACCACCTGGGCGGTGTTCGGCGCCGGCCTGCGCCGCTGGCTGGCCAATCCGCGCGTGCTGCGCGCGTTCAACGTGACGATGGCGCTGCTGCTGCTGGCATCGCTCTGGCCGATCCTGGGCGCGGCCCCGCACGGCGGCTGAGCCGGGCAGGGCAGTGGTGGCGGGCGCCCGGAGCCGGGCGCCGGCGCCGCGCGTCAGACCAGCGCGCGGATGGCGCCGAGATTGCGCCAGTAGCCCTTGACGTCCATGCCGCAGCCAAAGACGTAGCGGTCCGGCACCTGGAAGCCGCAGAAGTCCGGGTGCATCGGCTTGGCCTTGGTCAGCGTCTTTTCGCACAGCACGGCGGCGTGGAATTCCTTGGCGCCCATGTCCATGATGCGCTCGCGGATGGCCGCCATGGTCTCGCCTTCGTCCAGGATGTCGTCCAGCACCAGCACCACGCGGTCCTTGACCGATTCGCGCGGGGCCACACGCCATTGCATCTCGCCGCCCACGGTCTTGTTGTTGTAGCGCGAGAGGTGGATGTAGTCGAATTCCAGCGGGAACTGCAGCTTGGGCAGCAGCATGCCCGTGAACACCACGGCGCCACCCATCACGGAAAGCACCAGCGGAAAGGCGTCGCCCATGCTCGCCGTGATGTCGCTGGCCATGCGGTCCAGCGAGTCCTGCACCTCCTGGGCGCTGACGATTTCCTCGGAGCTGGCCCAGAGTTCGCGGGCCTGTTCGGCGGTCATCATGATCGGTGTGTCCTGTTACGTGTCTTTTTGCGGAAAGGGGCGGGAGCCGGCGGATCAGCGGTTGAAGAGGCCCTTCATGCCGCCCTTCATGCCGCCCATCTGGCGCATCATCTTCATCATGCCGCCGCCCTTCAGCTTCTTCATCATGCCCTGCATCTGGTCGAACTGGTTCAGCAGGCGGTTCACCTCCTGCACCGGCACGCCGGCGCCGGCCGCGATGCGGCGCTTGCGGCTGGCCTTGATCAGCTCCGGCTTGGCGCGCTCGGCGGGGGTCATGCTGTTGATGATGCCCTCCATGCGGCGCACCTGCTTTTCGGCCTGGTCCATGTTGGCGCCCTGCGCCTGCTGCGCGAACTGGGCCGGCAGCTTGTCGACCAAGCTGCCCAGGCCGCCCATCTTCTTCATTTGGCCGATCTGGGCCTTGAAGTCTTCCAGGTCGAAGCCGCCGGTCTTCTTGATCTTCTTGGCCAGCTTCTCGGCCGCTTCCATGTCCACGCCGCGCTGGGCTTCCTCCACCAGCGCGAGGATGTCGCCCATGCCCAGGATACGCTGGGCCATGCGGTCGGGATAGAACGGCTCCAGGCCGTCCAGCTTCTCGCCCACGCCCACGAACTTGATCGGGCGGCCCGTGATGTGGCGCACGGACAACGCGGCGCCGCCGCGCGCGTCGCCATCGAGCTTGGTCAGCACCACGCCGGTCAGCGGCAGGGCGTCGTTGAACGCCTTGGCGGTGTTGACGGCGTCCTGGCCCAGCATGGCGTCGACCACGAACAGCGTCTCGGCGGGCTTGATCTCGGCGTGCAGCGCGGCAATCTCCTGCATCATCGCCTCGTCGATACCCAGCCGGCCGGCCGTGTCGACGATCAGCACGTCGTGGTAATGCTTGCGCGCCCAGTCCAGCGCGGCCCGGGCGATGTCCACGGGCTTCTGGTCAGGCTGCGACGGGAAGAAGTCCGCGCCCACCTGCTCGGACACGGTCTTGAGCTGCGCGATGGCCGCGGGACGGTACACGTCGCACGACACGGTCAGCACCTTCTTCTTGCGGTTTTCCTTGAGCCACTTGGCCAGCTTGCCCGACGTGGTGGTCTTGCCCGCGCCCTGCAGGCCGGCCATCAGGATCACGGCGGGCGGCTGGACGTTCAGGTTCAGCTCGTTGACCTTGGCGTCGGCCACGGCGTCGTCGCCGCCGATGATGGCGGTCAGCTCGCGCTGCACCACGCCCACCAGCGCCTGGCCCGGCGTCAGGCTCGTGACGACTTCCTCGCCAAGCGCCTTTTCCTTGACGCGTGCGACAAATTCGCGCACCACGGGCAGCGCCACGTCGGCTTCGAGCATGGCAAGGCGCACTTCGCGCAGCATCTCGGCGGTGTTGGCCTCGGTCAGTCGGGCCTCGCCGCGCATGGTCTTGACGACCCGCGCCAGGCGTTGTGTGAGGTTATCCAGCATGGCAGAAAAGGGAGAGGATTCGGCTTGGAATGCGGGGGCGCAGCCGGCATGTCGGGGGCGTTGTGGCGGGAATCCATCGCCAGAACCACCCGTGATGGCACTAAGGTAAACTGCGCAAATGGCCATTGTACTGTATGCCTTGACGGCAATTCTCTACTGCGGCCTGGCCTTCCACGGCTGGGCGACGCGCAACCCGCAACTGGCGGCCGCCGGCGGGGCAGCGGTCGGGCCGCAGGGGCGCGCCGCGGCAATGGCCGTGCTGGTGCCCGCGCCGGTGCCGGGCGACGCGGCCGCCGGACAGCCGGCCTGGTGGCACGCGGCGGTGCTGGCCGCGCTGGTCAGCCACGGCGTGCTGCTGCACGAGACCATCTTCCCGTCTGACCACATGATGTTCGGCTTTGCCTTCGCGCTGTCGGCCATGCTGTGGCTGGGCGTGGGCATCTACTGGATCGAAAGCTTCTTCTTCTCGCTGGCCGGCCTGGGGCTGATCGTGTTCCCGGTGGCGATGCTGGCCAGCCTGATGCCGCTGGCGTTTCCGGGCGCGCAGATCCTGGGCTATGCCGCGCGGCCGCTGTTCAAGCTCCACTTCGTGATTGCCAACGTGGCCTACGGGCTGTTCACGCTGGCCGCGTTCCACGCCTTCCTGATGCTGCTGGCCGAGCGCCGGCTGCACGGCTTCAACCGGCCGGCCGCGGGCGAGCCGGCGTCCGGGCAGTGGCTGGGCCGCTGGCTGGACCTGCTGCCGCCGCTGCTGACGCTGGAAAAGCTGCTGTTCCGGCTGATCGCGGCCGGCTTTGTGCTGCTGACGCTGACCATCGCGTCGGGCTTCCTGTTCTCGGAGCAACTGTTCGCCCGCGCGTTCCGGGTGGACCACAAGACCGTGTTCGCCGTCATCTCCTGGGTGATGTTCGGCGGCATCCTGGTCGGCCGGCGCTTCCGGGGCTGGCGCGGGCGCACGGCGCTGCGCTGGGTCATCGCGTCGTTCGCCATCCTGCTGCTGGCCTATGTCGGCAGCCGCTTCGTCATCGAGGTGGTGCTGCACCGGATCACCTGACCGGGCGCGCCGTCTTCTCTCGTACCGTTCCAATCCATGGCAAGAATCTTCCTCCTGCTGGCTGTCGTGCTGGGCATCCTGTGGTGGCTGCGCGCGCGCGCCAGCGCGCAGCGGGGTGACGAGCAGGCCCAGGCGCAGGCGCGGCGCGAGGCCGCCCGGGCGGACGGCGCGGACGGGTCGTCCGAGCCGATGGTCCAGTGCGCGCAATGCGGCGTGCACCTGCCGGGCAGCGACGCCATTGCCTGGCACGGCCTGCACTACTGCCGCCGCAGCCATCTGCCCGATTCCGCCGGCGAGGGCGGCGCATGACGCGGCGGCCGTCGGCCTGGGCCAGGCTGAGCGGCTGGCACCTGCTTGCGGCGCTCTGGCGCCAGCCCGAGCCGCCCGACTTCCACTGGCGCCTGCTGCGCTACTTCTGCTGGACCCGCGCCGCCGTGGCGCTGCTGCTGCTGGGTTATGCCTGGCTGCCGCTGGAGCGCGGCAGCAGCGCCGTGTCGATGGTCGGCATCGCCACCAGCGCCCGCACCGCGGCGGCCATCCCCGTGGTGGTGCCGTATCTCTGCATCGCGCTGGCCACGCTGCTCGGCACGCTGTGGCGGCGCCACTTCCACCTGCGCGTGCGCGCCCAGGTCATCGTCGATCTGCTGCTGCTCGCCGCCATCTATCTGGTGCTCGGCGGCGCCGGCAGCCACGGCGAAGGGCTGGCGATGATCTTCCTGCTGCCCGCGCTGGAGGCCGGCGCGCTGACCAGCCTGCTGTTCGCGCTGTTCACGGCGGCCGTGTCGGCGATGCTGGTGATGTTCAACCCGTTTGCCCAGACGCTGCTGGCCCGCCAGGCCGACGCCAACCTGCTGGGATCGGGGCTGTTCGGGCTGGTCTTCATGATTGCCGCGCTGGTCATGTACACGCTGGCCAACCGCCAGATCGCCCAGGAGCAACTGGCGCTGGCCCGCGAGCAGGAACTGCGGCTGCAGCAGCTTGTGAACCGGCTGATGGTCAACGACATGCAGGACGGCGTGATGCTGGTGCGCGCCAACGGTGCCGTGGTGGCGGCCAACCCGGCCGCGTTCGTGCTGCTGGGCGTCCAGCCGCACGAGCGGATCAAGCAGGGCCAGGTGCGCGCCGGCGAGCGCGAGAACGTGCTGTTCGACCTGCGCCGCATCCCGCGGCTGCAGCCGCTGATGGAAATGCTGCGCGACTGGATTCATCGCAAGGACGACGTGCCGCGCATCCTGCAGTTGCTGCCGCTGCCATCGCGCCCGTCGGCCAGCCGCTCGCCGATGCTGCACACGCGGCTGCGGCTGCGCTTCGTGCTGCCGGGGCTGGCCGGGCTGCGGGCCACGCTGGGCGGTGTGTCCACGCTGGGCGGCGACACGGCCGGCCTGCACGATATGTCGCCCGAGGGCGCGGCGCGGCTGCGGCTGGCCATCGCCCAGAACGAGGCCATGGCGTGGAGCCCCGAGGACGAGACGCTGCTGCGCAGCGAGATGCGCGACACGGTGCTGGTGCATATCGAAAGCTGGGAACGCATCGCCGAGCAGGTGCAGCAGGAAAAACTGGCCGCGATGGGCCGGCTGGTGGCCAGCGTGGCGCACCAGATCCGCAACCCGCTGGCCGCGATCAGCCAGGCCAACGAACTGCTGGCCGATTCGGGCGGCGGCGAGGGCAACATCGACGCGCGGCTGCTACGGATCATCAGCGACAACGTGCGGCGGCTGGACCAGGTGGTGTCCGACGTGCTGCAGCTGTCGCGCCGGCCCAGGACCGACCAGAGCGCCGTGGACCTGGCGCAGGCGCTGCCCGAGATCGTCGACCGCTGGCGGCTGGAAATGCGCGCCCGCGCCGGCACCCGCGCCGAGGTCAACGCCAATGCGATCCGCGTGACCGTGGACCTGCAGGGGCCGGTGATCTTCGACGTGGCGCAGCTGCAGCAGGTGCTGGGCAACCTGCTGGACAACGCCTGGCGCTACTGCAGCCGGCTGCCCGGCGCAATCCGCATGCTGGCCCACGCGCTGGACCAGCACCATGCGGAGCTGATCGTCTGGAACGACGGCGCCGAAGTGGCGCGCGACCAGCAGCGCAGCCTGTTCGAGCCGTTTTTCACCAGCAATCCGCAGGGCACGGGGCTGGGCCTGTTCATGGCGCGCGAGCTGTGCGGGGCCAATGACGCGCAGGTGCGCTACGGCGCCATCGTGCTGGACTCGCTGCTGGAGCGCACCGGCACGCTGGCCGGCGGGGCGCGCGATACACTGCCGGCCAAGGCGTTCGTGCTGACGATGCGCCTGCAGGCGCCAGACGTGGTCGACGCGGCCATCGCCTCCCACCCCGCTACCGCCACTGCCGCCCCCGCCCGCACGCCGCCGCGCACCGCACAACAATAACCGGACACCCACACCGCCATGCCAGCCCGACCGCCCGCTCCCGATCCGATCCTCGTCATCGACGACGAGGCCGACCTGCGCGAGCTGCTGGACATCTCGCTGCGCCGCATGGGCCATGACGTGGTGATGGCTGGCTCGCTGGCCGAGGCGCGGCTGCGGCTGGCCGAGCGCCGTTACAGCCTGGTGCTGACCGACATGCGGCTGGGTGACGGGCTGGGCATCGACATCGTGCGGCAGTTGTCGGCGTCGCCCGAACGCACGCCGGTGGCGGTGATCACGGCCTACGGCAGCGCCGACAACGCCGTGGACGCACTCAAGGCCGGTGCGTTCGACTACATCGCCAAGCCGGTGTCGCTGGACCAGCTGCGCACGCTGATCCTGAACGCGCTGGGGCGCCAGCAGCGCGCGCCGGTGGAGGGCGGGCAGGGCGCGGAGGCGTCGGAGCTGGCCGATCGCGCGGCGGGGCTGCTGCCGGGCGTGTCGGCGGCCATCAACGAGGTGCGGCGATCGCTGTCGCGGCTGGCGCGCAGCATGGCGCCGGTGGTGATCAGTGGCGAATCGGGCAGCGGCAAGGAGCGCGCGGCGCGCGCCATCCACGCCATCAGCGCGCGCTCGGCGCATCCGTTCGTCGCCGTGAACTGCGGCGCGATTCCCGAGACGCTGATGGAGGCCGAGTTCTTCGGCCACGTGAAGGGCGCCTTCACGGGCGCCGACGCCGAACGCGGCGGCTTCTTCCAGGCCGCCCATGGCGGCACGCTGATGCTGGACGAGGTGGCCGACCTGCCGCTGGCGATGCAGGTCAAGCTGCTGCGCGCGCTGCAGGAACGCCGCGTGCGCAAGATCGGCGCCAGCAAGGAAGACAGCGTGGACGTGCGCGTGATGTGCGCCAGCCACAAGGACCTGGCCGCGATGGTGGCGGCCGGATCGTTCCGGCAGGATCTTTATTACCGGCTCAACGTGCTGGAACTGCGCATGCCGACGCTGCGCGAGCGCGTGGAGGACGTGCCGGTGCTGGCCCACGCCATCCTGGAACACCTGGCCACGCGCTACGGCGACGCGCATCCGAAGCGGCTGTCGCGCGCGGCGCTGGAGCGGCTGACCGCCTACCCGTTCCCCGGCAACGTGCGGGAACTGGAAAACCTGCTCGAACGCGCCTATGCGTTCGCCGAGTCGGAAGAAATCGCCGTGGCCGACCTGGGGCCGCTGGACGCCGGCATGGAACGCGCGACGCTCTGGCAGGCCGGTGCGCCGGCGCCGATGCTGGCGCCCGCGCCGGCTCAGGCCGGCTATCACGCCTGGGGCGCCTCGGCCGGCTGGCCTGCGTCGACCGGCATGGCCGCGCCGGCCGCGCCGCCGCCCGAACTGGTGCCGGACCCGGCGCCGGGCGCCGCCGTGGCGCCCGACCCGCTGGCCACGGCGCTGGAAGACCTCGCGTTTCCGATCGACCTGCCCGCGCGGCTCGAAGCCGTGGAGCGCGAGCTGATCCTGCGCGCGTTGCGGCAGACCGGCTTCAACCGCACGGCCGCCGCGCCGCTGCTGGGGCTCAATTTCCGGCAGTTGCGCTACCGCATCCAGCAGCTCGGCATCCGCGACGAGCGCGAGGGCCGCGAGGGGCAGGCCGCCACCGACGACGGCGAGCCGCTGCCCGAAGGCGAGGGACGCGATGCCTGACACGGCCGGCGCGCCCGACGCCTTCCTGCCCGACGCCGACGGCTGGGTGCCGGCCGCGCGCCGCGTGTTGTCGCCGAACCACGACGCACGCCCGGACGGCGAGCCGGTGGACGTGGTGGTCATCCATAACATCAGCCTGCCGCCCGGCCAGTTCGGCACGGGCGACATCGAGGCGTTCTTCCAGAACCGGCTCGACGTGGCGCGGCATCCGTTCTTCGAGACGATCCGCGACGTGCGCGTGTCGGCACACTTCCTGATCGCCCGCGACGGCGAACTGGTGCAGTTCGTGCCATGCCGGCTGCGGGCGTGGCATGCGGGTCAGTCCGATTACTGCGGCCGGCCGCGCTGCAACGACTTCTCGATTGGCATCGAGATCGAAGGCGCCGATGACCAGCCGTTCACGCTGGCCCAGTACGACACGGCCGCCGCGCTGGTGGCGGGGCTGCGGGCGGCCTATCCGATCCGGGGCGTGGCCGGCCACAGCGACATCGCGCCGGGCCGCAAGACCGATCCGGGGCCCCATTTCGACTGGGACCGTTTTGCCAGGCTGGCCGGACTGCCCGGCAGCCTGCTGCCCTACCGGCACCCCGGCGACGACCCCGACTAGGGATTTATCCCGGTGTTGCACAAACGCCGCACGCACCGTTTGCACCCGGAGTTATGCCGGAAGACCTTACGTGGCGCAGGGTGTCATCACGGTGAAAAATTGCGGTGCGGCGGCCCTCGCGCCGCATCATTCCGGCGCATTCGCCGCTACAATCGCGCCCCCGGCCGGACGCTGTCCGCCCGATTCCGGGGCGCCTATCGGTAATCCATTCCCAATAAAAATTATTTCCGGATTGTGTGCGCCGCCGAACGTGACGGCGCCAAGCCTTGAGGCAGCGCGCTTTGCGGGAATGTGGCGCCGCCGCACCCGCCGGCGTGGACGCCGCCACGCACTTGTCAAGACTGGTCATTCGCTTTCGTTTCACTATACTTAGGCCCAGTTTTGATCGGCACCACAATATCTAGTGGTGCTGCCGGGGAACCGGCCCGGAAGTGCAGCAGGCGCCGCCGCAGGATGCGACGTCTGGGCCAGGCAAGGCCACCGGGCCGGCGCAGTACCGAAAGTCCCTAGCAAAATGTCCGTACGAGCAGTTTGGTTCGCATTTGGCAGCACCGGAATCAAGTGTCTTAGACAGCGCATTTTGCTAGGGACTTTGTCGTCTCAGTCGAAGAACTACAGCACTCATTACAGGGTTAAAACCGGAGTTACCTCATGCAAACGGCCCAAAACGAACAACAAACCACTGGCGTAACCGGCGCCACCGGCATTGGTGGCGCGGCAGCCGGCTCGCAGCAGGGCGCAGCCGCCGCAGGCGTTTCGTATCAGGACTACAAGCTGATCCGCCGCAATGGCGCCGTGGTGTCGTTCGAGCCGAACAAGATCGCCGTGGCCATGACCAAGGCATTCTTGGCCGTGAACGGCGGACAGGGCGCGGCCTCGGCGCGCGTGCGCGAGATCGTGGAGCAACTGACCCAGGACGTGGTGCGCGCGCTGCTGCGCAGCCGCCCGAACGGCGGCACGTTCCATATCGAGGATGTGCAGGACCACGTGGAACTGGCGCTGATGCGCTCGGGCGAGCATGAGGTGGCCCGTGCCTACGTGCTGTACCGCGAGAAGCGCACCCAGGAGCGTGCGCAGGCCAACGCGCAGGCCGTGGCACGCGTGCAGGAATCCGGCGTGTCGTTCAACGTGACCGACAACGGCGCCTCGCGCCCGCTGGACCTGGTGGCGCTGCACGCGCTGATCGACAACGCCTGCAGCGGCCTGGGCAGCGCCGTGAGCGCCGAGCCGATCCTGAAGGAAACGCTCAAGAACCTGTACGACGGCGTGCCGATGACGCAGGTCTACGATTCGGCCATCCTGGCCGCGCGGACCCTGATCGAGAAGGACCCGGCCTACAGCCAGGTGACCGCCCGCATCCTGCTGCACACGATCCGCAAGGAGATCCTGGGCGCCGAGGTGACGCAGGCCGAGATGTCGGCCAAGTACGCCGAGTACTTCCCGAAGTTCATCGCGCGCGGCATCGAGGCCGAACTGCTGGACGAGAAGCTGGCCACCTATGACCTGGCCCGCCTGGGCGCCGCGCTGGACGCGTCGCGCGACTTCCAGTTCAACTACCTGGGCCTGCAGACGCTGTACGACCGCTACTTCCTGCACGTGGACGAGCAGCGCATCGAGATGCCGCAGGCGTTCTTCATGCGCGTGGCCATGGGCCTGGCGCTGGAGGAAAAGGACCGCGAGGCCCGCGCCATCGAGTTCTACCAGCTCCTGTCGTCGTTCGACTTCATGTCGTCCACGCCGACGCTGTTCAACTCGGGCACGCGCCGCTCGCAGCTCTCGTCGTGCTACCTGACCACGGTCTCGGACGACCTGGAAGGCATCTACGAGGCGCTCAAGGAAAACGCGCTGCTGTCGAAGTTTGCCGGCGGCCTGGGCAACGACTGGACCAACGTGCGCGCGCTGGGCTCGCACATCAAGGGCACCAACGGCAAAAGCCAGGGCGTGGTGCCGTTCCTGAAGGTGGTCAACGACACGGCCGTGGCCGTGAACCAGGGCGGCAAGCGCAAGGGCGCGGTCTGCGCGTACCTGGAGACGTGGCACCTGGATATCGAGGAATTCCTGGAGCTGCGCAAGAACACCGGCGACGACCGCCGCCGCACCCACGACATGAACACGGCCAACTGGATCCCGGACCTGTTCATGAAGCGCGTGATGGAAAACGGCGAATGGACGCTGTTCTCGCCGTCCACCTGCCCGGACCTGCATGACAAGGTGGGCAAGGCCTTCGAGCAGGCGTACCTGGGCTACGAGGCCAAGGCCGCCAGCGGCGAGCTGAAGCTGTTCAAGAAGGTGCCGGCCATGCAGCTCTGGCGCAAGATGCTGGGCATGCTGTTCGAGACCGGCCACCCGTGGATCACGTTCAAGGACCCGTGCAACATCCGCAGCCCGCAGCAGCACGTGGGCGTGGTGCACAGCTCGAACCTGTGCACGGAAATCACGCTGAACACGAACGACAGCGAAATCGCCGTGTGCAACCTGGGTTCCGTGAACCTGGTGGCGCACCTGAAGCAGCAGGCCGACGGCACGCACGTGCTGGACCACGCCAAGCTGCAGAAGACCATCCGCACGGCGATGCGCATGCTCGACAACGTGATCGACATCAACTACTACGCGGTGGACAAGGCGCGCAATTCGAACCTGCGCCACCGCCCGGTGGGCATGGGCATCATGGGCTTCCAGGACTGCCTGCACGTGCTGCGCACGCCGTACGCCAGCGACGCCGCCGTGAAGTTTGCCGACACGTCGATGGAAGCGGTCTGCTACTACGCCTACCAGGCGTCGACCGAGCTGGCCGAGGAACGCGGGCGCTACAGCTCGTACGAGGGCTCGCTGTGGGATCGCGGCATCCTGCCGCAGGACTCGCTGAAGCTGCTGGCCGACGAGCGCGGCGGCTACCTGGACGTGGACCTGTCGTCGACGATGGACTGGGACAGCCTGCGCGCCCGCATCAAGCAGCACGGCATGCGCAACTCGAACTGCATCGCGATTGCCCCGACCGCCACGATCTCGAACATCATCGGCGTGTCCGCCTGCATCGAGCCGACGTTCCAGAACCTGTACGTGAAGTCGAACCTGTCGGGCGAGTTCACGGTGGTGAACGACTACCTGGTGCGCGACCTGAAGGCGCGCGGCCTGTGGGACGAGGTGATGGTTGCCGACCTGAAGTACTTTGACGGCTCGCTGGCCCGCATCGACCGCATCCCGCAAGACCTGCGCGACATCTACGCCACGGCGTTCGAGGTGGAGCCGACCTGGCTGGTGGAGGCCGCGAGCCGCCGCCAGAAGTGGATCGACCAGGCCCAGTCGCTGAACATCTACATGGCCGGCGCATCGGGCAAGAAGCTGGACGACACGTACAAGCTGGCCTGGCTGCGTGGCCTGAAGACGACGTACTACCTGCGCACGATGGCCGCCACGCACGTGGAGAAGTCCACGGTCACGCGCGGTTCGCTGAACGCGGTGTCGTCGGGCGCCACCGGCGGCTCGGCCATCGACGCGGCAGCCGCGTCGGCCCCGGCCATGCCGGAAGCCGAAGGCGCGGTCTGCACGATGCGCCCGGGCGACCCCGGCTTCGACGAGTGCGAAGCCTGCCAGTAACACATTGCATCCCCCCTCGGACTGCTCCCCGTTCCCGCCATGCGGGCGCGGGGCCGGGGGAGAGGGCCGGCGCATCGCTCGCCGACGCGCGGTGCCTGAGCCGCCCCTAATCGAATCTTGGAGAACACAACATGCTGAGCTGGGACGACGACGTTCAAGCCACCCCGCAGGCCCAGCCTGCCCTGCAACCCGCCATCCCGCCCGCGCCGGCCGCCACGGCTGACCAGATGGGCGTGCTGCCGCCAGCCGCCACGGCCCCGGCCGGCATCCTCGGCAACAACCCGAACGCCGCCGCCGCCCAGAGCACGCGCCGCGTGAACGCCGCCGACAAGCGCGTGATCAACGGCGCCACCGACGTGAACCAGCTGGTGCCGTTCAAGTACAAGTGGGCGTGGGAAAAGTACCTGGCCGGCTGCGCCAACCACTGGATGCCGCAGGAAATCAACATGTCGCGCGACATCGCCCTGTGGAAGGACCCGAACGGGCTGACCGAGGACGAGCGCCGCATCATCAAGCGCAACCTGGGTTTCTTCGTGACGGCCGACTCGCTGGCCGCCAACAACATCGTGCTGGGCACCTACCGCCAGATCACGGCGCCCGAATGCCGCCAGTACCTGCTGCGCCAGGCGTTCGAGGAAGCCATCCACACGCACGCCTACCAGTACATCGTGGAGTCGCTGGGCCTGAACGAGGCCGAGATCTTCAACGCGTACCACGAGGTGCAGTCGATCCGCGACAAGGACGAGTTCCTGATCCCGTTCATCGACACCCTGACCGACCCGTCGTTCAAGACCGGCACGCCCGAGAACGACCAGAAGCTGCTGAAGAGCCTGATCGTCTTTGCCTGCATCATGGAAGGGCTGTTCTTCTACGTCGGCTTCACGCAGATCCTGGCGATGGGCCGCCAGAACAAGATGACTGGCGCGGCCGAGCAGTACCAGTACATCCTGCGCGACGAGTCGCTGCACTGCAACTTCGGCATCGACCTGATCAACCAGATCAAGCTGGAAAACCCGCACCTGTGGACGGCCGAGTTCAAGGCCGAGATCACCGAGCTGTTCAAGAAGGCCGTGGACCTGGAATACCGCTACGCCGAGGACACCATGCCGCGCGGCGTGCTGGGCCTGAACGCGCCGATGTTCAAGAGCTACCTGCGGTTCATCTGCAACCGTCGCTGCCAGCAGATCGGCCTGGACCAGCTGTTCCCGAACGAGGAAAACCCGTTCCCGTGGATGAGCGAGATGATCGACCTGAAGAAGGAACGCAACTTCTTCGAAACGCGCGTGATCGAGTACCAGACCGGCGGCGCGCTGTCGTGGGACTGATCGGTCACCTGATCGAACCACGCGCTACGCGATGGAAGGGTCGGCTGCAGCGTAACAACGACAAGCATTGAACAGTCCAGGGCAGCCGGGACGGGTGTAACGGACATCGGGCGGGGAGCCCGGTGTCCGTTTTTCTTTTTGGGGCGGGAATGTGTGGAGGGGGGTTAAACCGTGCGTCTGCACGGTTTTTTGTTGAAAAGTGGGTAACCGTCCCATAAACCGTGCAATCAAACGGTTTTTATGGTTTTATCGCGCGGAAGCCAATAAAACCATGCGATCAACTAGTTTTTGTCGTTTCCCGGTGCTATCTTGGTTGAAACTAGTAGATCGCACAGTCTGGCGCACCCCATCATGCAATACACCCTCCAGCAAGCCTCGGACATCGGCGGCGTGATTCGCGCCGCGCGCAAGACGGCCAACCTGCGCCAGGACGACGCCGCCGGCGCCGTGGGCGTCAGCGAATCGTTCATGGTCAAGGCCGAGCGGGGCGCGGAAACCGTCCAGTGGGGCAAGTTGTTCCAGATCCTGCAGGGCTTTGGCGTGCGGGTGACCGTCGACATCCCGGACACCGATCTCGACGCGCTTGCCGAACAACTGGCCCGCGCCGAACGCCGGGCCGACGCCCGCCGGCAGCGCGCCCGGACCCGCGACGGCGACCCGCAGGCGCCAGCGTCCTCGACGGGAGAGACCGAATGACCGGGCGCGAACTGCTGGCATCGATCGACGGCAGCCTCGTCGGCACCCTGCGCGAGGACGGCAATCTCTGGAGTTTCGAGTACGCGCCATGGTGGATGGCCGACGCGTCCGCGTTCATGCTGAGCCCCCACCTGCCGATGCAGGCCGGTCCGCAGGCCGACGGCGCCACCGAGCGCGCGGTCCAGTGGTATTTCGACAATCTGCTGCCGGAAGAGGGCGCCCGGGCATTGCTGGCCCGCGACGCCGGGCTGCGCGACATCCACGACGCCTTCGCGCTGCTGGAATACTACGGACGCGAATCGGCGGGATCGCTGACGCTGCGCCGGCCGGACGACGTCGCGCCGCCCGACCACACGCTGCGGCCGCTCACCGACGCCGAACTCGATACGCGCATCCGCAACCTGCCGACCGTCCCGCTGACGCACGATGCACCCAAGAAGATGTCCCTGGCAGGCGCGCAGCACAAGCTGGCCGTGGTCCTGCGGGACGGCCAGTTGTTCGAGCCCAGCGGGCAGGCCGTGTCGACCCACATTCTCAAGCCCGACCATCCTCAGACGGACAACTATCCGTATTCGGTGATCAACGAGTGGTTCATCATGCGGCTGGCGGGCCGGGTGGGACTGGATGTCCCCCAGGTCGAGCGTCGCTACGTGCCGGCGCCCGTGTACCTGATCCGCCGTTTCGACCGGGCCGTGTCCAATGGCGTGACGACGCGCCTGCACGCCATCGACGGCTGCCAGCTGCTGAACCTGTCGCCGGCCATGAAGTACTCGGCATGGTCGCTGGCGTCGCTGGCCCGGCTCGCCAACGCGTGCCGGGCGCCCGCCGCGGCGCGGCTGCGGATCTACCGCTGGCTGCTGTTCTGCATCCTGGTCGGCAATGGCGATTCGCACCTCAAGAACCTGAGCTTCCTGGTGGATCGCCAGGGCATCTCGCTGGCGCCGCACTACGACCTGTTGTCCGAGAGCGCCTACGAAACCCGTGCCTACAGCCCGCGCGAGCGCTGGCCGGACCTGGTCGAATTCACCAGCCCCATCGCGGGCGAGCGGCGCTATGCCGGGTTCACGCGCACGTTGCTGGTCGATGCCGGCCAGTCGCTGGGCCTGACGCGCCCCACGGCCACGCGCCAGGTCGACGACATGCTGCGGATGATCCCGGCGCACGCCGATGCGCTGCTGGCCGAGACCCTGGACGAGAACGACCGGCTAGGCGCCGCGCGGCCCGAACTCCGCGCCACGTTTGCGGGTGAAGCGCGGCTGCTGCGCACCATCCGCCATGTGGTCATCGACGAAACCGTGGCGCGCCTGCTGGCCTGAGCGCGCCACACCGGCCGGCTCAATCCGCCGTCGCTCCCGACCGCTTCACCACCGACGCCCACTTGCGGATCTCGCTGTCCACGAACTTGCCGGTATCCGCCGGCGTCATCGGCATCGGTTCCGAGCCGCGGTCGGTGATGAACTTGCGCAGCTCCGGCGATTGCAGCGCCTTGACCGTTTCCGCGTTGAGCTGGCTGACGATGGCGGGCGGCGTGCCGGCCGGGGCCATCATCACGGCCCAGCCCAGGGCCTCGAAGCCCGGTACGCCCTGCTCGCGCACGGTGGGCACCGCCTGTAACTGCGGCACCCGCTGCGCCGTGGTCACGGCCAGCGGCACGGCCTTGCCGGACTGGATCAGCGGCATGGCGGCCGTCACGGAATCCACCATCAGCGGCACCTGGTTGCCCAGGAAATCGGCCTGCGCCGGGCCGCTGCCCTTGTAGGGGATATGGACGATGAAGGTGCCGGTCTGCGCCTTGAGCATCTCGGCCGACAGGTGTTGCGTGCCGCCGATGCCCGCGCTGGCGTAGCTGTACTTGCCCGGCGCCGCCTTGGCCTTGGCGATCAGGTCGCGCAGCGAGCCGAAGCCCGACTGCGGCGTGGCCAGGAACACCAGCGGCACCGAGAACACGCCCGAGACCGGCGCGAAATCCTGGCGCGGATCGTAGTTGACCTTCTTGTAGAGCGTCTGGTTGATCGCCATCGCGCTGCCGGCCATGACCAGCGTGTAGCCGTCGGCGGCCGCCTTGGCGGCGACTTCCATGCCGATGTTGCCGCCGGCCCCGGCGCGATTCTCGACGACGATCGACTGGCCTAGCTGTTTGCCGAGTTTTTCGGCCAGCGCGCGGGCAAAGATGTCGGTGGCCTGGCCCGGCGGGAAGGGCACGATCAGCTTGATCGGCCGCTCGGGCCAGGCTGCGTGGGCGGTGCCGGCGGCGGCCAGCAGCAGCGTGGCCAGCGTCAGGCCGGCGTGGGGGCGCAAGAACTTCAAGGGGGTCTCCTCAACTGTTTGGCGAAATGGCGACGTCTTTGTGCGTGGCGTCGTTCCCTGCGATTCTACGCGCGCCATTTTCAGAATCGGCTCAAAGACGGTGGGACGCCGAGTCCCTACGATCGACTGCGGACATCAACGAAGGAGAGCATTCCGATGCGAGCGGTCGTACTGCAACAGATGGGCGAAGCCCCACGCTTCATGAGCTTCCGTGACCCCGAACCCCGTGCCGGCGAAGTGTTGGTGCGCGTGTGCGCCGCCGTGATCCGGCCGGCGGACCTGGCCATTGCGCGCGGCCTGCACGCGTGCATGCCGCTGGAACTGCCCTATGTCTGCGGCAGCGATGGCGTGGGCTACCTGGCGGACGGCCAGCGCGTCTACTTCCGCGCCGAGCGCAGTCCGTTTGGCGCGATGGCCGAGTTCGTGCCGGCGCACTGGACGGTGCCGGTGCCGGACGAGGTGGAGTCGGCCCCCGCGGCCGCGCTGGTCGGGCCGGCCGTGCAGGCGTGGCTGCCGCTGGCGGTGCGGGCCGATCTGGCGCCGGGTGAGACCGTGCTGATCCTGGGCGCGGCAGGGCTGGCGGCGCGCCTGGCCGTGCAGGCCGCACGGCTGCAGGGTGCGGCGCGCGTGATCGTGGTGGGCCACCGCATCGACCTGGCCCACGTGACCGGCGCCGATGCGATGGTCGACCTGGCGCAGCCGCCCGCCACGCTGCAGCAGGCGTTCGCGGGCTTCGCGCTGGAAGGCATCGACGTGGTCGTGGATTTCCTGTGGGGCGAGGTGCTTGAGCTGCTGCTGGCGGCGCTGGTGCAGGCGGGCGGGCCGCCGGCGTCGGCGCGCGACCACGGCACGCGGATCGTGACGGTTGCCGACCGGCGCATGGCGCCGAGCGTGCTGATGGCGCCGTCGGCCCTGCGGGATTCCCGCGCCGTGGTGATGGGCTGCGGCCCCGCCAGCTATCCGCTCCCGGAAGACCTGAGGCTGCTCGTGGAGGACGTGCTGGGCTGCATGCGCGAGGGCCACCTGTCGGTCGACGCCGAGCAGATGGCCATGCAGGAGGTGGCCGCGGCGTGGCGGCGCGTGGGCGAGACCGGCCAGCGCGTCGTGCTGACGCTGGAGTGAGCGCGGGCCGGGATCAGGCGGGCCGGGATCAGGCGGGGCGGTGAGGCCGGGGTTGGGACCGGGGTCGGCCGGGGTCAGGCGGCCTTGCGCGGCGCGTCGGTGATGGCCGACTCGGTCTTGCGCTCGCCGCCCAGGGCGTCGGTCAGGTCGGTCAGCAGGCCGGCCAGTTCACCGGCCATCAGCGCGAAGTCGGCGTCGAAGCGCTCGTCCTCGTCGTGCAGCGTGGCGTCGGCCTGTTCCTTGATCACGTCCAGCGGATTCACGCGCTTGACGGCCAGGGCGTCGGTCAGCACGAAGGACACGCGGTCGTTCCACGTCATCGCCAGGCGCGTGCAGCGCTTGCCGGCGGCGATGTGGCGGCGCAGGTCCTCCGGGTCGAGCGGATGGCGGACGTAGCGCACGGTGGCCTTGCTCTCGCTGCTCGACTGCAGCTCGATCTCCTGGTCGACCGTAAAGCCGGCCGGGGCGGTATCGGTGGCCAGCCACTCGGTCATGGCGGCCACCGGCGACAGGTTGACCTGCAGGCCGACCACCGGCAGCGGGTCCAGCGCCTTGAACAGCATGCCGCGTACCTCGTCCGCCTTGGCGGTGCCGGCCGCGTCGATGGCAAGCCAGCCGTTCACGGGATCGATCCAGACGCGCGTGTCGCGGCGGATGCTGAAGGCGCGGGGGAGCAGTTCCTCGGTGACCTGCTCCTTCAGTTCCTTGAGCTGCTTGCGGCCGGGCTTGAAGCCCTGCTGCTCCTCGATCTCGGCGGCACGGGCCTTGGTGACCTGGTTGACCACGGTGGCGGGCAGCAGCTTCTTCTCGGTGCGCAGCACCAGCAGCATCTGGCGGTTCACGCAGTGCACGAGCTGGCCGTTGTCGCGCGGCGATGCCCAGCCCTGGGTTTGCATCTCAAGGCTGGTGCCGGGGTAGAACGCATGCTTGGCCAGGCTGGCCTCGACGTCTTCGGCGGAAAGCGTCCACGGGGCGGAGAAACGATGAATCTGGAGATTCTTGAACCACATGAGAATTCGGCCTCGCGTACGGTTGGAATTGGCAAGGCACGCATTCTAACGGCTCGGGCGGCAGGTGGGCGGCCAAGAAAAAATGGCGTCCCGGATGCGGCATCGGAATGCCGCACCCGGGACGCCATGTGGCGGTGGCCGGCGCGGTGGCCGGCCCGGCCGTCAGATGTCGAGCTTCGAGATCTTCGTGCCTTCCAGGCTCAGGCCGGCCATCACGCCGGCGTTGGTCATGGCAAAGCCGATGATCGGCTGCTGGGCCGTGTTGGTATCGATCTGGCCGTTCGCGCCGATGGTGGCCAGAGCCACCGTGGCGTCGGCGCCGACCTGCCAGCCGCTGCTGCGCACGAACTTGTCGTAGGCTTCCTGCGTCATGAACATCAGCACGAAGGCCTTGGACTGGGCGCCGATCTGCCAGCCGATGGAGCCGGAAATGGCACGGTAGTAGCCACGGTTGGCGCCGCCCGAACGCAGCACGCCGTCGCCATACTCGCCCCCGACGATAAAGCCGGCGGACAGCAGTTTCGGGAAAATCAGGATGCCCTTGGCTTTGGCGCCAAGGTCGCGCGCACCGCTGGCCGTCGCATACAGACGGTTCAGCGTATCGGTGGCGCCAGTATCGATCTCGCGACGCTTGGACGCGCTATCGCCAGAGTCCTTGGGACCGGTCACGCTGCAGCCCGTCAGCGACAGCGCGCCCAAAGAAAGACCAGTAAGGCCGACAAGCCCAGCACTGCCGGCGGACAGGAAGGTTCGACGTTTCATTATTTCCTCCAGGAGGGGGTCATGTGTTGCAACCGCCTCTACAGCATAGGCGGACAAGCCACATCCGCAAATGCGATTTTGTCTGACAAGGGGGGGAGGGGGCTCTGACATGACATAGTCATACTTTCTTGCAAAATCAGGGAACCGCGACAGGAACCCCGCTTGCCAAGCCCGGTCTTTGGTGCATGCCAACGCCAACCGCCCCCATGACGATCTCCACCCGCTCCAACATTTCTGGTATTTCTTCCGCCGCCCCGACCGTCGGGCATGCTGCGTCGCAGCGTCCCCGTCGATGGGTGCGCCTTGGTGCCGCCGTAACGCCGCTGGTGGCCCTGTTGCTGGCGGCCTGCGGCTCGGCCCCGACTGTCGAGTCGCCCGAGGCCAAGCAGGAAGTGGCCCAGATGAATTCAGGTTGGCAGGCCGAGCGCGCCAAGTACATGGATTGCGTCCAGGACAAGGCCAGCGACGGCGCCAAGGGCAAGGGCACGTCCAAGGACGTGGCCGCCGGTGCCATCGACGCGTGCAAGGATCAGCTGAAGGTCATGCACGACGCCTTCCAGTCGTACCTTTCCGCCCAGATGAGTAGCGCCCACGGCCAGAACAGCGCCCGCCAGGCGGCCGACCGCGTGACCACCGACACGCGCGAAAAGGCGCGTACCTATCTGACGCGCTACGTCGAGGTCGAGCGCTACAAGGCCGGCCAGCGCTGACCCCGCGGATCCCGCTGATCCCCCCTGATCCCCTGATCCATTACAGCATCGCCAGCGGCTGCGCGTGGCGCGGCGGCGGGAACAGCGCGTCCAGTTCGTCCAGTTGCTCGGGAGTCAGCGTGATTTCCAGCGCCCGGACGTTCTCGCGCAACCGGTCCCGCTGGCTGGTCTTCGGGATGGCGATGATGTCGTCGGTCCGCAGCAGCCACGCCAGCGCGGCCTGGGCCGGCGTCATGCCGTGCCGCTCGGCAAAGCGCCGCAGGCCGGCGTTGCGTAACAGCCGGGCCTGCTCGATGGGCGAGTAGGCCATCACCGGCACGTTGCGTTCGCGCAACCATGGCAGCAGGTCGAACTCGATGCCGCGCCGGCTCAGGTTGTAGAGCAACTGGTTGACGGCCACGGCGTCGCCGCCGGGCACGTCGCAAAAAGCTTCCATATCGTCGAGGTCGAGGTTGCTGACGCCGAAATACCGTATCTTGCCGGCGGCCTGCAGCGCCTGGAACGCCTCGATCGTCTCCTCGAACGGTACGTCGCCGCGCCAGTGCAGCAGGTACAGGTCCAGCCGGTCGGTGCCCAGTCGGCGCAGGCTGCGCTCGCACGCGGCCACGGCGCCCTTGCGGCTGGCGTTGTGCGGATAGACCTTGCTGACCAGGAACGCCTCGTCGCGACGGCCGGCCAGCGCCTCGCCGATCAGCGATTCCGACAAGCCCTCGCCATACATCTCGGCCGTGTCCACCAGCCGCAGGCCCAGGTCCAGGCCCATCCGGAGCGTGGCGATCTCCTCTGCGCGCGTGCCGCGGTCGTCGCCCATGTTCCAGGTGCCCATGCCCAGCGCGGGAACGCGCTCGCCGCCGGGTAGCGTGACTTGCTTCATGCGATGCCTCCGGTATCGGGAAATCCGCCCTCCACACTAGTTAACATCGCTGCGCGGCACAAGCACGCCGCCCGCACGGCACTTTTGACCGGGGCGATGGAATGGCCGGCGCCCCGGCCGCCTGCTCAACGGTGCTGGTGCCGGTACTCCTGCGTCCGGCCGCCATAGCCGTAGGCCGCCGCGCGCGCGTCGATGACGTGGATATACGAGACCTCGTTCACGTCGCCAATCAGCTCGGACAGCGCCGCGAACGCCTGCCGCAGGTAGTCGGCTTTCTCGGCCTTGGTGTTCGTCTCGTCGGTCACGCTGATATCGAGCTGGAACGCGTTGCGACCCGTCTCACGCGCCGACAGCGGCTGGCCGCCGATGAACCACTGCTCGCGCGGGATGAACGTCACGGTCGTGGCGATGACTGGCGCTTCCTTGCCCAGCACGCGCTGGGTCAGTTCGCCCACCGTGGCAACGGCGCGGCGCATCAGGTCGGTATCGGGCTGGCCGGAAATCTGCAGGGAAACGTGGGGCATGACGGGCTCCTTTCGGGTGGATGGATGCGCGTTGCCGCTGCGCCCGTTGGCGGGCTCTGGCGGCTGCGGTAACGCTATCGTAGGCGTCTCCTTGCCATCGGAAAAGCGGGAATATACGATTGCATGTATCGGGTAATCCGAAACATCGGAAAGGCAGGCGGCGATCATGCGTGGATTCGAGACAGACCAGCTCCGGACGTTCGTGGCGGTGGCGGAAAGCGGCAGCCTGTCGGCGGCGGCGCCGCGCCTTTTCCTGTCGCAATCGTCGGTCAGCGAGCAGTTGCGCAAGCTGGAGGCGCGCGCCGGCGTGCCGCTGCTGACGCGCGGCAAGCGGGGCGCCGCGCTGACGCCGGCGGGGGCGCGGCTGCTGGACTACGCGCGGCGCATCCTGTCGCTGAACGAGCAGGCCATGGCCGAACTGCGCGGCCAGACGCTGGATGGTGAGCTGCGGCTGGCCGTGACCGACTACTTCCGCCCCGGCGAGATTGCCGGCATGCTGCGCCGGCTGCGCGACCGCTATCCCTATCTGAAACTGCACGTCACGGTGATGAAGAGCGCCGCCATCGAGGCGGCGGCCGACTTGGACACGTTCGACATCGGCCTGAGCATGCGGCTGATCGGCGCGCGCGGCCCGGAGGCCCGGCGCGAGGGCGCGGCGCGCGGCGGCACGGTGCTGCGGCGCGAGGCGCTGGCGTGGGTGGCGGCGCCCGAGATTGCGCAGGCGCCGCAGCCCACGCTGCCGCTGGTGCTGCTGCCCGACTCGTGCTCGCTGCACCAGTTCGTGGTGCAGTTGCTGATGCGCCGCCGGCGCGAGTTCGACATCGCTCATTCGGCGTCGGGGGTGGCCGGGCTGCATCTGGCGCTGGCGGCCGGGCTCGGTGTGTCGTGCCTGAACACGTCGGCCATCGGGCCCGGCGTGATGCCGGTGGACGCCGCCGACGCGAGCGGCTGGAAGCTGCCGGCGCTGCCGTCGGTCGAGTTCTATCTACTGGCCCCGCGGCGCGGGGAGGGCGAGTTCATCGAACAGGCCAGGCAGGCGCTGGCCGAGCAGTTCGGCTGAAGCGGCGACGCCCAACAAAAAGGCCCGCATGGAGCGGGCCGTCTGCCAGTGCCTGGGCAAGCCGGGTGCGGTGGCTTACTCGGACGTCATGTTGGCGTTCTTGGCGATGCGGCCCAGCCGTTCGCGCTCGGTCTTGATGAAAGTCACAAAGCTCTCGACCGAACCGCCGGCCGGCTCGATGCCGTTCTGGATCAGCCGGTCGCGGATCTCGGGATTCTGCATCCCGGCCGTCAACTCGGCGTTGAGCTTCTTGATGATCGCCGGGTCGGTGCCCTTGGGCGCGAAGATGCCGGCCCAATGGCCAATGCGCACCTCGGGCAGACCCTGCTCGGCCGTGGTCGGGATGTTCGGTGCCGCCGGCATCTTCTTGTCCCAGGTGGCACCCAGCGCCTTGAGCTTGCCCGCCTTGATCTGGGGCAAGACCACGATCGACGCCTCCGACGTTGCCGCCACCTGTCCACCAATCACCGCGGTAATGCTTTCCGACCCGCTCTTGTAGGGCACCACGGTGAGCTGGGCACCCTTTTCCTTAAGCATTTCTTCGACGAAGTGCGGCGTGCTGCCGCTGCCGGCCGTGGCAAACGGCACGCCACCCTGCTTCTTCGAGTACTCGACCAGTTCCTTGACGTTGTTCACCGGCAGCGACGGCGACGCCACGATCACCGACGGGCTGACCGCGATCAGGCCGACCGGCACGAGGTCGTCCGGCTGGTACGGCATCTTGGTGCGGATCAGGCTGTTGGTGACGGTGCCCACGGCGCCCACCAGGAACGTGTAGCCGTCGGGCTTGCTCTTGGCCACGTAGTCGGCGCCGACAATGCCGCCGGCACCGGGACGGTTCTCGATCACCACCGGCTGGCCGATGCGCTTGCTCACCGCCTCGGCGCCGGCCCGCGCCACGAGGTCGTTGGCGCCGCCGGCCGTGAACGGCACGACGAACTTGATCACATGGTTGGGCCAGGCGTCTGCGGCGTGGGCGGTGGTGGCCACCAGCGAGACGGCGGCAAGCGCCAGGGCCAGGGTGCGGCGGCGCGGGGAAAAGCGCAGGGGGGAATGCATGATCGGTCTCCAGTCTTTGTCGTAGCCCATTCGGGGCTTTTGATCTTACCGATCGAACCTGTCAGTTGGCTGTAGGACGGCGTGGCTTGCGGCCGACCTGCCGGGGGGCGGCAGGGGCGGGAAAGTCGGGACGGAGGCGCGGCCGGGTGGGCAGGGAAAGGAAGCGGGCAGCGGGGCGGCAGCGGCCCCGCTCCCGCGCGGCGTCACGGCTGGCGCACCCAGGTCTGGGTCCGGCCGATCAGGCTGATGCCGATGAAGCCGCGCACGTTGAGCTTCTTGCCGTCGTCGGCCATCGACATCTTGCACTTGTAGAGCTTGCCGGTCTCCGGGTCCAGGATCTCGCCACCGGTCCACTCGTTGTCGCCCGTCTTGCGCAGCCCGGTCAGCAGCGTCATGCCGATGATGGGCTGGTCCTTGCGCGCGTCGTTGCATTTGTCGCACACCTTGGGCGGACCTTCGGACGGCACCAGGCTCTTCACGAGCTTGCCGCTGTACACGCCGTCCTTCTCCGAGATCTCGATCACGCCGCGCGGCTTGCCGGTGGCGTCGTCGATCGTGTGCCAGGTGCCGGCCGGCGTCGACTGCGCCATGGCGAAGGTGCTGGCGGTGAACGCCGCGGCAAACAGCGCGGCGCGGGCGGTGGTGCGAAGCAGGGCGCGGGGGGCGGTCATGCGCATGAAAGTCTCCAGGTTCAGTGTTTCCGCGACGGCGGATTCGCCAGGTCGCGGCGCGGGTGGTGTCGGCTGTACGGCGGCGGACGCCTCTGCAGGTCTGACGTGCAAGCCGTACAAGGCGAGCAGGATATCCGCACGCGGCCCGGATGGTTGCACGGGCCGGTGCTGCACCGATGCCCACCGGTCGGCGTCTTTGCCGCGCGACGCCAATCTACTGGCGCCGCCCGGACACCGCAACGGCCAACATCCGTTTGCGTACGCACCAGAGCGTAGCGCAAGGGCGGCGCGCATCGCCCGCCAGCCGGCGCCTGGCGTGGATTTTGTCCTGCAGCAACACGCCCGCGCGGGGCCCACCCGAGGCATTCCTCTAGCCGGCTAAAACGGTGGCGTTGCGGTGGCGTCGCGGCGCCGCCGGAGGTGGTCGGCATGTCGGCGCGCGCGTCCGCCGATGCATTGGTGAGAACCCGAATGCCATCGCAAGACACGGTCGACGAAGCGCGCGATGCGCGTGGTGGGTCGACAGGCGATCCGGTGCGCGCGGCGCGTGCGTCGACACATCGTTGTGCATGCCATCGATGTCCAAACGCGGATGCAAACACGTGTCGCAGCGACCGACCGTTGCGTGCGCGCATCACTCTTTCGTCGTACTCGCGCAACTGTCGTGTCGATGCACGCGCGGTCAGTCGACGCGATGCGCGGTGGCATCGCGCGCGTGCCGATCGGTGGTCGATGCGGAAGCGCGTCGGACACGTTGGGGCGCCGATGGACGCGCGTGCCGCAGCCACGCGCAGCGACGCGGCAGCGCATCGCGCGCGTGATCGTACGCAGGCCGGAAAGCCACTGTTCATGCGGCTTTCGAGACAGCGCGCGGGTATGCGGATGGTGGTGGCGAGCGGGTGCGATGCGGTACCCGAGCGGTCGTCCGACGATGCGTGCGCGACGTGCGCGCGCACCGCGCGAGACAGTGTGCGACGCCGTCGAACGCGATCGAAACTCACGCGCTTCGGAACTTCGATCGACGCGTGAGAGTCGTCATCAGAGAAGGTGTCGATGGTGTCGTCATCGAAGCGCGCGCGTGAAGTAGATCGATTCGATCTTGCGCGCAAGTTTTTTTGCACTTTTTTCTTAACATCATCGAACAAACGAATTATGATTCGCCTTGACAAGAGTCTCACTTCATTGCATCGACGTGATTCGACGAAGCGGGCGTCGCAAGAAGGCAAGCAAGAAGCAACGATGACGCGACGCTTCGGCGCAGTGAATGCGGGTAGCCAGGGAGCACCAGAACTTTGACGCAGACCGGGCCGATCAGGCTTCTTACAACGCGTGCAGTCTCCTGTGGCCCAGTGACGGGATGGGCGAGCTACCCCCGTAGGATTGCCGTCTGCAGTGCGCGAGGCCAAGCCCGTGCTGCAGGCAAGCTGACCGATATCTCCTCTTATCAGGCAGCGCGTCGCCACGATGGACGGCGCGGGCCAATCGAATATTCCAGGGCACGGCATGCCCCGGAGACCCGCCTGGACGCTGGCGTTGCAGCCCGCGCGC
Organism: Cupriavidus pauculus; assembly: GCF_003854935.1. Lineage (NCBI taxonomy): Bacteria > Pseudomonadati > Pseudomonadota > Betaproteobacteria > Burkholderiales > Burkholderiaceae > Cupriavidus > Cupriavidus pauculus. The sequence continues at coordinate 1,372,451 of NZ_CP033969.1, forward strand.
GGATCTTGCGCTGCCGTGAAGACACCGTGCCGCGCCATGCGGGTCGCGGCCGGTGCCCTGTCACCGAATTCATTAGCGTGCGGTTGACGAAGTGTCGTGCGCCGATGAATCGCTCGCTCGGTTGGGGCCAGGCAGGAACGCGCCTCGGGCCGGTCGGGTCGTCCATTTAGGTCATTCGATATTTCACGTTAGTGAAGGAGTTATCCATGGCAACTGCTGCAAAGAAAAAGCCGGCGGCCAAGAAGGCTGCCAAGCCCGCCGCCAAGAAGGCCGCTGTGAAGAAGGTCGCCGCCAAGAAGGCAGCGCCGGCCGCCAAGAAGGCTGCAACCAAGAAGGTCGCAACCAAGAAGGTCGCCGCCAAGAAGGTCGCCGCCAAGAAGCCGGCAGCCAAGAAGGCCGCTGTGAAGAAGGTTGCAGCCAAGAAGGTCGCCACCAAGAAGGTAGCCGCCAAGAAGGCAGCACCGGCCAAGAAGGCCGCGGTGAAGAAGGTTGCCGCCAAGAAGGTTGCAACCAAGAAGGTCGCCGCCAAGAAGGCAGCACCGGCCAAGAAGGCCGCAGTGAAGAAGGTTGCCGCCAAGAAGGCCGCACCGGCCAAGAAGGCTGCTGCCAAGAAGGCTGCGCCGGCCAAGAAGGCTGCTGCTGCGAAGAAGCCGGCCGCCAAGAAGGCCGCTGCCAAGAAGCCGGCTGCCAAGAAGGCTGCCAAGCCTGCCGCGGCCCCTGCCGTTGCTCCCGCTGCTGCTGCACCGGCCAAGACCACGCTGAACCCGGCCGCGGCCTGGCCGTTCCCGACGGGCAACCGTCCGTAATCGCCTCGCCTCGTGCGAGCGGTCACCACAGGGAATCGCCAGAGCACGCATCGCGTGCCACATTGACCGGATACGCGGTATCCGGTCAGCAAGACAGCAAGTCTTGCCAACCCGCCGATGGCCTCCGTGCCCGGCGGGTTTTTTCATGCCCGCGCGCTGGCGACTCCCCAAAAGCAAAACGCCGCGGCCCGAAGGCACGCGGCGTTGCAGCATGGCAGCCGTGTAATGTTGTCAGTGCGAGACGCGCGTCACGCCGCCCGACGACAGCAGCCGCACCCGGTCGCCAGGGCGGAACACCTCGTCGGCCTCCTGGGTGATGGCGCGCAGGTCGCCGTCTTCGAGCTGCACCGTGATCTCCAGGCCGCGCCGCTGGGTGATGCGGTTCTCGGCCGCGCTGCCGGCAATGCCGCCCAGCACCGCGCCAAGCAGGCCCGCCGCCACCGATCCGCCACCGCTGCCGATGGTGCTGCCCGCCGCCACGCCGCCCAGCGCGCCGCCGGCGATGGTACCGGCGCCCGTGGTACCGCCCTGGATCATGACCTCGCGCACGCCCTGCACCACGCCGTAGCGCACCGTCTGCTCGCGGTTGGCCTGGCCGGGCGCGTAGACGCTGCCGGAGTTCGAGTAATTGGCGCAGCCGCCGACCAGTGCTGCCGCGGCCAGTACCGCCGCGCCGCCGAATCGAAGTATCTGATGCATGGCAACTCCCGTCTGTTGGCCGCGCCATTCGTCCTCACCCGGTGCGCGCGGTGCACCGTTCCATCTTACGCGTATTGGTAGCCGAATGCCGACGCGAACCGGCTGGCGATCTCGTCGTGCGAAATCCAGTGATTCTGGGGGCCCTGCTGGGCGATCTTGAGCGCGCCCATCAGCGACGCCAGCCGGCCCGTGGTTTCCCAGTCCATGCCCTGCTCGATGCCGTGCAGCAGGCCGCCCCGGAAGGCGTCGCCGCAGCCGGTGGGGTCCACCACGCGCTCGGCCTGCACGGCCGGGATGGCGTACTGCTGGCCGTCGGCGAAGATCGTGGCGCCGCGTTCGCCGTGCGTCACGATGAACGCGCGGACCTTGGCGGCCACGTCGGCACTGGTCCACGCGGTGCGCGACAGCATGACCTGCGCTTCGTAGTCATTGACCGTCACGTAACTGGCGAGTTCAACGAACCGGCGCAGGTCCTCGCCGTTGAACAGCGGCATGGCCTGGCCCAGGTCGAAGATGAACGGGATGCCGGCCTCGGCGAACTGCCGCGCATGGTGCAGCATGCCCTCGCGGCTGTCCGGCGCGACGATGCCCAGCGCCGGGCGCGTGCCGGCCGCCAGCACGTCCTGCACGGCATTGAGCTGCGACTGGCCCATGGCGCCCGGGTGGAAAGCCGTGATCTGGTTGTTGTCCAGGTCGGTCGTGATCATCGCCTGCGCGGTGAACGTGTCCGGCAGCGTACGGATATGCCCGGTGCCGATACCCAGATCGCGCAGATGCTGCAGGTACGGTCCGGCGTCCTGGCCCACCGTCGCCATCACCACCGGTTCGCCGCCCAGCATCTTCAGCGTGTAGGCGATGTTGCCGGCGCAGCCGCCGAACTCGCGCCGCATGCCGGGCACCAGGAACGAGACGTTCAGCATCTGGATCTGGTCCGGAAGGATGTGTTCACGGAACCGTCCGTCGAACGTCATGATGGTGTCGTAGGCGACGGAGCCGCAGATCAGGCTGGACATCTTTTCTCCAAGCGTTCCGGCCCAGGGATGACGGGCAGAAACAGATACGTTAAATAATTCCGCCCGTGCATGACGGGCGGAGGCGCTTCGCAAATCGTGTGCTACCGCACAGATTATTTCAGTGCGGCCAGCGCGGCGTCGTAATCAGGCTCCTGCTTGATCTCGGGCACGAGCTGGCTGTACTTGACGGCGTCGTTCTCGTCCACGACCACCACGGCACGTGCGCACACGCCGGCCAGCGGGCCCGACTTGATGTCCACGCCGTAGGCGTTCTTGAAATCGGCGCCGCGCATGGTCGACAGCGTCACCACGTTGGCCAGGCCCTCGGCCGTGCAGAAGCGGCCCATCGCGAACGGCAGGTCGGCCGAGATCGTCAGCACCACGGTGTTGTCGAGGCTGCTGGCGGCCTCGTTGAACTTGCGTGCCGACGCCTGGCACACGGGCGTGTCCAGGCTGGGCACGATGTTCAGGACCTTGCGCTTGCCGGCGAAGTCGGCCAGCGTCACGTCCTTGAGGTCCTTGCCGACCAGCGAGAAGGCCGGGGCCTTGTCGCCAGCCTGGGGAAACTTGCCGCCAACTTCGATGGCGTTGCCGCCGAGGGTCACGTTGCTCATGGTTGCTCCTGTCAGGAAGGTACGGCCCGCCGGTCCGGTGCATTGCCGGCCGGCGTGGCGGGGGGCGATGAATTCAGGGATAGAAGATCAGCACGCGGTAGTTCGCCGCGGCCTGCTGCGTCCGGAATCGTACCCGAACCGGCAGCTCGCTGCCCGCGCGCAGGCCCGAGGTGGCAAAGCCGCGCTGGGCCGGCTCCAGGTACTCGCCCGGCTGCAGCACGCGGCGCAGCAGCAGCTGGTCCTGCAGGTCGGTCATCACGAGTTCGATGGCGGGCAGGGCCGTGGTGGCGCGGCCCTGGTTGCGCAGCGTGACGGCCAACTGGTAGACGTCGGCGCCTTCGTCCTGCTTCTGCAACTGCGAGCTGTCGATGCGCAGCGCCTCCAGGTCGCGCCACGGCGGCACGGCGCAGCCGAACGGCGCGCAGGCCGCTTCGAGTACCGGCCGCAGCACCGGCACGCTGCCGGCAATCTGGCTACGCGCCAGAAAGACACCCTGGACCAGGATACCCAGCCCCAGCACCATGGCCGCCGCGCGGATCCACGTGCGCTGGCTGCCGGGCACCGTCACCTTGGGGCGCGGCGCGCGCGCCTGTTCGCGCTCGCGGGTGTGGCGCAGGAAATCGGGCGCGAAGACCGGGCCGGCGCTGGCTGCCGGTTCGTCCCGGCGCAGCCAGCGGCGCGTGGTGGTCTCGCGCGCCACGCTGCTGGGTGTGTCGTCGCGCGGCGTCACGCCGAGGTCGTGTTCGATGACGTCGCGGGCCTGCGCGGCCCAGGCTTCCGCCTCGGGGTCGGCCGGGTCCGCGCTGCGCAGGAAGCCGCTGGCGCTGGGCACCGGGTCGGCCGGCGTGGCGGGTTCGGGCGGCAGTTCCGCGACAGGATCAGGTGCAACGACGCCGGGTTCGGCCGCTTCCACCGGGGCCGGCACTTCGGGTTCCGGTGTGCCGTGGTCGGCGGGATGGGAGGTCGGGCCTTCGGACGGTCGCAGCGGCGGCCAGCTTGCCTTGGCGCTATAGGCGCCGTACGGCGGCAGGCCCGAGGGGCGCGTCGATGCAAACGCAGCGGCGGGATCGAGCGACGAGTGCGGCGCCGGCGCGGCGGCCGTCGGCGCCGGGCGGGGCGGGGCGTCGTCGAACGCGGCGTGGTCGAGCGTCGGCCACGGGACGGGCGGCTCGGTCAGCGGCGTTTCGGCGGGTTCGGGCGATGGGTCGGCTTCCGGGGCGGTTTGCGGTGCGGCCTCGTCCGGCAGCACGGCGTCGGTCTCGGCAGCCTCGTCGAAATGCGCGGCGGCCTCTTCAGGTACCGCATCGGCCACCGCGCCCGGCTCGGCGGGTTCGGGTTCAGGTGACCGTTCAGGCGCCACTTCCGGGGGCACTTCCGGCGCCACGCCGACCACTTCCTCGGCTTCCGCCTCGGACATCATCGTCGTCGGCGAATCCAGCGCCGGCACCTCGTAACCTGGATCGAAGCCGGGATCGAACGGCGCGTCGGCCTCGCGGGCGCGCGCCGCCGCCTGCGCCTGCTCGGCGTGGGCCAGCGCGGCGGCCATCGACACGGACGAGGAGGGCGGCGCGGCCGCCGGCGTACCGGTGGGGACGCTGCTGGCAGCCCCAGCGGCGCCGCTACCGCCCGGCGTGGGCACCTCGATCAGGTGTTCGCGCGCATCAAAGACGGTGTCGCACTGGCCGCAGCGGACCAGGCCCTGGCGCAGCCGCAACTGGTCCGCCACCAGCCGGAACGCGGTGCGGCAGGCCGGACAGCGCGTGACGAGCTTGGCAGCGGCCATGGTCGGGAATCAGGATTGGTTGGGGGATGCCGCGGCCGGGCGCGTGCCGTGCAGGCACACCCAGCCTTCCTCGCTGCGCCAGACCGACATGGCGATCCACGGCGCGTAGGCCGCCGCCACCTCGTCGGCCTGCCGTTCGAGCACGCCGGACAGGATCAGCCGGCCGCCCGGACGCACGCGCGCGGTCAGCATCGCGGCCATCAGCTTGAGCGGGTTGGAAAGAATGTTGGCCACCACCAGATCGTGGGTGGCCTCGGACACCGCCTCGGGCAGCGCGAAGGTCGCCGCCACGCGGTTGCGCTCGGCGTTGTAGCGCGATGCCTCCACGGCATTCGGATCAATGTCGATGCCGACCGTGTCGCCGGCGCCGAGCTTCTTGGCCACGATGGCCAGGATGCCCGAGCCGCAGCCGTAGTCCAGCACCGTCTCGCCGGCCCGCACGTTCTGTTCGAGCCACTGCATGCACAGCCGCGTGGTCGGATGGCTGCCCGTGCCGAAAGCCAGGCCCGGATCAAGCTCCAGGATCACGGCGTCGGGGTCGGGCGCGTCGTGCCACGACGGCACCACCCAGATGCGCTCGCCCACGCGGATCGGCTCGAACTGTGACTGCGTCAGCCGCACCCAGTCCTGGTCGGCTACCGGGCGCAGCGTGTAGTCGGGCACCGGGTCGATGCCCAGCGTGTTGGCGGCGGCCGTCACCACCAGCGCGGGATCGGTCTCGTCGTCGAACAGCGCCACCACGCGGGACCGGTTCCACGCCAGCCGCGTCGGCTCCAGCCCGGGCTCCCCGAACAGCGGCTGCTCGTCAGGCGTGTCGGCGTCGGCGTCTTCCACCGATACCGACAGCGCGCCGAGGTCGAACAGTGCATCGGACCAGGCTTCCGCCTGATCCTGCGCAATTTCGATCACACATTCCTGGAAAGCCACGGGGTTCCTTTGCTGCAAGCCGGCCGCTGGGCCCCGCCTCAGGCTTTCTCGCCGTGGGCGTTGGCCTTCTGGGCCAGGCGGTGTTCAAGATAATGGATGCTGGTGCCGCCTTCCACGAAGTTGGCGTCGAGCATCAGGTCGCGGTGCAGCGGCACGTTGGTCAGGATGCCGTCCACCACCATCTCCGACAGCGCGATGCGCATGCGGGCGATGGCCTGGTCGCGCGTGGCGCCGTACGTGATGATCTTGCCGATCATCGAGTCGTAGTTGGGCGGCACGAAGTAGCCATCATACGCGTGCGAGTCCACGCGGACACCGGGGCCGCCGGGCATGTGCCAGGCGGTGATGCGGCCCGGCGACGGCGTGAACTTGAACGGGTCCTCGGCGTTGATGCGGCACTCGATGGCGTGGCCGCGCAGTTCCACGTCCTTCTGGCGGAAGCGCAGCTTCTCGCCAAAGGCGATGCGGATCTGCTCCTGCACGATGTCGATGCCGGTGATCATCTCGGTCACCGGATGCTCCACCTGCACGCGGGTGTTCATCTCGATGAAGTAGAACTCGTTGTTCTCGTACAGGAACTCGAACGTGCCGGCGCCCCGGTAGCCGATCTTCTTGCATGCATCGGCGCAGCGGTCGCCGATACGCTCGATCAGGCGGCGCGGAATGTGCGGCGCGGGCGCTTCCTCGATCACCTTCTGGTGGCGGCGCTGCATCGAGCAGTCGCGCTCGCCCAGCCAGATGGCCTGCTTGTGCTGGTCGGCCAGGATCTGGATTTCCACATGGCGCGGGTTCTCAAGGAACTTCTCCATGTAGACCTCGGGGTTGCCGAAGGCACGGCCCGCTTCCTCGCGCGTCATGTTGACGGCGTTGATCAGCGCGGCCTCGGTGTGCACCACGCGCATGCCGCGGCCACCGCCGCCGCCGGCGGCCTTGATGATCACGGGATAGCCCACGCGGCGCGCGGTGGCCAGGATTTCCTTGGGGTCGTCGGGCAGTGCGCCGTCCGAGCCCGGCACGCACGGCACGCCGGACTTGATCATCGCCTGCTTGGCCGACACCTTGTCGCCCATCAGGCGGATGCTGTCGGACGTCGGGCCGATGAACACGAAGCCGGATTTCTCCACGCGCTCGGCAAAGTCGGCGTTCTCCGACAGGAAGCCGTAGCCCGGGTGGATGGCCTGGGCGTCGGTGACTTCGGCGGCCGAGATGATGGCCGGCATGTTCAGGTACGACAGCGGCGAGGGGGCCGGGCCGATGCAGACGGCTTCGTCGGCCAGCTTTACGTACTTGGCTTCCTTGTCGGCCTCCGAGTACACCACCACGGTCTTGATGCCCAGCTCGCGGCAGGCGCGCTGGATGCGAAGGGCGATCTCGCCGCGGTTCGCGATCAGAATTTTTTCAAACATGGTCTCTCTCTGCGAGAACAGGGGCGGGCCCGCGCACGCCGGAATGGCGCGCCGGGCCAACGCTTGGCGGCAGGGCCACGGGCCGCTGTGCCGCGTCAGCCGGCGGCTGGCTTCAGCCGATCACGAACAGCGGCTGGCCGTACTCCACGGCCTGGCCGTTTTCGACGAGGATTTCCTTGATCACGCCGGCCTTGTCGCACTCGATCTCGTTGAGCAGCTTCATGGCTTCGATGATGCAGACGGTCTGGCCTTCCTTGACGGTGTCGCCCACGTTCACGAACGGGGCGGCGCCCGGCGACGGGGCGCGGTAGAACGTGCCGACCATCGGCGACGTGACGATGTGGCCGGCCGGCAGTTGCGGGGCGGCGTCGGCGGGGGCGGCAGCCGGCGCGGCGGCTGCCGGTGCGGCGCCAGCCATGGGCAGGGCCTGGAGCTGGGGCACGGCAACCGGGGCGGCCACGACCTGCGGGGGTTGCTTGACGATGCGAACCTTGCCGTCGCCCTCGGTCACTTCGAGCTCCGAAATGCCGGATTCGGCCACCAGGTCGATCAGCGTCTTCAGCTTGCGCAGGTCCATCTTCTTATCCTCCAGAATCGGGTTGTCCGGTCACCTTCGGGTCAGGGAAGGGGACGGCGGCGGTCAGTCATTGATGTTGGCCCGCCTCGCCAGGCGCGACAGGCCGCGGTTGTCTCGGTTGCCTACCAGGTCGGGCTAGCTGCCCGGGGCGTCCTGCTCCTGCGCCAGCGCGTAGTCCAGGGCCAGCAGGTAACCCCGCCAGCCCAGCCCGCAGATCACCCCGATCGCCTGATCGGAGAAATACGAGTGATGGCGGAACGGCTCGCGGCGATGCACGTTGGACAGGTGCACCTCGACGAACGGAATCGCCACGCCGGCCAGGGCGTCCCGCAGGGCCACGCTGGTATGCGTGAACGCCGCGGGATTGATGATCACGAAGTCCACCCCTTCGGTACGGGCGGCCTGGACGCGATCCACGAGGGCGCCCTCGTGGTTGGACTGGAAGGTCTGCAGGTCGACCCCGGCCGCGGCGGCATGTTTGGCCAGCGCGGCGTCGATATCGGCCAGCGTGGTATGCCCATACACCTGCGGCTCGCGGGTCCCGAGCAAATTGAGGTTCGGACCATGCAGAACCAGCACTTTGCGATAGCGGGCGGCGCGGCTGACGGTGGGGGTAGACGACACGGCGACTCGACCAGTTCAACGAAATTGCGCGGAGATTACCGTAGCTTAGAGGGATTTGTCTAGCACGCGATACAAGGCCGAAGTCGTCTCCAAGGCATATGAGACGCGCCTCACGCCTTACGGATCACATTTTCCGAAAACCATCGAATCTGGCGGCCCATCCATCGTCACTTCTGCGTCATTTAGAGGCAGAAGCGCGCAGTTACGGGAAATTTCCCGCGCAGCTGGCAGCCCGGCCCGTCAGGCGCCCGGCAACTCCTTGCGCAGTTCGTCGGCGTGGACACGGCCCATCTTGCGGTACTTCACGTCGCCGTCGGGCGTGATGACCACCGTGTAGGGCAGCCCGCCCTGGGCGTTGCCGAAACTCTTGGCCAGTTCGGTGCCGGCGAACCCGGCCACGGCCAGCGGATACTTCACGGGGACTTTCTTGAGAAATTCCTGAATGTTGCCGGCCGAATCGATGCCGATGCCGATGAATTCGACATTGCGCTGCGCGTATTCGCCGTGCAGCGCGGTCAGCTCCGGCATTTCCTCGACGCACGGGCCGCACCACGGCGCCCAGAAGTTCACGACCAGCGTCTTGCCGCGATACCTGGACAGGTCCAGCTCCGCGCCGCTTGGGTCGGGCATCCTGGCCTGGAACAGCGATTCGACGGCCTGGTCCGATGCCGGCTTGGGCGCCATGGCAAAGTGGGCAGCCACGGCGCCGGCCACCGCGGCCAGCAGGGCGACGACGATCCAGAGGACCAGGGACGAGCGGCGGGCCGGCTTGGCGTCGGGGGTGGAAGCGGTCATGTTCGGGGCGGAAGAAGACAGTTCTATATAGATAGGGGCGGCGGCTGGTCGGGCGCGCCGGCCGCCTCGTCCATCAGCTCGCGGACGGCGTCGATGTCGGCCCGGGCCACGCGGCCGCTGGCGTCGGCGCGCGCCGCGCCCCGTTCGTCGACGGCATCATACAGCGCGATGTGGACCCCCACCGGGGCGCCCAGCATATCGCGCACCTCGCCGGCCAGCAGGCGCGCCTCGCGGCCGGCCGGCCACTGGCCGCGCCACAGGAAACTGAGCGTCTCCACGTCGCCCCGGCCCGCGAAGTGCCGGCTCTCGCTGGTCTCGAAATCCACGCCGGCGTTGATCAGGTGCAGCGCCACGTCCTTTGGGCTGTCGCAGAAGCACTGGATATAGACGTCGGAATGCTCGGTGGCCGTGCCGTTGAGCACGGCGCCGACCAGATAGGGGCGGAAGCCGCCCAGATCTTCCATGGCCAGCACGGCCAGTTGCCGCAGCAGGGCCAGGATGCGCGGCTGGTGCTCGCCCTGGAACAGCGCCTGGTAGGCGCGCACTTCTTCCTCGATCAGTTCGTTGTCGGGCAGCCATTCGCCGGCCACGCGGACGTCGCCCAGCAACTGGCGGGCGGCCTTGCGCTTGGCGGTGGCGTAGTCGGCGCCGTCTTCGGCAATCATGCGCGCCGCGGCCTGGGCAATTTCCTCGCGCAGGCGGGCGGGGTCGGAGGGGGTACGTCGGGACATGGGTCGATGATACCCGCACGGCCAGGGCCCGGCATGCGGCACAGGCGCGCGGCGGGACTGGCGCCGCGCCGGCAGCGGGTCGGGAACCGGACGCATGCGGGTACAATCAGACCCTTCACTTCTGCGCCGCCGGCCCGTCCGCGCGGCCCAACGCATTCCCACGCATTCCCGAAGCTCCCATGCATATTCACATCCTTGGCATCTGCGGTACGTTCATGGGGGGCCTCGCGGTCCTGGCGCGGCAGGCGGGCCACCGGGTCACCGGCTGCGACGCCAACGTCTACCCGCCGATGAGCACCCAGCTGGAAGCCCAGGGCATCGACCTGATCGAGGGCTTCGACCCGCAGCAGCTATCGCTGAACCCCGACCTGTACGTGATCGGCAACGTGGTGTCGCGCGGCAATCCGCTGATGGAAGCCATCCTGGACCGCAACCTGCCGTACGTGTCCGGCCCGCAATGGCTGGGCGAGCACGTGCTGAACGGCAAGTGGACGCTGGCCGTGGCCGGCACGCACGGCAAGACCACCACCACGTCGATGCTGGCCTGGGTGCTGCAGGACGCCGGCTACAACCCCGGCTTCCTGGTCGGCGGCGTGCCGCAGAACTTTGGTATCTCGGCGCGGCTGACAGAATCGGACTTCTTTGTCATCGAGGCCGACGAATACGACACCGCGTTCTTCGACAAGCGCAGCAAGTTCGTGCACTACCGTCCGCGCACGGCCATTCTGAACAACCTTGAATACGATCACGCCGACATCTTCCCCGATCTGGCCGCGATCGAGACCCAATTCCATCATCTGGTGCGCACGGTGCCCGGTCAGGGCCGGCTCGTCGTGAACGGGCTGGAGCCCGCGCTGGCGCGCGTGCTGGAACGCGGGTGCTGGAGCGAGGTGGAGCAGTTCGGCATGGGCGACTGGCGCGAAGGCGACGCCCGCACCGAGGCGCCGGCCGGCAAGGACGCGTTCGACGTGTACTTCCAGGAGGCGCTGCAGGGCACCGTGGTCTGGGACCTGCAGGGCACGCACAACCGCATGAACGCGATTGCCGCCATCGCGGCCGCCCGCCACGTGGGCGTGCCGCCGGCGCAGGCCATCGAGTCGCTGGGCCGCTTTGCCAACGTCAAGCGCCGCATGGAAGTGCGCGGCGTGGCCAGCGGCGTGACGGTCTATGACGATTTCGCGCACCATCCGACGGCCATCCAGACCACGCTCGACGGCCTGCGCCGCCGCGTGGGCGACGCCCGCATCCTCGCCGTGCTGGAGCCGCGCTCGAACACGATGAAGCTGGGCGTGATGGCGGCCCAACTGCCGGCCAGCCTGGAAGCGGCCGATCTGGTGTTCGGCTACGGCGCGCCGTCCGGCAAGGACGCGCTGGGCTGGAACCTGGGCGACGCGCTGGCGCCCATCGGCGACAAGGCCGCCGCGTTCCAGGACCTGGGCGAACTGGTGCAGGCCGTGACCGCCGCCGCCCGCCCCGGCGACCACGTGCTGGTGATGAGCAACGGCGGCTTCGGCGGCATCCACCAGAAGCTGCTGGACGCCATCGGCGCCAAGGGCTGACGGCCGCCGGCCACTTTCACACAGGGAATCCCATGCTGCTGTACCTGCACGGCTTCCGTTCCTCGCCGCAGTCGATGAAGTCGCGGCTCGTGCAGGAACGGATGCGCGCCTGGGGGCTGGAGAAGTATTTCGCCTGCCCGATGCTCAATGTGTCGCCGTCCCAGGCGATTGCCCAGGCCGAGGCGGCCATCCGGGGCGCCCAGGCCGGCGGCGAGACCGACATCGCCATCGTCGGCTCGTCGCTGGGTGGCTTCTACGCGCGCTGGCTGGCCGAGCGCCACGGCTGCCGCGCCGTGCTGCTGAATCCGGCCATCCATCCCTGGACCGACCTTGAGAAATATCTTGGCGAGCAGCCGCTGTACCACGGCGGCGGCTCGGTCGAGGTCAAGCGCGAACATCTGGACGAACTGCTGGCGCTGCGCGTGGATACCATCACGCGCCCGGAGCGCTATTTCCTGCTGGCGACCACCGGCGACGAGGTGCTGGACTACCGCGAGATGGTCGCGGCGTGCCCCGGCGCCCAGATCCGCGTGATCGAGGGCAGCGACCACGGCATCAGCGAATTCGACGCCTACGTCGACGAAGTGCTCGCCTTCTGCGGCTATCGGCCCGACGGACGCCAGCCAGCCCGCCCGGCATGACGGCGGCGGTTCCCGGCCAGAATGGCCCGAGCGGCCTGCGCGCCGCGTGGCACGCCCACCTGCCGTACGACGCCGCCATCCCGCTGAACCAGCGCCGCTGGATTGCCGGGGAGGGCTCGCTGACGGCCCGGCTGATGTCGGCGTCCAGCCGGTTCCGCGTGACGCGGATCAACCAGTCGCCACGGCCGCCGTTTGCCGACGAATGGCGCGCGCTGGGCCTGATTCGGCCCGTGCCGGCCATCACGCGCGAAGTGCTGCTGATCTGCGACGACGTGCCCGCGGTCTTTGCGCACACGATTGTCGATCCGTACCGCGCGCGACGCGACTGGCCGTTTCTGCGCGGGCTGGGCAACCGGCCGCTGGGCGGCGCGCTGTTTGTCGATCCGCGCGTGCGGCGCGAGCCGTTCCAGTTCGCGCGGCTGACCGTCCATCACCCGCTGCGCCAGGCGCTGCAGCGGGTGCTGCCGGCGTTTGCATCGGTGCCGATGCTGCCCGCGCGGCGCTCGGTGTTCCGGCGCGGCGGCGGCGCCATGCTTGTGACCGAGGTCTTCCTGCCAGACCTGCTCACGCGGGCGGCGCCGCCCAACATCGGCGCCGGTGGCACCCGGCTGCCCCGCCGGATCGACACCCACCACAAGGAAGCGAGACCCGCATGAAACTGGAAGGACGGGTCGCCATCGAGCGCGCGATCCGCGATGTCGCCGGGGCCGCCGGGCCCGGGGGCTGCATGTCGCTCTGATTCCCTGCCCCTGGGATGCCCGCCGGCGCCAACGCTGGGTGCGGTATCATCCCGGGTCGAATATCCGCCCGGACGGGCCGGCTCGACCGCGCGCTTGTGCGCGCACCGTGGCGGCGTGTCCCGGCCCTTTCCGAAAGTACCGATCCATGCAGTTGCTGTTCGAAGAAGGCGGCGAAATCCGCGCCGGCACCGTCCTTGCCCAACAGGGCGAGGCCTACCAGGTGGAATTGCCCGCGGGCAAGCGCACCAAGGTCAAGGCAAAGGACGTGCTGCTGCAGTTTGCCCAGCCGTCGGCCAGTGAAATGGTGCGGCAGACCGGCGAGCTGACCGCCGAGATCGACCTCGACTTCCTCTGGGAATGCGCGCCGGCCGAGGAATTCGGCTTTGCCGACCTGGCTGCCGAATACTACGGGGCCGATGCCGGCGCAGTGCAGCAGGCTGCACTTGCGATGGCACTGCATGGCAATCCCGTCTATTTCCGCCGCAAGGGCCGCGGCCGCTACCTGCGCGCGCCCGAAGACCAGCTCAAGGCCGCCCTGGCCGCCGTGGAGCGCAAGAAGCAGCAGTTGCTGGTGCAGGCCGAGTACGAGGCCCAGCTCAAGGCGCACCAGTTGCCCGACGCGTTCCGCGGCAAGGTGCTGCAACTGCTGTTCAAGCCCGACAAGAACAGTCTCGAATTCAAGGCCATGGACGCCGCATGCACGGCGCTGGGCATGACGCCGATGCGCCTGATGGTGGCCGTGGGCGGCGTGGAAAGCCCGCGCGCGCTGCACGAGGCCAAGTTCCTGGCCGACTGCTTCCCGAAGGGCACCGGCTTCCCGGACGTGGCCGTGCCGGACCCGTCGGGCAGCCTGCCCGTGGCCGACGTGGAGGCGTTCTCGATCGACGATGTCACGACGACCGAGATCGACGATGCGCTGTCGGTGACGCGCCTGGCCGACGGCAAGCTGCGCGTGGGCATCCACATCGCCGCGCCGGGCCTGGGCTTCACGCGCGGCGAGCCGCTCGACGCCATTGCCCGCCAGCGCCTGTCCACGGTCTATTTCCCCGGCGACAAGATCACGATGCTGCCCGACAGCGTGGTGGAACGCTACACGCTGCAGGAAGGCCGCACCTGCCCGGCGCTGTCGCTGTACGTGACGGTGGACCCGGACACGCCGGACGGCCTGGCCATCGTCGGCAGCGAGACGCGCGCCGAACTGGTGCCGATTGCCGCCAACCTGCGCCACAACCTGCTGGAGGACGTGGTCACCGAGGCCGCGCTGGCCAGCGGCACCGGCGACTACCCGTTCCGCAAGCAGCTTGGCGAACTGTTCCGGCTGGCCAACCACCTGCACGACGAGCGCCAGAAGGCGCGTCTGGCCAGCGGCCTGCGCCCGGAGGCGCACAACCGCGCGGACTTCAACTTCTATATCGATTCGGTGGACGGCGGCGGCGAGCGCGTGCGGATCGAGCAGCGCCGGCGCGGATCGCCGCTGGACAAGATCGTGGCCGAGCTGATGATCCTGGCCAACAGCACGTGGGGCAAGCTGCTGGCCGACCACGGCGTGCCGGGCATCTACCGCACCCAGAAGGCGTGGGGCATGCACCGCACGCGCATGCAGACCTACCCGGCGCCGCACGAGGGGCTGGGCGTGGCGCAGTACGCGTGGAGCACGTCGCCGCTGCGCCGCTACGTTGACCTGGTCAACCAGTGGCAGATCCTGGCGGTGGCCCAGCATGGCGTGACCGCCAAGCTGGTGGCGCCGTTCAAGCCCAAGGACGCCGACCTGCTGGCCGCCGTGGCGGACTTCGAAGGCACCTACGCGGCCTATGCCGACCACCAGTCGACCATGGAGCGCTACTGGTGCCTGCGCTGGATCGCGCAGGAAAACCGCGGCAAGCTGATGGCCACGGTGCTCAAGGACGGCGCGGTGCGCTTTGCCGAGATCCCGCTGGTGACGCGGGTGCCGGAACTGGCGCAGGCCGTGCGCGGCACGCAGGTGCTGCTGGAGATTGCGTCGACCGACGAGATCTCGCTGGAAGTGTCGTGCCGCGTGCTGGAGATCTTTGCCGGCGAGGGCGAACTGCCGGAAGAGGAACTGGAAGGCGACACCGAGGACGAGATGGCGGAGGTTTCCGCCGAGGCAGCCGCCGAGGCGGCGGCCGAGGATGCCGCCGAAGCCGCAGCGGAAGGTGGCACCGAAGGCGCCGCCGATGCCCCGGCCGAGACGGCCCCGGACGATGCGTCGGCGCCACGCGACACCGGCGCCAACCCCCCCGCCTGAGTCCTTCGGTAAACCGGGCGGCTCCCGTACAATCGAAGTCCGTTCCGGCCATCCCCCTGCAGGGGGGATGGCCGGTTTGCCGAACGATTGCCCTCCCACGCCGACCGCCTGGTCCCTGACCCATCGTGAACGCCGTTCTTCCCGCTTTCCGCCCCTCGCATCCGCGCGACTGGTGGCGATCCAGCAGCACGCTGGCCAAGGCGCTGGCCGTGTCGGTCGCCATCCATGCGGCGCTGCTGATGGTGCGCATTGCCGCGCCGGAGGTGTTCGAGATCAAGCGGTCCGATCCCCAGCTCGACGTGGTGCTGGTCAACGCGAAATCGGCCGAAAAGCCGCGCAACCCGACCGTGCTGGCCCAGGCCAACCTGGACGGCGGCGGCGACCATGACGCCCAGCGCGCCACCACGCCGCTGCCGGCGCAGACCGAATCGAAGGACGGCGACCTCGTGCGCCTGACCCAGCGCCGCATCGAGCAGCTGGAAGAAGAGCAGCGCCGGCTGATGACGCAGGCCCGCGAGGCGGCGCCGGCCGTGCGCAGCCAGCCCATGAAGCCGGGCGAGCAGCGCCTGGACACCCCGCTGCGCGGCCAGGACGACCGTACGTCGACCGACGAGATGGCCAAGCTGGAGGCCGAGATCGGCCGCAATCTCGAACACTACGCCAAGCGCCCCAAGCGCATGCAGCTTACGGCCACCAGCGCGCAGGGCGTGGAGTACGCGCAGTATTACGACCGCCTGCGCCGCCGGATCGAGGCGCGCGGCACGAGCGATTTTCCGCAGAAGAACGGCAAGCCGCTCTATGGGCAACTGATCCTGGTGATCAACGTGAACCGGCAGGGCAAGCTCGGCTATAACCGCGACGGCTACAACATCGACGCGATCGACGTGGCCAAGAGCTCTGGCGACCCGGCGCTGGACCGCCAGGCCGTGGCGATTGTCCGTGCGGCGGCGCCGTTCGGGCCGTTCACGGCCGAGATGCAGTCGAAGCAGGACATCCTCGAAGTCATTTCCACTTTCAAGTTCACCCGCAGCGGGCTCGACGTCCGCCTGCAAGGACGCTGATGACCGCAGAACAGTCTTCCCCCGCCGACCGCTACGTCGTGGTCGGCAACCCCGTCTCGCACAGCCGCTCGCCGGCCATCCACGCCGCGTTTGCGCGCCAGACCGGCGAGGCCGTGCAGTACGACCGCCTGGAGGCGCCGCTGGACGGCTTTGCCGACACCGTGCGCCGCTTTCTGGCCGAGGGCGGCCACGGCTGCAACGTGACCACGCCGTTCAAGCTGGAAGCCTACGACCTGTCCGACCGCCTGACGCCGCGCGCCGAGGCCGCCGGGGCGGTCAACACGATGTGGATCGAGGACGGGCTGATCCATGGCGACAACACCGACGGCGTCGGGCTGGTGCGCGACATCCAGGACAACCTCGACGTGCTGCTGGAAGACAAGCGCATCCTGGTGCTGGGCGCCGGCGGCGCGGCGATGGGCGCGATGCTGCCGCTGATCGAATGCCGGCCGGCCCGCATCGTGGTGGCCAACCGCACGGCGCAGAAGGCCAGCGACATGGTCGAGGCGTTCGTCGAGGCGGCCGACCAGTACGGCGTGGAGTTGTGGGCCGGCGGGCTGGACGCGCTGGGCGCGCTGTCCGAGGACGAAGGCTGCGACGTGGTCATCAACGCATCGGCCAGCAGCCTGCAGGGCGAGCTGCCGCCGGTGCCCGAGCACCTGCTGGGCGAAGGCGTGCTGGCCTACGACATGATGTACGGCGCCCGGCCGACCGTGTTCCTGGCCTACGCGGCCAGGTGCGGCGCGCGCACGGCCGATGGCCTGGGCATGCTCGTGGAGCAGGCCGCCGAGGCGTTCTACAACTGGCGCGGCGTGCGCCCGGGGACCACCCCGGTGCTGGCCGAGCTGCGCGCCGCGCTGCAGGCGGAAGCCGCGCGCTAACCGCCCGTCATCTGCCTTGGCTCGCCAGCGCACCGCCGCCGCACGCGCGCCCGCCAGAGCGTCGGGCGCGGCCAATCCGCTGCGCTGGATTGGCTATCTGGGCGAATGCCTGATCGTCGGCGTGCTGGCGCTGCAGGTGTACTTCTTCCTCCAGATCGCGGCCTGGCAATACCTGGACCCGTCGTCCACGTCGTTCATGCGCGCCGAGCGCTGGCGGCTGTGCGGGCTGAATGTCTGGAGCTGCTCGGTGGACCGCAAGTGGGTGGGCTACGGCGAGATGTCGCGCAACATCAAGCGCGCGGTGATCGCCAGCGAGGACGCCGACTTCGTGAACCACCCCGGCTACGAGCTGGATGCCATGCTGGACGCCTGGGAGCGCAACAAGAAGCGCGGACACATCGTGCGCGGCGGGTCGACGATCACCCAGCAGCTTGCCAAGAACCTGTTCCTGTCCTCGGAGCAATACTACGTGCGCAAGGGCCAGGAACTGGCCATCACGTGGATGCTCGAATTCTGGCTGGACAAGCAGCGCATCTTCGAGATCTACCTGAACTCGGTGGAGTGGGGCGAGGGCGTGTTCGGCGTGGAGGCCGCCGCGCAGCACTACTTCCACACGTCGGCGTCCCGGCTGACCGTCGGCCAGGCCGCCCGGCTGGCTGCCGCGCTGCCGGCGCCCAAGTGCTTCGACAAGAAGGAGTACTGCGCCAACGTCCGCGTGAACTTCCGCACCAAGGCATCGATCATCGCCCGGCGCATGGGCGCGGCAACGCTGCCGGATTGAGAGAGGGCTCCCTTCTCCCACTTCGCGGGATGGGGAGCCAGGGCCAGCCTGCTAGCTCAGCCAGCCCTTCCGGCGGAAATACACCAGCGGAATTGCCGCCGATACCGCCATCAGCGCGATGGCCCACGGGTAGCCGATGGCCCAGTCCAGTTCCGGCATCAGCTTGAAGTTCATGCCGTAGATGCTGGCGATCAGCGTGGGCGGCATCAGCGCCACCGACACCACCGAGAACAGCTTGATGATCTTGTTCTGGTTGATGTTGATGAAACCGACCGTGGCGTCCATCAGGAAGTTGATCTTGTCGAACAGGAACGCGGTGTGGTTCTCGATCGAGTCGATGTCGCGCAGGATCTGGCGCGCCTCGTCCTGCTGCTCGGCCGACAGCAGCTGGCTGCGCATCAGGAACGACACGGCGCGGCGCGTATCCATGACGTTGCGGCGGATGCGGCCGTTCAGGTCTTCCTCGCGGGCGATGGTTTCCAGCACGTCGGCGGCGGCGGCATCGGTCACGTTCTCGGCCAGCACGCGGCGGCTGGCTTCCTCCAGGCGCTCGTAGATCTCCTCGATCGAATCGGCCGAGTACTCGGCGTCGGTCGCGTAGAGGTCCATCAGCACGTCCTTGGCGTTGCGCACGGACCCCGGACGCATCCGGGCGCGCAGCCGCACCAGGCGGAACACGGGCAGGTCTTCGTCGTGGATCGAGAACAGGACGTCGCGCGTGAGCACGAAGGCCACGCGCACGTTGCGCGACGCCTCGTCCTCGTCGAGCAGGAAGTCGGTGCGGATGTGGATATTCTCGTCCTCGCCCTCGAAGTAGCGCGCCGACGCCTCCAGGTCGCCCAGGTCCTCCAGCTCGGGCAGGACCACGTTGTAGGCTTCCTTGATCCACGCCAGTTCCTCGTCGTCAGGGCTGACCACGTCGATCCAGATGGGCTTGTGCTGCAGCAGCTCGTTGCGCTCGTCGACCTGCTCCTGGGCAAGCCGGCCTTTCTGCAGGACGAACAGGTTGATCATCCCTGGGATTCCTTGTGACTGATTGCGCGGGTCGGAGACGTGCGCAGGCAAGGCTTGGCCAGCAAGGCGACCATGAGGCGGCCGGCAAGCGTGATCGGGCTGCCGGCGGGCGCGGGACCGCGTCCGGGGGCAAGGCGATGACGTTTGCCTGTTGCCTGTATCTGGCTGGCAAGCCGGGGGAGGGAAGATCCGGTGCGCGACGCGGCGGTCAGCAAGACGCACCGCGCGGGAATCGGAAGGACACACTCACCCGCAGGTGTCTGCGGGCAAGCACGGCGACGAGCAGGGCGATGGCCCCGCGCGGATCGGCGTTACGCAGCCCGCAGTGACATGGCATCCGGCGATGACGCGGCACGGCCGCGGCAGCCCGAACACCCGATGCTACTGCCCACGTAGTTTCTCCGGGATTCTGATGGCCGCGAGTGTAATCCAACGGGAGGGGGCTTGTTAAGTGAAATCTCTGGTGTTGCTCAGAGGCGCCGGCGCAGCAGCGGCGCCAGCATGACCGACGACAGCGCCGCGAACATCAGTACGATGGCCGCGTAGTCCTGCCAGTGCGGCGTCTCGCCCAGCAGCCACATGCCCGAGAACACGCCCACCACCGGAATGAACATGATCGACAGGCTCGACACCACCGGCGGCAGGCTGCGCGCCAGCGCGAACCAGACCAGGTGGCAGTAGGCAAAGACCACCACGGCGTTGTAGCCGATGGCGGCCCATTCCACGGCCGTCGGCATGCGCCAGCCGGTCTCGAACAGCGCCGAGCCAACGGCCAGGAACGGCAGCGTGACGGCCAGCATCCAGAACGTCAGCGCGCCGATGGAGACGTCGATGGGCGTGCGTTTCATCAACTGGGTGCCAAAGCCCCAGCCGGCCGCCGCCACCAGCATCAGCACGGTGCCGGCCGGGCTGCCGGTCAGCGCGGCGATCTCGCCGGACAGCAGCAGCACCGTGCCGGCCAGCGCGCAGCCGATGCCGATCCAGGCCGACAGCGCAATCCGCTCGCGGAAGATCACCAGCCCCCAGATCACGGCCCAGATCGGCATGGTGTAGCCCAGGATGGCCGCGCGGCCCGACGACAGCAGCTTGACCGCGCAGATCGCGAACAGGTGCCAGATGACCATGTTCGGGATGGCCAGCCGCACCACGGTGCCCCACGCCTGGCGCGGCACGCGCAGCGATTCGCCGCGCACCTTGAGCGCCAGCCCCAGCGCCACGAGCCCGCCGGCCATGCATAGCAGCCGGAATCCCATGGCCGGGAAATGCGCCACGCCAAGCTTCATGATCGGCCAGTTCAGGCCCCAGGCAAGGGTCAGGATGACGAGCAGGAGCACGCCGCGGCGGTCGAGTTGCATGGATCGGCGGAATGGCGACGTGGCGGTCGCTCTTTTTAAGCGGAAGCTCCAGACAATAGCATGCCAGCAGGTAGAATGCCGCCGACGCCACCATGGCGCGCCGCGCGACGCCCGTCGCGCCCTGCCGGCGGCCAACCGCCCGGCCGTCGCGCGCGTTATGCTGTGCATACTGTCGAACCCGGGCGGGACGCCAGCCCCGCCCGACTTCTCCGAGCCTCCCATGACCTTTACCGAGCTGCTGTCCAGCGCCTGGCAGCGAAACGATTCCCTGCTGTGCGTCGGGCTCGATCCGGACCCGGCCAAGCTGCCGCTGTCGATGACCGGCACGGGCGGGGCGATCTTCTCGTTCTGCCGCGAAATCGTCGACGCCACCGCCGACCTGGTCTGCGCCTTCAAGCCGCAGATTGCCTATTTCCATTCCCAGCGCGCCGAGGACCAGCTCGAGCAGCTGATCGAATACATCCACGACGCCCACCCGGGGATCCCCGTGATCCTGGACGCCAAGCGCGGCGACATCGGCTCCACGGCCGAGCACTACGCGATCGAGGCGTTCGACCGCTACAAGGCCGACGCGGTGACCGTCAGCCCGTACATGGGTTTCGATTCGATGTCGCCGTACCTGGCGCATCCGGGCAAGGGCGTGATCGTGCTGTGCCGCACGTCCAACCCGGGCGGCTCGGACGTGCAGTTCCTGCAGGTCGACGGCAAGCCGCTGTACCAGGTGGTGGCCGAGGCCGCGCGCGAACGCTGGAATACGAACGGCCAGATGGGCTTGGTGGTGGGCGCCACGTTCCCGAACGAGATTGCCCGGGTGCGCCAGATCGTCGGCGACATGCCGCTGCTGATCCCGGGCATCGGCGCCCAGGGCGGCGACATCGAGGCCACCGTGAAGGCCGGCCGCACGGCCGACGGCACCGGCATGATGATCAACTCGTCGCGCGCCATCCTGTACGCCAGCCGCGACAAGAACTTCGCCGCGGCCGCCCGCAACGTGGCGTTGCAGACGCGCGAGACGATCAACCGGTTCCGGCACGGTTGAGCGTTGTGCTCGGAGTGGGCTCCCCTCTCCCGCGTGCGGGAGAGGGGCTGGGGGAGAGGGCCGGCGGCTCAAATTGCGACTTGTCGGCAAGCAGATGCTCAACGCCCTCTCCCCCGACCCCTCTCCCGCCGTGCGGGAGAGGGGAGCCAACCAGCGGATTCTTACGCCTCGTTCCGAATCAGCTCGATCAGTCCGCGCATCGCGTGCTCGGCCGCCTGGCGGCGGATCTGGGCGCGGTCGCCCTTGAAGCGCTGGGTTTCGGTGCGGGTGGTGATGCGGTTGCTCCAGCCAAAGCAGACCATGCCGACCGGCTTGTCCGGGGTGCCGCCGGTGGGGCCGGCCACGCCGGTGATCGACAGCGACACCTGGGCGCGGCTGTTCAGCAGGGCGCCCTCGGCCATGGCGTGGGCCACTTCCTCGCTGACCGCGCCGTGGTCGCGGATCAGCTTCGCGGGCACGCCGATCATGGTCGTCTTGGCCTCGTTCGAATAGGTCACGAAGCCGCGCTCGAACCAGCCGGACGACCCTGAGATATCGGTGATGGCCGCCGCCACGAGCCCGCCCGTGCAGGATTCCGCGGTGGCGAGCATGAGCGAGCGTTCCGCGAGGGCGGCTCCGGCCTGGATGGCTAGCTGGTCAAGCAGGCGGCTGACGGACATGGCGGCGATTCCCCGAATCCTGGTGCAGAAAGGGCGCGGCGCTCAGAACGAGCGCCACAGGGCGAACACGAGCAGCGTGTAGAACGCCGCGAAGATATCGTCGAACATCACGCCGAAGGCGCCCGTGAAGCCGGGGCCCTTGAGCGTGCGGTCGTAGTACCGGATCGGCGCCGGCTTGGCGATGTCGAACAGCCGGAACCACAGGAAGGCCGCGAACTGGCCCCAGAACCCGGTGGGCGTGACGAAGACCAGCACCAGCCAGAACGCCACGATCTCGTCCCAGACCATGCTGCCGTGGTCGTAGACGCCCATGTCGCGCGCGGTGCGCAGGCACGCCCAGATGCCGAGCACGAAGCCCCCGGCGATGATCCACAGCCACGTGGTCGGCTCGATCCACATCGAGATCACGACGAACGACAGCCAGCCGTAGAGCGTGCCGACCGTGCCGGGGCTGACCGGCGACAGGCCCGAGCCAAAGCCGAGCGCCAGCAGCCGGGCCGGATGGCCAAGCATGAAGCGCGCGGTGGGGCGCGTGATGCGGGACGTCTGGCCGGCCTCCAGCGTGACGGGCTCGGCAGGATGGGCGGGGTCGCGCGGCGCGGCCCCGGGGGGATAGGCGGACATCAAGAACCTGGCTCGACTTTTCTAGTGATATATGGCGCGCAAGCGCACGGCTCTCCCTGTTGCGCGCATGCCCGGCATCATGACACGGCTTGGCGGCGGTGTGTCACGGCGCGGTGAAATGATCGAACGACGCGCCCGCGTACGTGTACGGGTCGCCATGGCGGTCGACCAGCCGCAGCCCGGCCTCCGGAGTGATCGATCCGACACGCGTGAGCGGCAGGCCCAGTTGCTGGCCGATGGCGGCGATGGCCTCGCGCTGACCCACCGGGGCGGTGAAGCACAGTTCGTAGTCGTCGCCGCCGGCCAGCACGCAGTCTCGCTGGCAGCCGATCGGCTGCGCGCCCAGGATGGCCGAGCGGGGCAGGACGTCGACGTCGACGATGGCGCCGACCGACGAGCGGGCGAGGATGTGGCCCAGGTCGCCAATCAGGCCATCGGAAATGTCCAGCGCCGCGTGCGCCACGCCGCGCAGCGCCATGCCCAGCGCCACGCGCGGCGTCGGGGTGTCCATGCGCGGCCGCACCTCGGTGAAATCGGGCTCGGGCAGCAGCCATTCGCCGCGGCAGTCGCCCAGCGCCAGCCGGGCGTCGCCGAGCGTGCCCGAGATCCAGATGTCGTCGCCGGGCCGGGCGGCGTCGCGGCGCAGCGCCTGGCGCAGCGGCACGTCGCCGAACACGGTGATGGACAGCGTCAGCGGGCCCTTGGTGGTGTCGCCGCCGATCAGCTCGCAGCCGTGGTCGTCGGCCAGGGCCAGCAGGCCGCCGGCAAAGGCTTCCAGCCAGGCGGGATCGGCCTCCGGCAGCGCCAGCGCCAGCGTGAACGCGCGCGGCTCGGCGCCCATCGCGGCCAGGTCCGACAGGTTCACGGCCAGCGCCTTGTGGCCCAGCGCGCGCGGCGGGACATCGGGAAAGAAATGGCGGCCGCTGACCAGCATGTCGGTGCTGATGGCCAGCTGGTGGCCCGGGCGCGGGTCGATCAGCGCGCAGTCATCGCCCACGCCGAGCGCCGCCTTATGCACTGGGCGCGTGAAGAAGCGGCGAATCAGGTCGAATTCGGAAAGGGAGACGGCGCTGGGATCTGGCATGAAGGTGGGGGGCATACCGTCTGGTCAAGCCCAGCGGCATGCGGCATATTGTACCGAAACGCAAAGGTGCCCCGCGCAAAACGCCCATTGTGAAATAGTTTTTCACAATATAAAATGCGCCATTTCCAAGGCAGCAGCCTAAGCGCCTGTGAAAGCGGAGACAGCGGGTTCGTGGAGCCGGCCCGTGCTCATTCCCAGCGTTATTCATGCGGCTCCACTGATCGGAAGATGCGCAGATGACAAGCCCTCAGCAGTCCCCGTCCCAAGACGATCTGAAACAGCAGCAGCGTGAGGCGCTGCGCAAGGCCGCACTCGAATACCACGAGTTTCCGACCCCCGGCAAGATTTCCGTCACCCCCACCAAGCCGCTGTCGAACCAGCGTGACCTGGCCCTGGCCTACTCGCCGGGCGTGGCCGCCGCGTGCGAGGAAATCGTCGCCGACCAGGCCAATTCCTTCCGCTATACCGCCCGTGGCAACCTGGTGGCCGTGATCACCAACGGTACCGCCGTGCTGGGCCTGGGCGACATTGGCGCCGCGGCGTCGAAGCCGGTCATGGAAGGCAAGGGCGGGCTGTTCAAGAAGTTTGCCGGCATCGACGTCTTCGACATCGAGATCGACGAGAAGGACCCCGAGAAGCTGGTGGACATCATCGCGTCGCTGGAGCCCACGTTCGGCGGCATCAACCTTGAAGACATCAAGGCGCCGGAGTGCTTCTACGTGGAGCGCAAGCTGCGCGAGCGGATGAAGATTCCCGTCTTCCACGACGACCAGCACGGCACCGCCATCGTGGTGGGCGCGGCGGTCATCAACGGGCTGAAGGTCGTCGGCAAGGACATCTCCAAGGTGAAGCTGGTGGCCTCGGGCGCCGGCGCGGCTGCGCTGGCCTGCCTGGACCTGCTGGTCGACATGGGCCTGCCGATCGAGAACATCTGGGTGACGGACCTGGCCGGCGTGGTCTACGAGGGCCGCACCGAGCTGATGGACCCGGAAAAGGCGCGCTTCTCGCAGAAGACCGACAAGCGCAAGCTGGCCGAGGTCATGGACGGCGCCGACATCTTCCTGGGCCTGTCCGCCGCCGGCGTGCTGAAGCCGGAAATGGTGCAGAAGATGGCCGACAAGCCGCTGGTGCTGGCGCTGGCCAACCCGAACCCGGAAATCATGCCGGAACTGGCCAAGGAAGTGCGTCCGGACGCCGTGATCGCCACGGGCCGCACCGACTATCCGAACCAGGTCAACAACGTCCTCTGCTTCCCGTTCATCTTCCGTGGCGCGCTGGACTGCGGCGCGACGACGATCACGCGCGAGATGGAGATTGCCGCGGCCAACGCCGTGGCAGAGCTGGCCCGCCAGGAACAGAGCGACATCGTGGCCACGGCCTATGGCATCCAGGACCTGTCGTTCGGCCCCGAATACCTGATCCCGAAGCCGTTCGACCCGCGCCTGATCGTCAAGATCGCGCCGGCCGTGGCCGAGGCGGCGGCCAAGAGCGGCGTGGCCGCGCGGCCGATCGAGGACATGGACGCGTATCGCCTGCAACTGCAGCAGTTCGTCTACCACTCGGGCACGCTGATGAAGCCGATCTACGCGGCCGCGCGCAAGGTGGAGATGGAAAAGAAGCGCATCGTCTTTGCCGAGGGCGAAGAGGAACGCGTGCTGCGCGCCGTGCAGGTGATCGTCGACGAGAAGCTGGCCAACCCGATCCTGATCGGCCGTCCGGCCGTGCTGTCGCACCGGATCGAGCGCTTTGGCCTGCGCCTGCGCATGGGCGTGGACTTCACGGTCGTCAATCCCGAGCATGACGAGCGCTTCCGCGACTACTCGGACACGTACTACCGCATGATGGCCCGCGAGGGCGTCACCCAGCAGTACGCCAAGCTGGAAATGCGCCGCCGCACCACGCTGATCGGCGCGATGCTGGTCAAGAAGGGCGAGGCCGACGGCATGATCTGCGGCACGGTCAGCACCACGGCGGCCCACCTGCGCTATATCGACCAGGTGCTCGGCGGCACGAACAAGGTGTACGCCGCGATGAACGGCCTGGTGCTGCCGGGCCGCCAGATCTTCCTGGTGGACACGCACGTGAACGTCGACCCGACCGCCGAGGAACTGGCCGAGATCACGATCATGGCGGCCGAGGAACTGAAGCGCTTTGGCATCGAGCCGAAGGTGGGGCTGCTGTCGCATTCGAACTTTGGCACGTCCGAGGCACCGTCGGCCCGCAAGATGCGCGATACGCTGCAGATCCTGCGCGACCGCGCGCCGGACCTGGAAGTCGATGGCGAAATGCACGGCGACAGCGCGCTGGACGAGAAGCTGCGCGATTCGCTGGTGCCGGACGGCTCGCTCAAGGGCGAAGCCAACCTGCTGGTCTGCCCGAACATCGACGCGGCCAATATCTCGTACAACCTGCTCAAGGTGGCGGCCGGCAACAACGTGGCCATCGGCCCAATCCTGCTGGGCGTGAAGGCGCCGGTGCATATCCTGACACCGTCGGCCACCGTGCGCCGTATCGTCAACATGACCGCGCTGGTCGTGGTGGACGCCGCCGCCAAGGGTTGATCGCCGTAAAAGCCCGCGGGCCGGCACCGGCCTGCCGGGCCATCGTCCGCATGTGATGCAGAAGCCGGGTCCGCCCGGCTTTTTTCATGTCCGCGCCCGGCGCCCCTTGCGAGGTTAGTATGCGCACACATATCAATAACATATTGAAACAATTGAAGAAATTCCGCCTGCCACGGCGCGGGGATTGATTAATGGTGGACTTGCGCGTAACCTTACGCCTTTGAATGCGGACGCTCGCCTGGGCGTGCCGGAGCCGTCGCGGGCCTTTCTGCGTGGCGCCGGAATGACCCGCCACCAACCTTCGCCAACGATTCATTCACCATCGTGGGTTCCCGGAATTCGCAAAGCCAGTCGCAGCGGCAGTCAAGTCGGCAGTCCCTGAGCCTGGTACGGAGCCTGGGCCACGTGTTGGCCGGCGCGGCGCTGACGATGGCGCTGTCCCTGGCGCCGCAGGGTGCGATGGCAAGGCAGTCGCCCGACCTGGCCGGGATGGTGGGAACCATCGCGGCCCCGCAGTTGCCCAACGAGGCGCAGCAGACGCTGGAGCTGATACAGGCCGGCGGGCCGTTCCCGTATGACAAGGATGGTTCGCGGTTCGGCAACTACGAACGCATCCTGCCGCAGCAGCCTCGCGGGTATTACCGCGAATACACCGTCAAGAACAGCAAGAGCCGGAATCGGGGAGCCAGGCGGATCGTGTGCGGTGGTGACCAACGCGCCGCCAACGACTGCTATTACACGGAAGACCACTACAACAGTTTCAAACGGATAACCAAATGATGACTGACATTTTCGGACTGGGCGACGCCCTTGCCGCCCGCGAGGAGCGCGGCGCCGGAGATGGCTGGCAAAGGGCTCACCATCACGCCCAGAACCTATATGACAACGTGCTGATGATGCCCCGCCAGGATCTGACGCACCGACTTCCGCCCGCCTGTGCGCCAGTCATGGTCACGTGGGCTGACGACGGCACCAACGAGGGAGCCATGAATCTGTTCAAGACGGTGCGTCCCAACATCGTCCAGTCGATCCGCGCGTTCCGGGTGCCCGAGCTGTCCCAGGCCGCCGCCGCGCTGAACCAGCATTTCCTGTACGCCAACTGCGCCGATTGCGCGAGCAAGGCGGAAATCCTGGAGCGGATTGCCACGGAATTCACGTTCCCGAAGCATTTCGGCAAGAATTTCGACGCCCTGTCCGACTGCCTGACCGACATGATCCACAAGTCGGGCCCGCAGCCCGGTTTCGTGATCGTGCTGGAAGGTCTGCCGATCGCGCAGAAGTTCGACAAGGAAGCGCGCGAGGTGCTGCTCGACGTATTCCGTGACGCCGCCGAGTTCTGGGGCGAGCGCAAGGTGCAGTTCCGGGTGTTCTACTCGTTCGCCTGAGCGCCGCGCCGGCTCCGCGCTGGCATGATGAAAAAAAGCCCGCTGCTGCCAGCGGGCTTTTTGTTTGGGCGAGCGCCGTGGCGCGGGCGTTCAGGCCGCCGGCGGGAGCTGCCCGCTCGGCGTGAGGCGGTCGATCAGTTCCGGCAGGCCCTCGCTGAGGCTCGCGGCCACGTCGTCGGATGACATGCCGGTGGTTTCCGCCAGCGACTGCAGCGCGCCGGTGTCGCCCAGCGCCGACGACAGGTCGGCCGGGCTGACCGCCTCGTTGGCGCCGGTGCCGATCCAGGAATCCACCTGATGGCCCAGCCCGGCCTGGCCCAGGATGTCGCGCAACGCGCCGATGCCGCCGGCCGCCGCGCCCATCGCCTGCGCCGATCCGCCGGCTTCGCCCTGGCCGCCCAGCAGGCCGCCCAGCAGCGATCCGAGGTCGAGACCGCCCGGCGCCGGCGCGCTGCCGCCGCCCAGCATGCCGCCGAGCATCCCGCCCAGGCCACCCAGGCCACCCAGACCCCCGAGTCCGCCCAGCCCGCCACCCGCCGCGCCCGCGTCGGCGGGGTCGGCCGGCGCCACGCTGCCGTCGGCGCCCTGGTGCTTGTTGCGCATGGCCAGCATCGCCAGCAGGCCAAGGGCCATGATCAGCTTCGGATTGACGCCGCCGGACTGGCCCGGCTGGCCGCCCCGCTGGCCCAGCACGCCACCCAGCACGCTATCGAGTAGTCCCATCTCAGACTCCTTATCAAAATCCGCCAAGGATGGCGTTCAGCGTTGCCAGGCATGCCAGCCCGGCGGTTTCCGTGCGCAGGATGCGCGGCCCCAGCGTCACGCCGATGAAACCGGCGCGGCGCGCGGCGTCTTCCTCGTCGGCGGACAAGCCGCCTTCGGGCCCGATCAGCAGCGTGACGCCCGTGGCACGCCATGCGTCACGGTGCGTCGCGGCCAGGTCCGCCAGCGACCCGGACGCGCGCGGCGACAGCAGCAGCCGGGCGCCCGAGGCCGGTGCGCTGGCCAGCCACGCTTCCAAGGTAGCGACCGGCGCCACGGCCGGCAAGCGATTGCGTCCGCATTGTTCGCACGCGGCCTGCACCAGCGCCTGCCAGTGCGCCTGGCGCTTGGCCGCGCGGTCGCCAGACAGCCGCACGACCGAGCGGCTGGCCTGCAGCGGCTGGATCGCCGTGACTCCCAGTTCCACGGCTTTCTCGATCAGCCAGTCCATCTTGTCGCCGCCGGCCAGCCCCTGGGCCAGCGTGACGGCGAATGGCGTTTCGGCCTCGGTGGCGTCGTGGGCGCCCACGCGGGCCAGCGCGTGCCGCTTGCCGATCTCGGCCAGCGTGGCGGCGTGGCTGCCGCCCTGGCCGTTGAACAGCGTGATGGCGTCGCCGGTGGCCAGGCGCAGCACCTGCACGTGGCGGACGACGGGTTCGGGCAACGGCAGCACGGCATCGGCGACGAGCGCCGTATCGACAAAGAATCTCGGTGGCATCAAGCGTTGGGGGTGGCGTCGGGGGATGCGGCCAGCCGCGTGGCGAAGCCCCATCGGTATCCATCGGGGTCCTCGACCATGCAGTAGCGGTCGCCCCAGAACTGGTCGGCTGGCGGCGCGATGCTGGTGGCGCCGGCAGCAATGGCGCGCGCGTACAGCGCGTCCACGTCGTCGCAGTAGACGTAGAACGTCTGGGGTGCTTCCACGCCCATGGAGCGGGGCGTGCGGGCCGTGCTGCCCCAGGCGCCCTCGGGCGCGAACATGATGACGAGCTGGCCCCGGTAATGCATCTCGGCATGGGTGGGCACGCCGTTTTCGTCGACCACGTGGCCGGCTTCGAAGCCGAAGGCCCGCTGGTAGAAATCGATGGCGGCGCGTCCGCTGGCGACCGTGAGATAGGGCGTCAGCCAGGGCGTATTGGGCGGTCTGGACATGAGGGTCTCCCGGATGGCACAAGCGCCCGGCCGCACGGCGCGGCGTGGCGTCCGTGCATGTTACGCGGGACGGCCAGCGCTGTCGAAGATCGCCTGGAGGTGGCGCGGGTGATCGAACAGCGCCGGATGCAGCTCGGCGCGGTAGGCGCGCAGGGCGCCGTCGAGCTGCCACTGGCGCAGCCGGTCGGCAATGCGCGCGGGCGGATGGGTGGCGATGTCAAGCGCGTCGCTGGCCAGTGCGATGCCCCACAGCGCGCCATACGCGGGGATGAACGTGGTCAGCGGCGCCACGTGCCGGAACACCTGGCGCAGCCGGGCCAGCAGCAGGCGGCTGGCATCGGGCCGGTGCCACGGCGGTCCGAGATGCATCGAGATCGCCCCGCCCGGTGTCAGGCAGCGGCGCGCGGTCTGCATGCCGTGCGGGGAGAAGAGGGCGGCGGCGGGACTGCCGTCGTCGGCCTCGGTCAGGTCATAGACGATCAGGTCGAACTGGCGGCCGGCCCGCGCAAAGGCTTCCATCAGCCCCAGGCCGTCGCCGATGGCGATGTGCAGGCGTGCATCGCCGGGCTCGTCGAGCGCGCCCCGGTGGATGCCGGCCAGCCACGTGCGCGCCAACCGCACGACTTCGGCGTCCAGTTCGGCCACCACGACTTCCCGCATCGTGGGAATCCGCAGCAGTTCGAAGGCCGAGCCGCCGTCGCCGCCGCCCACGACCAGCGCGCTACGTGGCGAACCGTGCACTGCCGCCATCGGCATGGTCATCAGCTCGTGCTGGATGAAGGCGTCGGCTTCGGTGCTCATCACGCGGCCATCCAGCCGGAAAATCCGGCCAAAGCGCGCGTTCTCGCCAATTTCCACCTGCTGGTGGGGCGTGCGCGTGGCCGCCAGCACGGCAATCTCGCCCAGCGTGGTGCCCACGCCGGGCGCCAGCCATTCGGTCCACGTCTGAGACCCCCTTCGGGACGTGTCCGGACGCCCGGAAATGCCGCCTGCTTCTGCTAAAATTGCGGTTTTCCCGCCGTCAGGTTCCCGCATGTCTGCCCTCGCCCATCCCGCCACCAGTCCTTTCGCCAACCAACCCGTCAAGCTGATGGCCGATGCCATCCGCGTGCTCGCCATGGACGCCGTCCAGCAGGCCAACTCCGGCCACCCCGGCGCGCCGATGGGGATGGCGGACATCGCCGTGGCGCTGTGGGGACGGCACCTGAAGCATAACCCGGTCAATCCGCAGTGGGCCGACCGCGACCGCTTCGTGCTGTCTAACGGCCACGGATCGATGCTGATTTATGCCCTGCTGCACCTGACCGGCTACGACCTGCCCGTGGAAGAGCTGCGCAACTTCCGCCAGCTGCACAGCAAGACGGCGGGCCACCCCGAGTACGGCATCACGCCGGGCGTGGAAACCACGACCGGCCCGCTGGGCCAGGGCATCACCAACGCGGTGGGCATGGCGCTGGCGGAACGCCTGCTGGCCGAGGAATTCAACCGCCCGGGCTTCGACATCGTCAACCACCACACGTACGTGTTCATGGGCGACGGCTGCCTGATGGAAGGCATCAGCCACGAGGCCTGCTCGCTGGCCGGCACGCTGAAGCTGAACAAGCTGATCGCGTTCTGGGACGACAACGGCATCTCGATCGACGGCGACGTGGTGCACTGGTTTGCCGACGACACGCCCAAGCGCTTCGAGGCCTATGGCTGGAACGTGATCCGCGCCGTGGACGGCCATGACGTGGTGGCCGTGGACAACGCCATCGCCCAGGCCAAGGCCAGCGACAAGCCGACGCTGATCTGCTGCCGCACGATCATCGGCAAGGGCGCGCCGAACAAGGCCGGCGGCCACGACGTGCACGGCGCCCCGCTGGGCGGCGCCGAAGTGCTGGCCACGCGCGAGGCGCTGGGCTGGGCGCACGCCCCGTTCGAGCTGCCCGAGGACGTCTACGCGGCCTGGAACGCCAAGACCACCGGCGCGGCGCTGGAAAAGGCCTGGGACGCACTGTTCGACGCCTACGCCGAACTGCATCCGAACGAGGCCGGCGAATTCAAGCGCCGCATGCGTGGCGAACTGCCGGCCGCGTTTGACGCCACCGTGGACGCCTTCATCGCCAAGTGCGAGGAAAAGGCCGAGACCATCGCCACGCGCAAGGCCAGCCAGAACACGATCGAGGCGTTCGCGCCGGTGCTGCCCGAATTCCTGGGCGGCTCGGCCGACCTGACCGGCTCGAACCTGACCAACTGGTCGGGCACGCAGCCGGTGCGCGTGGACGCCTGGGGCAACCACATCAACTACGGCGTGCGCGAGTTCGGCATGAGCGCCATCATGAACGGCATCGCGCTGCATGGCGGCTACGTGCCCTACGGCGCCACGTTCCTGACGTTCTCGGACTACAGCCGCAACGCGCTGCGCATGGCCGCGCTGATGAAGATCCGCTCGCTGTTCGTGTTCACGCACGATTCGATCGGCCTGGGCGAGGACGGCCCGACGCACCAGTCGATCGAGCACGTGGCCAGCCTGCGCCTGATCCCGAACATGGACGTCTGGCGTACCGCCGACACCACCGAGACCGCCGTGGCCTGGGCCCAGGCGATCCGCCGCGAGAACGGCCCGAGCTGCCTGATCTTCAGCCGCCAGAACCTGCCGTTCCAGCAGCGTGACGACGCGACGCGCGCCAACATCGCCCGCGGCGGCTACGTGCTGCGCGACGCCAGGAACCCGCGCACCAAGCGTCCGGACGCCGTGATTCTGGCCACGGGTTCGGAAGTGGGCCTGGCCGTGGGCGCGGCCGACGCGCTGGCCGCCGATGGCGTGTACGTGCGCGTGGTCTCGGTGCCGGCCACGACCGTGTTCGACAAGCAGGACGCCGCCTACAAGGCCAGCGTGCTGCCGGCCGGCGTGCCGCGCGTGGCCGTGGAAGCCGGCGTGACGGACTTCTGGTGGAAATACCAGGTGCAGGCCGTCGTCGGCATCGACACCTTCGGCGAGTCGGCCCCGGCCGGCGTGCTGTTCAAGCATTTCGGCTTCACCGTGGAAAACGTGGCGGACACCGTCCGCGCCACGCTGGCCCAGTAAATCTCGCCCGCGCGGTTGGCCGGTGCGATGCGCCGGCAACCGGCGCGCGCTACCGGCTTCATCGATTGCACTCTAGGAGATAGACATGACCATCAAGATCGGCATCAACGGCTTCGGCCGCATCGGACGCATGGTGTTCCGCGCCGCCGTGGCGAACTTCAAGGACGTGGAAGTCGTCGCCATCAACGACCTGCTCGAACCGGACTACCTGGCCTACATGCTCCAGTACGACTCGGTGCATGGCCGCTTCGACGGCGAAGTGTCGGTGGACGGCAACACGCTGGTCGTGAACGGCAAGAAGATTCGCCTGACCGCCGTCAAGGATCCGGCCGAGCTGAAGTGGGGCGAGGCTGGCGTGGACGTGGTGATCGAGTCGACCGGCATCTTCCTGACCAAGGAAGGCGCGCAGAAGCACATCGACGCGGGCGCCAAGAAGGTGATCATGTCGGCCCCGTCGAAGGACGACACCCCGATGTTCGTGTACGGCGTGAACCACGACTCGTACAAGGGCGAGGCGATCATCTCGAACGCCAGCTGCACCACGAACTGCCTGGCCCCGGTGGCCAAGGTGCTGAACGACAAGTGGGGCATCAAGCGCGGCCTGATGACGACCGTACACGCCGCCACGGCGACGCAGAAGACCGTCGACGGCCCGTCGAACAAGGACTGGCGCGGTGGCCGCGGCATCCTGGAAAACATCATCCCGTCGTCGACCGGCGCCGCCAAGGCCGTGGGCGTGGTGATTCCGCAGTTGAACAAGAAGCTGACCGGCATGTCGTTCCGCGTGCCGACCTCGGATGTGTCGGTGGTCGACCTGACCGTCGAGCTGGAAAAGCCGGCCAAGTACGAGGAAATCTGCGCCGAGATGAAGGCCCAGAGCCAGGGCGCGCTGAAGGGCGTGCTGGGCTACACGGAAGACAAGGTCGTGGCCACGGACTTCCGCGGCGACGCGCGCACCTCGATTTTCGACGCCGAAGCCGGTATCGCGCTGGACGGCACGTTCATCAAGGTCGTGAGCTGGTACGACAACGAGTGGGGTTATTCGAACAAGTGCCTGGAAATGGCACGCGTCGTGGCCAAGTAATCGGCCGCATCGACCCCGCTTCACGGAAAACGCGCCTTCGGGCGCGTTTTTTTGTGGGCGCTGGCGGCTGGGAGCTATTAAAAAACCCGAAAATTCTTAAGAATATGCGTCTGCGCAAGGCAGGAATCGGCCCACATCGATCAATATGGCGGGCCGTCGGCGCGTGATGCCGTGGTTTTTTGACATTATCTGTCCCGAAGTCGTCAAAAATCCGCTTATCTGCATTTGAAGTAGTGCGAGAAATGCTGAATTTGCTTTCCGCTGCCGATTTTTTCTCTTACACTCGGAAGAATCTGTTGAAATCTGATGTGCAGCCAGTGAAAGTGGTGGGCCGTCGACGCGTGAGACTTTCCAACCGGGCGTGATCATGGTGAACGTGGATACCAAGCTGCTGGTGATTTTCACCGAGCTGCTGAGCAAGCGAAACGCCACTTATGTGGCCGAGAAAATGCACATGACGGCGCCTGCCGTCTCGCACTCGCTTGGCCGCCTGCGCGAAATCTTCGACGACCCTCTTTTTATCCGTGTGCCGCACGGCCTGACGCCGACGCCCCGCGCGCTCGAACTCGGCCCGAAGATCCGCGACATGCTGGACCTCTGGTCGTCGATCAACGAGGGCGACGCCGACAATTTCGATCCGGCCGTCGCCACCGGCACGCTGAGCATCGGCTTTGCGGCCGAACTGGGCGATACGGTCTTCAACCGCTTCGTGCTGCGTATCAAGCAACTGGCGCCCGACCTGCATATCCGGCTGGTGGAGTCGCATTCGTGGGAAAGTGACGTGGCGTCGATGCGCGCCAACGAACTCGACCTGGCATTTTCGCCATTTCCCACCCGCCACCCGGAAATCGTCGAAGAAATGGTCACGTCGCTGAACCTCTGGGTTTGCGCACGCAAGAACCATCCGGTCCTGAAGAACGATTGCACGCTGGAACAGTATCTCGACTGCAGCCATATCTTCATGGCGCACTCGGGCGGCACGGGCCGGCCGGCCACGGCGCTGATCCCGCTGGACTACGCGCTGCAGCAGCGCGGCCTCAAGCGCAATGCCACGCTGACCGTCCATTCCTGGCGCGCCCAGGCCGAACTGGCCGCCCAGACCGACATGATCTTCACCGTCAGCGCGCTGACCAAGGACATGGCGTGCGAGACCTACGGCCTCAAGGCGTTCCCGCTGCCGGCCGAGCTCAATACGACGCTGGGCCTGAACATGTTCTGGCACCGCAGCCGCAATACCCATCCGATGCTGGTCTGGGCCCGCAACCTGTTCCGCCAGGTCGTCGGCGAGTTCGTGGGGCTGCCGCAGGCTTCCACCGTGCGCAACCTGCGCGTGGTGACCGAAGCCGCGCCGGACGACCTGCCGCAGGAATAACCCGCCGGCGGACGGCCTGGACCATGAAAAAACCGGCGCCGAGGCGCCGGTTTTTCTTTGTCTGCGGGGCTCGGCCTGGCATAGGGCCAGTGCCGGCGCGGCTTATCGTTTGGGTCGGTGGGGACAGTCGTTCTTGGTGCAGTTGCCGTACAGCGACAACGCATGTTCCTGCAAGGCGAAGCCGCGCTCGCGCGCGATGCTCTGCTGGCGCTGCTCGATGTCGCCGTCGAAGAATTCCTCGACGCGACCGCAGTCCAGGCACACCAGGTGGTCGTGGTGCTTGCCTTCGTTGAGTTCGAAGATGGCCTTGCCCGATTCGAAGTTGTTGCGGGACAGCAGGCCCGCCTGTTCGAACTGGGTCAGGACGCGATAGACCGTGGCGAGGCCGATATCCATATGCTCGTTGAGCAGGATCCGGTAGACGTCTTCCGCGCTGAGATGGCGCTGTTCGCTGGTCTGGAAGATTTCAAGAATCTTCAGGCGGGGGACGGTCGCCTTGAGGCCGATGTTTTTGAGGTCCGCCGGACTCGGCATGGGCGTGACTCCCTAGAGTACAATGTCTGGATAGTTGAATCATAAGGGTTTTGGCGACAAAAGTCGCCCCGGTGCCATGGCGCCCGGACGCCGCCCGCAGGGTGGCGTACCCGCGATGCGCCTGGCCGTGCCGGACGCCGCCGCTCTCGCGCGGTGCGCCGGTTCCGGCACAGAACCATTCCCGTCTGGAAGCGAGATACATGCGTTCATTCCGTTCGTCCGCCATGCGCCCGGCGCTGGTTTCATCCCTGCTGGCCGCCGCGCTGCTGGCCGGTGCCTGCTCGGCCTACGACAGCACGTCGCGCAAGGTGGCAGAAGCCATCACGCCTTATCGCATCAACATCGTCCAGGGCAACTTCGTCTCGCGCGAGGCGGCGGCGCAACTGCGCGAAGGCATGACGCGCGACCAGGTGCGCTTCCTGCTGGGCACGCCGCTGCTGCAGGACGTGTTCCACGGCAACCGCTGGGACTACTACTTCTCGTTCCGCCGGGGTGCCACGCCGGTAGTCCAGTCGCGCAAGTTCACGGTGTTCTTCGATGGCGACACGCTGACCAAGTGGCAGGGTGACGACCTGCCGTCGGAATACGAACTGATCGCCGAAATCGACGGCATGAAGGCCGCCCAGCGCAACCAGAAGATCGGTGTCGGGTCGTCGTCCTCGTCGTCCTCTTCGTCCGCCCCGGCCGCATCCGCCGCCCAGGCGGCCCCGGCTGCACCGGCGACCCCGGCTGCCGATGCGGCGGTGGGCACGCCGCCGGCGTCCGAGCCGGCCGCGCAGGCACCGGCCACCAGCGCCGCCCAGGACAAACCGGCCAGCTGACCGGCCACGGCCGCCGGCCCGTTCCGACCGGCATCTCATCGCACCCCGCGCCCGGCAGATCCGCCGGGCGTCCGTCTCCCCGATACCCATCATGAAAATCGCCATCGCAGGGGCTTCCGGCCGCATGGGCCGCATGCTGATCGAAACCGTGCTGAACACCGACGGCGTGACGCTGGCCGGGGCGCTCGAACATGCCGCCTCGCCCGCGCTGGGCCAGGACGCCGGGCTGTTCCTGGGCCGCAACACCGGGCTGCCGATCACGGCCGACATCGACGCCGTCATGGCCGCCGCCGACTGCCTGATCGATTTCACACGCCCGGAAGGCACGCTCGTGCACCTGGACGCGGCCCGCCGGCTGGGCAAGAAGATCGTCGTCGGCACCACGGGCTTCGACGCGGCGGGCAAGCAGGCGCTGGCCGACGCCGCCAAGTCCATCGGCGTCGTGTTCGCGTCGAACTTCAGCGTGGGCGTGAATGCCACGTTCAAGCTGCTCGACGTGGCCGCCCGGCTGCTGTCCACCGGCTACGACATCGAGGTCATCGAGGCGCACCATCGCCACAAGGTCGATGCCCCGTCCGGCACCGCGCTGACGATGGGTGAGGTGATTGCCAATGCACTCGGTCGCAACCTTGACGACTGCGCCGTCTATGCCCGCGAAGGCCACACGGGTCCGCGCGACGCCAACAGCATCGGCTTTGCCACGGTGCGCGGCGGCGACATCGTCGGCGATCACACCGTGATGTTCGCCGGCATCGGCGAGCGGATCGAGATCAGCCACAAGTCGTCGAGCCGCCAGTCGTATGCCGATGGTGCCGTCCGTGCCGCCCGCTTCCTCGCGGACAAGCCGGCCGGCATGTTCGACATGCAGGACGTGCTGGGCCTGAAGTAATCCGTCCGGCGCGCCGCCTCGGGGCGGCCAGGCGCCGGCTTTCCGCAGACTTGCAGCGCCCCGTGGCGGCCCGGATTCGGGGCCGGCCACGGTTATAATCGCTGCTTTCGCATTCCGATCCCCCCGGCCGCCCGGCGCGCCCGTTGCCGCGCGAGCCCGTTGTCCAGACCCGTCGTCCCGACCATGCAAGACAAATATCTTCCGTCCGCCGTTGAACAAGCCGCCCAGCAGCATTGGCAAGCCATCGATGCCTACCGGGTATCGGAGCACGCGGTCGGACCGGACGGCAAGGAAAAAGCCAAGTTCTACGCCTGCTCGATGCTGCCGTACCCGTCGGGCAAGCTGCACATGGGCCACGTGCGCAACTACACGATCAACGACGTGATGGCGCGCTACCTGCGCATGAACGGCCGCAACGTGCTGATGCCGATGGGCTGGGACGCGTTCGGCATGCCCGCCGAGAACGCCGCGCTGAACAACAAGGTGGCGCCGGCCGCCTGGACCTACGACAACATCGCTTACATGAAGAAGCAGATGCAGTCGATGGGCCTGGCGATCGACTGGTCGCGCGAGGTGGCCACGTGCAGCCCCGACTACTACCGCTGGAACCAGTGGCTGTTCCTGAAGATGCTGGAGCGCGGCATTGCCTACCGCAAGACCGGCACCGTGAACTGGGACCCGGTGGACCAGACCGTGCTGGCCAACGAGCAGGTGATCGACGGCCGCGGCTGGCGATCGGGCGCCGTGGTGGAAAAGCGCGAGATCCCGATGTACTACCTGCGCATCACCGACTACGCGCAGGAACTGCTGGGCGACCTGGACGGCCTGGGCTGGCCCGAGCGCGTCAAGATCATGCAGCAGAACTGGATCGGCCGCAGCGAGGGCGTGCGCTTTGCGTTCCCGCATGACATCCGCGACGCCGCCGGCCAGCCGATCCAGGACGGCAAGCTCTACGTGTTCACCACGCGCGCCGACACGATCATGGGCGTGACGTTCTGCGCCGTGGCCGCCGAGCACCCGCTGGCCACGCACGCCGCCGCCACCAACCCCGAACTGGCCGCCTTCATCGACGAATGCAAGCACGGCTCGGTCATGGAAGCCGACATGGCGACCATGGAGAAGAAAGGCATGCCCACCGGCCTGCAGGTCACGCACCCGCTGACCGGCGAGCAGGTGGACGTCTGGGTGGGCAACTACGTGCTGATGAGCTACGGCGACGGCGCGGTCATGGGCGTGCCGGCGCACGACGAGCGCGACTTCGCGTTTGCCAACAAGTACGGCCTGCCGATCCGCCAGGTCATCGACGTCAAGGGCCAGCCGTATTCGACCGACGCTTGGCAGGAGTGGTACGGCGACAAGGAGCAGGGCGTCTGCATCGACAGCGGCAAGTACGACGGCCTGGCCTACAAGGCGGCGGTGGACGCCATCGCCGCGGACCTGGCCGCCAAGGGCCTGGGCGAGAAGAAGGTGACCTGGCGCCTGCGCGACTGGGGCATCTCGCGCCAGCGCTACTGGGGCACGCCGATCCCGCTGATCCACTGCGACGCCTGCGGCGTGGTGCCGGTGCCCGAGCAGGACCTGCCCGTGGTGCTGCCCGAAGACCTGGTGCCGGACGGCACGGGCAACCCGCTGAACAAGGACGCACGCTTCCTGGAATGCACCTGCCCGTCATGCGGCAAGCCGGCGCGCCGCGAGACCGACACGATGGACACGTTCATCGACTCGTGCTGGTACTACATGCGCTACACGTGCCCGGACGCCGCCACGATGGTCGATGCCCGCAACGACTACTGGATGCCGATGGACCAGTACATCGGCGGGATCGAGCACGCAATCCTGCACCTGCTGTACGCGCGCTTCTGGACCAAGGTCATGCGCGACCTGGGCCTGGTCAAGTTCGACGAGCCGTTCACCAACCTGCTGACGCAGGGCATGGTGCTCAACGAGACGTACTTCCGCGAGGACGCCAGCGGCAAGAAGACCTGGTACAACCCGGCCGAGGTCGACGTGCAGACCGACGAGCGCGGCCGCCCGTCCGGCGCCACGCTGCAGGCCGACGGCCAGCCAGTGGTGATCGGCGGGGTCGAGAAGATGTCGAAGTCCAAGAACAACGGCATCGACCCGCAGGCCCTGATCGACCAGTACGGCGCCGACACCGCGCGCCTGTTCGTGATGTTCGCCGCGCCGCCCGAGCAGCAGCTTGAATGGAGCGGATCGGGCGTGGAAGGCGCGTCGCGCTTCCTGCGCCGCGTGTGGAACTATGGCTACGCCAACGCCGCGGCAATCCGCGACGGCGCGGGCAGCCAGCCGGCCGCCGCCGATGCCGACCTGCGCCGTGAGCTGCATACGGTGCTCAAGCAGGCCAACTACGACTACGAGCGGATCCAGTACAACACCGTCGTGTCGGCCACGATGAAGATGCTGAACGCGCTGGAAGACGCCAAGGGCGCGTCGCCGGCCGCGCGCCGCGAGGGCTTCAGCATCCTGCTGCGCGTGCTGTACCCGGTGGTGCCGCACATCGCCCACGGCCTGTGGGCCGAGCTGGGCTACGCGGCCGAGGCCGGCGACATCCTCGACGCCGCCTGGCCGCAGGTGGACGAGGCCGCGCTGGTGCGCAGCGAGATCGAACTGGTGCTGCAGGTCAACGGCAAGGTCCGGGGCAGCCTGACGGTGCCGGCCGATGCCGACCGCGCCG
This sequence comes from Cupriavidus pauculus, assembly GCF_003854935.1. NCBI lineage: Bacteria > Pseudomonadati > Pseudomonadota > Betaproteobacteria > Burkholderiales > Burkholderiaceae > Cupriavidus > Cupriavidus pauculus. The sequence goes on from NZ_CP033969.1 coordinate 1,412,455, forward strand.
CCATCGAGGCCGCGGCCGCCGGCAGCGACATCGTGGCGAAGTTTGCCAACGGCGGCGCGCCCAAGAAGATCGTGGTCGTGCCGGGCCGGCTCGTCAACGTGGTGCTCTGAGACCCCTTAACCAGGAAGACATGGCAATGGATCGACCGGACATGGGACGCCGCGGATTTCTCGCCCTCGGTGCGGCGACGGTGGCGGCCGGCCTGCTGGCCGGTTGCGGCTTTCACATGCGCGGCAGCGCGGACTTCGCGTTCAAGAAGCTTTACATCGGGCTGCCGGCCAATTCGCTGATGGGCGCGGACCTGCGCCGCAACATCCGCAACGGCTCCGACACGCTGATCGTCGAGGACCAGGCGCAGGCCGACGCGCTGCTGGACGTGCTGCAGGACGCGCAGTACCGCTCGATCCTGTCGATCACGGCCCAGGGCGTGGTGCGCGAATACCGGCTGACGCAGCGCTTCACCTTCAGGCTGCGCGACGCGGCCGGCAAGGAACTGATCGCGCCGTCCACGCTGCTGCTGACGCGCGACCTGACCTACAACGAAGCCAACACGCTGGCCAAGACGTACGAAGAGCAGCAGCTCTACCGCGACATGCAGAAGGACATCGTGCAGCAACTGATGCGCCGGCTGGCCGCGGTCAAGACGATCTGAGGCGGCCAGGGCCGGGATGCAGCTCAAGCTCGACGGACTCGAAGGCCACCTGAAGCAGGCCCAGGCCAGGGGCCTGGCGCCGCTCTACGTGGTGCATGGCGACGAGCACCTGCTGGTGCTGGAGGCGGTGGACCGCCTGCGCCGCGCCGCGCGCGAGGCCGGCTACACCGAGCGCGAGGTGCTGGTGGCCGAACGCGGGTTCCACTGGAGCCAGCTCACCGAGGCCCAGCAGTCGATGTCGCTGTTCGGCGACCGCAAGATCGTGGAACTGCGCGTGCCGTCGGGCAAGCCCGGCAAGGACGGCGGCGAGGCGCTGCGGGCCGTGGCGGCCCAGCCGTCGCCCGACGTGGTGATGCTGGTGACGCTGCCGCGGCTGGACTTCGCCGCGTCCAAGTCGGCCTGGTTCCAGGCGCTGGAATCGGCCGGCGTGTCGATCAAGGTCGACGCGGTGGACCGCACGCGGCTGCCGGCGTGGGTGGGCGACCGGCTGGCGCTGCAGCAGCAGCGGGTGGAGCCGGGCGAGGCCGGCCGGCGTGCGCTGCAGTTCATCGCCGACAAGGTGGAAGGCAACCTGCTGGCCGCGCACCAGGAAATCCAGAAACTCGGCCTGTTGTACCCGCCGGGCGTGCTGACCTTCGATGCAGTGCACGACGCGGTGCTGAACGTGGCCCGCTACGACGTCTTCAAGCTGTCCGAGGCCATGCTGGGCGGCGACGTGCCGCGCCTGACCCGGATGCTCGAAGGGCTGCGCGGCGAGGGCGAGGCCACGGTGCTGGTGCTGTGGGCGCTGACCGAGGAAATTCGCGTATTATCCAAGGTCCGGCAAGGGCTGGCGGCCGGCAAGCCGGCGGGCGTGCTGATGCGCGAGCTGCGCGTCTGGGGCCCGCGCGAACGGCTGGTGCCGCAGGCCGCGCAGCGGCTGTCGATGCCGCAGCTGGAGGCCGCGCTGGCCATGGCCGCGCGGCTGGACCGGCAGGTCAAGGGCTTGTCGGACCTGCCAGGCGCGGGTGGCGCGGCGGGCAGCCTGCCGGCCGAACCATGGGACGGGCTGCTGCAACTGGCGCTGCGGATCGCGCGGCCAGCCTGACGCGCCGGCCACGCCAGCCAAAACGAACACAGCCGGCAGCCGCGCCGGCGCCTCGACATCGCGGCACCCACAGCAGACCGGGCACGGCCCGGACACCATCATGACCGAGTTCGATCTCCACGCTTACATGTCCCGCGTCGGCCAGCAGGCCCGCGCGGCGTCGCGCGCCATGGCGCGGGCCTCCACGGCCGACAAGAACCGCGCGCTGTTGACGATTGCCGCCGCCATCCGCCGCGACGCCGGCAAGCTCAAGGCCATCAACGCGCGCGACGTGGAGCGCGCCCGCGCCAACGGCCAGGACGCCGCGTTCGTGGACCGCCTGACGCTGTCCGACAAGGCGATCGACACGATGGCCGCCGGGCTGGAGCAGATTGCCGCGCTGCCGGACCCGATCGGCGAGATCAGCAACATGAAGTTTCGCCCCACCGGCATCCAGGTGGGCCAGATGCGCGTGCCGCTGGGCGTGATCGGCATCATCTACGAGTCGCGCCCGAACGTGACGATCGACGCCGCGGCGCTGTGCCTGAAGTCGGGCAACGCCACGATCCTGCGCGGCGGGTCCGAAGCCATCGAATCGAACACGGCGCTGGCCGCGCTGGTGGCCGAGGGGCTGGCCAGCGCCGGGCTGCCGGCCGAGGCCGTGCAGGTCATCGAGACCACCGACCGCGCCGCCGTGGGCCGGCTGATCACGATGACCGAGTACGTGGACGTGATCGTGCCGCGCGGCGGCAAGAGCCTGATCGCGCGCCTGATCGAGGAAGGCCGCGTGCCGATGATCAAGCACCTGGACGGCATCTGCCACGTCTACGTCGACGACGATGCCGACGTGGAAAAGGCCGTGCGCGTCTGCGACAACGCCAAGACCCAGCGCTACGCGCCGTGCAACACGATGGAGACGCTGCTGGTGTCGCGCCGGATCGCCCCGGCCGTGCTGCCGCCGCTGTGCCGCATCTACCAGGACAAGGGCGTGGAACTGCACGTCTGCACCGACACCCGCGCCACGCTGGAGGCGGCCGGGTTCACGAACCTGGTGGACGCCACCGAGCAGGACTGGCACACCGAATACCTGGCGCCGGTGCTGGCCATCCGCACCGTGGACGGCTTGGACGCCGCCATCGCCCACATCAACACCTACGGCTCGGCCCACACCGACTCGATCATCACCGAGAACTACAGCACCGGCATGCGCTTCCTGCGCGAGGTGGATTCGGCCAGCGTGATGATCAACGCGTCCACGCGCTTTGCCGACGGCTTCGAGTACGGCCTGGGCGCCGAGATCGGCATTTCGAACGACAAACTGCACGCCCGCGGCCCGGTGGGGCTGGAAGGGCTGACGTCGCTGAAGTACGTGGTCTTCGGCCACGGCGAAGTGCGCACCTGATCAACGGCGGGGAACGTAGATGCTCTGGGTCAAAACCTTCCATATCCTGTTCGTCGTGTCGTGGTTCGCGGGGCTGTTCTACCTGCCGCGCATCTTCGTCAACCTGGCGATGGAGACCGAGCCGGCCGCCGTGCAGCGGCTGCTGCTGATGGCGCGCAAGCTGTTCCGCTTCATGACCATGCTGGCCGTGCCGGCGGTGGTGTTCGGGCTGTGGCTCTACCTGGGCTACGGCATCGGGCGCGGCACGGGGCAGGGCTGGATGCATGCCAAGCTGGCGCTGGTGCTGGTGCTGATCGGCTATCACCACGGCTGCGGCGTGCTGCTGCGCAAGTTCGAGCGTGGCGCCAATGCCCGGTCGCACACGTTCTACCGCTGGTTCAACGAGCTGCCGGTGCTGGTGTTGCTGGCCATCGTGATTCTGGTTGTCGTAAAGCCGTTCTAATCTGTCGGATCCCAACTGTTTTCGATGAGGTCGTGATGAGCAAGCAGGTCGAGTATTTCCTGGCGCCCCAGTCACCGTTCGTCTACCTGGGCCACGCCCGCTTCATGGAGATCGCCAACCGCCACCAGGCGCAGGTGCTGCTGAAGCCGGCGGACCTGGGCCGCGTGTTCTCGGTGTCCGGCGGGCTGCCGCTGGCCCAGCGTCCGCCGCAGCGCCAGGCGTACCGGCTGGTGGAACTGGAGCGCTGGAGCCGGTTCCTGGACATCCCGCTGAACCTGCATCCGACGTTCTTCCCGGTGTCCGGCGATGCCGCCGCCCGGCTGATCATCGCGGCACAGCTGGCCCATGGCACGGCGCGCGCGCTGGCGCTGACCGGCGCCATCACGCGCGCGGTCTGGGCCGAGCAGCGCAACATCGCCGACGCGGCCACGCTGGCGCAGATCGCCGACGAGAACGGGCTGGACGGCGCCGGCCTGCTGAAGGCCAGCGAGGCGCAGGCCGTGCAGGCGGCCTACGCCCAGAATACCCAGGATGCGATCTCGGCCAACGTGTTCGGCGCGCCGTGGTTCATCCATGACGGCCAGCCGTACTGGGGCCAGGACCGGCTCGATTTCCTGGACCGCGCGCTCGCGGCAGGCTGATCGGCAACCCGGACCCACGCTTGACCCGTCCGCCGTCGCGGACGTTTTTGTTTTCAGGAATCCCTCGCCATGACCCAAGCCTTCTTTGCTCCCTGCCCGCGTGGCCTCGAATCGGCACTGGCCGAGGAGCTGCGCGAGATCGCGCAGTATCCGGCCGTGGCGGCCGCGGCACCGTTCGAGGTGCACCGCGAGTTGCCGGGCGGCGTGAGCTTCTCGGGCGGCATGTCGGCCGCCTATGCGGTCAACCTGCATTCGCGCATCGCCAGCCGCGTGCTGCTGCGCGTGGCGCAGCGCGGCTACCGGCACGAGGACGACATCTACACGCTGGCGCGGCAGCAGCGCTGGGAGCAGTGGTTCTCGCCCGACGAGAGCCTGCGGATCGATATCACGTCGCACAAGTCGCCGCTGCGCAGCCTGAACTTCACGGCGCTGCGGGTCAAGGACGGCGTCTGCGACGCAATGCGCGAGCGGCTGGGCGCGCGGCCCAGCGTCGACACGGTCAGCCCCGACGTCCGCATCTACGCGCACCTGAGCGAGACCGACTGCACGCTCTACCTGGACACCACCGGCGAGCCGCTGTTCAAGCGCGGCTGGCGCATGGAGAAGGGCGAGGCGCCGCTCAAGGAAAACCTGGCGGCGGGCATCCTGCGGCTGGCTGGCTGGACGCCGGGCAACACCAGCCGGCCGTTCTTCGACCCGATGTGCGGCAGCGGCACGTTCCTGGTGGAAGCGGCGCAGGTGGCGCTGGGCATCGCGCCGGGCGTAGGTCGCACGTTCGCGTTCGAATGGCTCAAGGGCGCCGACACGAAGGCCTGGCAGGCGCTGCGCGCCGACGCCCAGCGCGCCCGCGAGGCGGCCGCAAGCCGTAGCGCCACGCTGCAGATCGCCGGTTCGGACATCTCGACGGACATGCTGTCGATGGCCGATGCCAACTGGCAGCGTGCCGGGCTGCCGGGCGACGCGCAGCTCAAGCAGGTGGACGCACGCTTCGTGCAGCCACCGTTTGCCGAGGCTGGCCTGCTGATGATGAATCCGCCCTACGGCGAGCGGATCGCGGTGCGCGGCAGCCGCCGCGACGCGCCGATGGACGCTCCGCGCGACGAAGCCGAGGAGGCCGCCGCCAACCAGTTCGCCAGCGCGTTTGCCACGACGCTGAAGCAGCATTTTGCCGGCTGGCAGGCCTGGGTGTTCACGGGCGACCTGGGCTTTCCCAAGCGCCTGCGCCTCAAGGAATCGCGCCGCACGCCGCTGTTCAACGGCAATATCGAATGCCGGCTGTTCCGGTTCGACATGGTGCGCGGGGGCAATCGGGAGGCAGGCAGGAAGGAGTAAAGGCCGGCGAGAGGCCCAAAGCTCCGAAGCTCCGAAGCTCCAAAGCTCCGAAGCTCAAGCCAGCTTGTTCCGTCCCGTCATGGCATCGGCGTTGCGCGAGAATTCCGACAGGAAGCTCTGCAGGCTGACCACCGGCTCCTGCAGCATGTGGCGCGGCAGGTCGAACAGCGCGTAGAAGTATTCCTCGTTGCCCTCGCAGCGTTCGGCGGGCAGGCAGTACTGTTCCCAGTCGACGCAGGCCGGCGTGTACATGCCGTTGCCGGGCCAGAAGAACGGCACGATGCGGCCCTCGCGCAGCCCCTCGATCAGCGCGGCCGGGGCCTCGTAGGCTTCGGCCGATTCCACCTGGCTCATCAGCCCGGCGCGGGTCTCGATGACCATCAGCGTGGCGTGGCCCTGCGCGGTCAGCAGCAGCATGCCCACCGGGTTGGGGAACAGGTAGAACTCGACAAAGCCGTAGCGCGCCGCCGTCTGGCGCACGCGGTCGGCCATGACCGGGTCCGACAGGAACGCGTACGAATGGCGGGTCAGCAGGTCGCGCAGCGTGCGCGAGATGGCCGCGAAGTACTGCTGCTGCAGCGCGTCGATCTCGTCGTTCAGGCGCGCCACCATGTTGGGGTCGTGCTTCTTCACGTAGCGGTCGATCAGCCCGTGGTTGAAGCCCTGCACGGCGATGTTCTCGTCGGCCGTGCCGGTCAGCAGGATGGTCTTGCACGGCAGGTCTTCCAGCGCCTGGCAGAACTCCAGGCCGTCCATCTGCGGCATCGAGTAATCCACCACGATCACGCCCGGCTGCAGAAAGCGGTGGACGTCATGGATCTGGCGGTGGATGCGGTCGACGTCCAGCTGCACCGTGCGGCGCTCGGACAGGAAGGTCAGGTCGTCGTGCGTCACGCGCACGGGCAGGAAGGCGGGGTGCCGCGTGGCATAGGCATCGCGAATCCACGCCAGCGCGTCGCGCGGATCGGTGAAGCTGACCACCGCGCGCGATGCATCCATCTGGAAAGCCAGGCTGTCGATAAACGATTTGCTATCGTCCACCAGCACCGTCAGGACGGGGTGATGGAAAACCGACAGGTTCCGGTCATGCGCGGGGAAGGTCATGGTGCGATCGAATCTGGCCGCTGCCGCAGGGGAAAAAGAACGGGGCAAGCCAGTATAGCGCCTGAGCCTGCGCGCGCAACCCGACGGCCAAAAAGGACGCGGCCAGCGTTGGTTGCTGGCCGCAGTCGTTCGATTTCGTTGATGACAGGTCTGCGCGTTGCTTTATTCACGCGGCCAGAATGGCACCGTGACGGTCGCGAAGATTAACGGCAGATTAGTCGACGGCCTTGAACATGTCTTCCACCACCTTCTTGGCGTCGCCGAACACCATCATGGTCTTGTCCATGTAGAACAGCTCGTTGTCCAGGCCCGCGTAGCCGGCCGCCATCGAGCGCTTGTTCACGATGATGGTCTTGGCCTTGTACGCTTCCAGGATCGGCATGCCGGCGATGGGCGATTTCGGATCGGTCTTGGCGGCCGGGTTGACCACGTCGTTGGCGCCCAGCACCAGCACTACGTCGGCCTGCCCGAATTCGCTGTTGATGTCCTCCATCTCGAAGACCTGGTCGTACGGCACCTCGGCCTCGGCCAGCAGCACGTTCATGTGCCCCGGCATGCGGCCCGCCACGGGGTGGATCGCGTACTTCACGGTCACGCCGTGCTCGGTGAGCTTCTCCGTCAACTCCTTCAGCGCATGCTGCGCGCGGGCCACGGCCAGGCCGTAGCCGGGCACGATGATGACCGTCTCGGCGTTGCTCATCACGAACGCGGCGTCGTCGGCGGAGCCGGACTTCACGTTGCGCTGCGCTTGCTCTCCGGCGGCCGCGCCGGCCGAGGCGTCGGCGCCAAAGCCGCCCAGGATCACGTTGAAGAACGACCGGTTCATCGCCTTGCACATGATGTACGACAGGATGGCACCCGACGACCCCACCAGCGAGCCGGCGATGATCAGCATGGGATTGTTCAGCGAGAAGCCGATGCCCGCCGCCGCCCAGCCCGAGTACGAGTTCAGCATCGACACCACCACGGGCATGTCGGCGCCGCCGATCGGGATGATGATCAGCACGCCCAGCACGAACGCGATGGCCAGCATGATCAGGAACGGCAGCCACGCCTGCGACAGGAAGAAGATGATGCCGAAGCCGATCATGGCGATGGCCAGCAGCAGGTTCAGCCAGTGCTGGCCGGCAAACACCACCGGGGCGCCCTGGAACAGCCGGAACTTGTAGCGGCCGGACAGCTTGCCGAACGCGATGACCGAGCCGGAGAACGTGATGGCCCCGACAAAGCACCCGATGAACAGTTCGATGCGGTTGCCCACCGGAATCGCGTGCGACCCGGCCGGCGTGATGCCAAACGCCGCCGGCTCCGCCACGGCCGCCACGGCGATGAACACCGCCGCCAGGCCGATCAGCGAGTGCATGGCCGCCACCAGCTCGGGCATCTTGGTCATCTCGACCTTGCGCGCCACGTAGGCGCCAATGCCGCCGCCCACCACCAGCGCGCCGAAGATCAGCGCCAGCCCGGTGCCGACCGACGACTGCGCCGCGCCCACCGCCAGGAACTCGTTCTTGAGCTTGACGATCAGCACCAGCGTGGTCACCACGGCCACCGCCATGCCGATCATGCCGAACGCATTGCCCTTGCGGGCCGATGCCGGGTGCGACAGGCCCTTGAGCGCCTGGATGAAGCAGACCGACGCCACCAGGTACAGCAGCGTCACGAGGTTCATGCTGATGGCTTCCATCACGCACCCTCCCTGGCGGCTTCAGCGCCGGCCTTGGCGCGCGGCTCCTTCTTCTTGAACATCTCCAGCATGCGCTGGGTCACCAGGAAGCCCCCGAACACGTTCACCGCGGCCAGCGCCACGGCCAGCGTGCCCATCACGCGGCCCACGCCGCCTTCGGTCAGGCCGGCCGCCAGCATGGCGCCGACGATGATGATGGCCGAGATCGCATTGGTCACGGCCATCAGCGGGGTGTGCAGCGCGGGCGTGACCGTCCACACCACGTGGTACCCCACGTAGATTGCCAGCACGAAGATGATCAGGTTGATCACCGTGTGGTTCACCATCTCCATCGACTTCTCCTCCGTTGCTTTTGAATACTTGCGCTGCGGTGCGCCCGGCTGTCCAGGGAACTGCAAGTTTCAGCACTGCGGGATCGGGCACGCCGGGATGCGGCCGCCGTGGCGCGGCCGGCTCGGGCCGCGTCACGGACACTGTTGGGGCGGGATGTCAGGCGGCCTGCTGCCTGACGACCTGGCCGTCCTTGCACATCAGGCAGGCGGCGACGATGTCGTCTTCCAGGTTCAGCGTGTAGCGGCCGTCCTTGTCGACAATCAGCTTCAGGAAGTCCAGCACGTTGCGCGCGTAGAGTGCCGACGCATCGGCGGCCACCATGCTGGCCAGATTGGTGTGACCGATCAGCGTCACGCCATGGCGTTCCACCACCTCGTCGGCCACGGTCAGCGGGCAGTTGCCGCCCTGCGCGGCGGCCAGGTCCACCACGACCGAGCCGGGTTTCATCTGCTTGACGGTGTCCTCGGCCAGCAGCACGGGGGCCCGGCGGCCAGGGATCAGCGCGGTGGTGATGACGATGTCGGCCTGGATGGCGCGCTGGTGCACGAGTTCGGCCTGGCGGCGCATCCAGTCGGGCGGCATCGGGCGGGCGTAGCCACCCACGCCCTGGGCAATCTCGCGCTCCTCGTCGGTCACGAAAGGCACGTCCAGGAACTTGGCGCCCAGCGATTCGATCTGCTCCTTCACGGCCGGACGCACGTCTGACGCCTCGATCACGGCGCCCAGCCGCTTGGCCGTGGCGATGGCCTGCAGCCCGGCCACGCCGGCGCCCAGGATCAGCACGCGCGCCGCCTTGACGGTGCCCGCGGCGGTCATCAGCATGGGCATGAAGCGCTGGTAATGGTGGGCGGCCACCAGCACGGCCTTGTAGCCGGCGATGTTGGCCTGCGACGACAGCACGTCCATGCTCTGCGCGCGCGTGGTGCGCGGCGCGGCTTCCAGCGCGAACGCGGTGATCGCGGCGCTGGCCATGCGGGCGTTGTTCTCGATATCGAACGGGTTGAGCATGCCCACCAGCACCGCGCCGGGCCTGAACTGGGCGCGTTCGGCGTCGTCGGGGGCGCGGACCTTGAGGACGAGTTCGGCACCCAGCGCGTCGGCCGGGCCGCCGATACGGGCGCCGGCCGCCTCGAATGCCGCATCGGGAATGCTGGCGCGTACCCCTGCGCCCGCCTGCACCGTAACCTGATGGCCCTGGGCGACATACTTCTTGACGGTCTCCGGGGTGGCGGCGACACGCGTCTCACCTGCCCGCGTCTCGAGCGGGATACCGATATGCATCGTCAATTTCTCCTGTCTGGCGTCGTTCGTAATCGTGGTCGGGCCAACGTCCTCGCCCGTTGGTGCAATGCAAAAGACTGCACCAATTTTTGCGCAGCTTACCCGAAACTTACGTTCGATGGTGACCGGGCGGTCAGTGTTTTGTGCGGGGGGCGCGACTTATTTTTGCGGCTCATGAAATGGCGCTTTTGATGCACATCGAATTGACGCCGCCAGTCGTCTTTATCGGAAGGCTTCAGCGAGGCCGCCAATCTTGATGCCGATTTGACGGCCGGCTGCGTATCGTGGCGCCAACGTCTCATTCGAGGCGTCCTTATCCACGATTCCCACTCATGATCGCAACCCGCCTGATGACCTCGGCGCCGGCCACGCTGGCCGCCGCCATCCTGCTTGCCGCACCGGTTTCCCAAGCCTTCGCCCAGCAGGCGCCCGCCGATGCGGCCGACGCCGCCGCGCCCGCGTCGCCGCACAGCTTCACCGCCAACGTGTCCGTGGTATCCGACTACCGCTACCGCGGCATCAGCCAGACCAACCTGCGGCCGGCCGTGCAGGGCGGCTTCGACTACGCCCATGCCAGTGGCTTTTATCTGGGCAACTGGAATTCCAGCATCAGCTGGCTGGGCGATGCCGACGCATCGGTCTCGGCGCCGGTCGAGATGGACTTCTACGGCGGCTTCCGCAACGCGGCCCGGCTCGGCGGGCAGGACATCAGCTACGACGTCGGCGTGCTGGAGTACTACTACCCGGGCGGCTACACGGCCACGCGCCCGTACACGACCGAAATCTATGCCGGCGTGGGCTGGGGCCCGCTGTCGCTGAAGTACTCGCACGCGCTGACCAACCTGTTCGGGTTTGCCGACAGCCGCAACAGCTACTACGTCGACCTGACCGCCAACGTGCCGCTGAACGTCTGGGGCCTGACGCTGAACGCCCACGTCGGCTACCAGGGCGTGCGGCACTTTGGCGATGCGTCCTACACCGACTGGAAGATCGGCGTGACAAAGGACCTGGGCAACGGGTTCGCGCTGGCCGTGGCCTATCTCGACACCAATGCCAGCCGCACTGCGTACACCAACACGCGCGGACGCTACCTGGGCAAGGCCACCGCGTTTGCGTCGATCACCAAGACGTTCTGACCCGCGCCGGCTGGCCATTTTGATGCGTTGTTGATGCCCGCCGGCACAAACGCTGCATCAAATTGACGCCGGTCTCCCTAGCATGAACCCATCTCCAACAGACGACCCGCCCCGCGCGGGTCCGCGCTTCATGCGACAGTCATCGAGTCTCGCCGTGGCGTTTGCCTCGGTCCCGCGGCGCCGCGCCGTGCCCCAGGAGGCATGGATCCGCCTGCGCCTGGCCGTGTCTTCCGCGCAGGTGTTCGCGCTGCGCCAGACGCTGCATCGGGCCATCGGGGGCATGGCGCGCATCTACGTGGTCGAGGTCGACCATCGCCACGGCGAGACCACGCTGCATGTGGAGGTGGAACGCGCCGAGCGCGACGCCGCCATGCACGCGATCATGCAGGCGCTGCCGGCGGCCCAGTTCGGCGTGGCGTCGATCCTCGGGGACGACCATGGCACGCACTGACGCCCGGCGCGGCGCCATCGCGGACGGGCTCTGGCTGCCGATGGTGACCCCGCTGCGCGACGACCAGATCGACCTCGACGCCGCGCAGCGGCTGGCGGCCCACTACGCCGCCGCCGGCGTGGACGGCCTGATCGTGCTCGGCACGACGGGCGAGGGCGGCCTGCTGACCGATGCCGAGCGCTTCATGCTGGCCGCCGCCGTGTGCGAGGCAGCCGGGGGCCGGCTGCCGGTGATGGCCGGCGTCGGCGGCGTGGCCACGCACGCGGTGTGCGAGCAGGTACGCCGCCTGGACCGCCTGCCGCTGGCCGGATTTCTGGTGCCGCCGCCGTACTACCTGCGCGTGTCCGACGAAGGCATCGCCTGGCACCTGCGCAGCGTGGCCGCGCGCACCGGCAAGCCGCTGATGCTCTACAACGTGCCGCGCCGCACCGGCTGCACGATCTCGCCCGATCTGGCGTGGCGGCTGGCCGCCCACCCCCAGATCGTCGCGATCAAGGAGTGCGAGCCGTCGGGCCTGCGCACGCTGGCGCTGCAGGACCGCATCGACGTGTTCTGTGGCGACGACGCGTCGATGCTCGACCACCTGCTGCGGGGTGGGCAGGGCATCGTGCCGGCGGCGGCCCATGTGCGGCCGGACCTGTTCGTGCGCCTGCTGCACGATGCGCGCGGCGGGCGCGAGGCGGCGGCCCGCGCGCTGTTCGAGCAGTTGTCGCCGCTGATCGCGCTGATGTTTGCCGAGCCCAATCCCGCGCCGGTCAAGGCCGCGCTGCAGCGCATTGGCCTGACCACGGCCGAGGTGCGCCGGCCGCTGATGCCGGCGTCGCAGGCCCTGGCCGCCCAGATCGACGCGGTACTGGCCCAGTTGCCGCCAATGGTCGACGCCGCGGCCGCCTGAGCCCGTCCGGCCATGCACGTTCCGACGGCAACCGGTAGAATGCCGGATTGCTTAAAAAATGTGCATCATGTCACGTGAATGGAATGCCAGCGTCACGGTTGCGGCCGTGATCGAACGGGGCGGCCGCTTCCTGCTGGTGGAAGAAGAAACGGCGGACGGCCTGCGCTTCAACCAGCCGGCCGGCCACCTGGAACCGGGCGAGAGCCTGGTGCGCGCCGTGATCCGCGAAACGCTCGAAGAGACGGCCCACACGTTCGAGCCGCGCGCGCTGATCGGCTGCTACATGAGCCGGGGCCGCTCGTCGCGCGACGGCGGCGACACCACCTACATCCGCTTTGCCTTCACGGGCGACCTGGGCGCGCTCGACGCCGGCCGGCAACTCGATACCGGCATCGTCCGCACGGTCTGGATGACCGCCGAGGAAATCCGCGCGTGCGCCAGCCAGCACCGCTCGCCGCTGGTGATGGTCGTGGTCGACGACTACCTGGCCGGCAAGCGCTTTGCGCTCGATGTGCTGCATGCGCATCCCACGGCCATCGCCACCCCGGCCGCCACGGCCACGGGCGCGGCGCCGGAGGTGGCATCGTGAGCGGCAAGCGGGTAGTGGTGGGCATGTCGGGCGGCGTCGATTCGTCGGTCACGGCATGGCTGCTCAAGCAGCAGGGCTACGAGGTCATCGGCCTGTTCATGAAGAACTGGGAGGATGACGACGACAGCGAGTACTGCTCCACGCGGCAGGACTGGCTGGACGTGGCGTCCGTGGCCGACGTGATCGGCGTGGACGTGGAGGCCGTGAACTTTGCCGCCGAATACAAGGACCGCGTGTTCGCCGATTTCCTGCGCGAGTACTCGGCCGGCCGCACACCGAACCCCGACGTGCTGTGCAACGCCGAGATCAAGTTCAAGGCATTCCTGGACCACGCGATGTCGCTGGGCGCCGACCTGATCGCCACGGGCCACTACGCGCGCGTGCGCCAGGCCGCCAGCGGCAGGTTCGAGCTGCTGAAGGCGTTCGACCACACCAAGGACCAGAGCTACTTCCTGCACCGGCTGAACCAGGCGCAGTTGTCGCGCACCATGTTCCCGCTGGGCGAGATGCCGAAGACCCGCGTGCGCGAGATTGCCGCCGAGATCGGCCTGCCGAACGCGCGCAAGAAGGATTCGACCGGCATCTGCTTCATCGGCGAACGGCCGTTCCGGGACTTCCTGAACCGCTACCTGCCGACCAGACCGGGCCCGATGCTGACCGACGAAGGCAAGGTCGTCGGCGAACACATCGGCCTGGCGTTCTACACGCTGGGCCAGCGCAAGGGCATCGGCCTGGGCGGCAGCCGGGATGGCAACGGCGATGCGTGGTACGTGGCGCGCAAGGACATGGCGGCCAACACGCTGTACGTGGTGCAGGGGCACGACCATCCGTGGCTGCTCCAGCCGGAGCTGGATGCCGCGGACCTGTCCTGGGTGGCCGGCGAGCCGCCCGCCGCCGGCGCGACGATGGCCGCCAAGACCCGCTATCGCCAGAGCGATGCGGCGTGCACGGTGGTGAAGGCGGAGGGCGATGCGCTGCGGCTGTCGTTCCCCGAGGCGCAATGGGCCGTGACGCCCGGGCAGTCGGCCGTGCTGTACGACGGCGAGGTATGCCTGGGCGGGGGCATCATCCAGTAGCTGCGATGGAAAAAAGGGGCCAGACGGCCCCTTTTCTCATGGTGCGGCGGGGCGGTCAGCCCTGCGGCGGCGCGGTGTCGATGAACGACTGGCGCTTTTCGATCTTGTCCTGGAACGCGACAAGGTTCTCGTACTGGTCGCGCCAGGCGATGTCCGGGAAACGGAAATCGAGGTAGGCCAGCGCGCAGCCCACGGCCACGTCGGCCAGCGTGTAGTGGATGCCGGTGCACCACGGCTTGTCGGCCAGGCCCTTCGACATGGCGGCCAGGGCGGCGTCGATCTTGCCGCGCTGGCGGGCCACCCAGCTTTCGCTGCGTTCGGACGGCTCGCGCTGCGTGACTTCCAGCCGCACCAGCAGCGCGGCGTCCAGCAGGCCGTCGGCCAGCGCTTCCCAGCAGCGCACTTCCAGGCGTTCACGGCCGCCCTGCGGGATCAGGCGGCTGACGGGCGACAGGGTATCGGCGTATTCCGCGATCACGCGGGAATCGAAGACCGCGCCGCCGTCTTCCATGATCAGGCACGGGACCTTGCCGAGCGGATTGAACTGACCGATGGTGGTGTCGGGCGACCAGACGTTTTCCTCGATCATCTGGTAGTCGATCTTCTTCTCGGCCAGCACCACACGCACCTTGCGCGCGTACGGGCTGGTGTGGGACGCATACAGCTTCATGTTCTCCCCTTGAGCTTGTTATGAAGTGCATCGGCGCTCGTGGCACGGTGGCGCTGGCAGGCGCGTCGGCGTGCCCGATGGACTTCATAACAGGCTAACGGATGAGCGAGCGCGAGTATACATGCGGAGTGCCGGGATTGCGGCGCCAATGCGGGCTTGCGCACGCTGCCCAACGCCGGCGCGCCGCGAGCGCGCACGGGGCCGGGGGCGATGGTAAAATCCCGCGTTGCGCGTTCGGCGGCCGTCTTGCATCGGCTGCCTGTCGGCTTCTGCACGGCAGTGCCGGGCGGCGCATCCGCCGCTTTTCCGCGCCCCCGCACAAGCCCCCCGAATCCTCTTTTCTCCGGTTGCCAGCATGTCCACGTCGTCCCTTTCGCCGCTCACCGCCCTGTCTCCCATCGATGGCCGTTATGCCGCCAAGGCCGACGCGCTGCGCGAGTGGCTGTCGGAAGCGGCCTTCATGCGCAACCGCGTCAAGGTCGAGGTCAACTGGCTGATCGCGCTGGCCCAGGCCGGCCTGCCCGACGTGCCGAAGTTCTCGGCCGATTCCGAAGCCCGCCTGCAGGCCCTGGTCGACAACTTCACCGAGGCCGATGCCGCCCGCATCAAGGAGATCGAGGCGGTCACGAACCACGACGTGAAGGCCGTGGAATACTGGCTCAAGGAGCAGGTCAAGGGCAACGCCGAGCTGGAAGCGGCAAGCGAGTTCATCCACTTCGCCTGCACGTCGGAAGACATCAACAACACGTCGCACGGCATGATGCTCAAGGGCGCCCGCGACGGCGTGATCGTGCCGGCACTGCAGCGCGTGCACGCCCGCCTGGTGGAACTGGCCAAGCTCAACGCCACCCAGCCGATGCTGTCGCGCACCCACGGCCAGCCGGCCAGCCCGACCACGCTGGGAAAGGAAATCGCCAACGTGGCGGCCCGTCTGGCCCGTGCCATCGAGCGCGTGCAGCGCGTGGAACTGCTGGGCAAGATGAACGGCGCGGTGGGCAACTACAACGCGCACCTGTCGGCCTACCCGTCGTTCGACTGGGAGTCGTTCTCGAAGCAGGTGATCGAGCAGCGCCTGGGCCTGACGTTCAACCCGTACACGATCCAGATCGAGCCGCACGACTACATGGCCGAGCTGTTCGACGCCATCGCCCGTGCCAACACGATCCTGCTGGACCTGAACCGCGACGTCTGGGGCTACATCGCGCTGGGCTACTTCAAGCAGAAGACCAAGGCCGGCGAAATTGGCTCTTCGACGATGCCGCACAAGGTCAACCCGATCGACTTCGAGAACTCCGAAGGCAACGTGGGCCTGGCCAACGCCGTGCTGCGCCACCTGTCGGAAAAGCTGCCCGTCTCGCGCTGGCAGCGCGACCTGACCGATTCCACCGTGCTGCGCAACATGGGCGTGGCATTCGGCTACAGCCTGCTGGCCTACGAGGCTTGCCTGCGCGGCCTGGGCAAGCTGGAAACCAATCCGGAACGCTTGGACGAAGACCTGGACAACTGCTGGGAAGTGCTGGCCGAGCCGGTGCAGACCGTGATGCGCCGCTTCGGCGTGCCCAACCCGTACGAGCAGCTCAAGGAGCTGACGCGCGGCAAGGGTATCTCGCGCGAGGCGCTGCAGACGTTCGTCCAGGGCCTGGCGATTCCCGACGATGCCAAGCAGCTGCTGCTGGCGATGACGCCGGCCAGCTACATCGGCAAGGCCGTGGAACTGGCCAACCGCATCTGACGCCGTCTTGCCGCGCCACGGTTGCCGTGGCGACCAGACAACAGGGCTGACCTTCGGGTCGGCCCTTTTCGTTTGCGCGGGCTGGCCTGGCATCGCGTGGGTTCCCGAGCGCAGGGTGCGACACGTCACCACATCAAATCATTTGAATAACTTCATGAACTTCGACCCTTCCCAGCCGCTGCCGCTCACTCAATAATGCGAGAATTGCTGGCGCGTGAGGGACCGGTCCGGGACGAGACCGCGCTGCGACGCCAGCAGACCGCATCAACAACAAGGATCGAAGGGATTCACCGAGATGGGCTACCAAGGAACCGGGCCGGGGGGCCAGGCGCAGTACACCGCCACCGCCATCGGGCTGCACTGGCTGATTGCATTCGGCATCTTCGCGGCGTTCGGCCTGGGCCTGTACATGACCAGCATCCCGGGGCTGACGCCGACCAAGCTCAAGCTGTTCTCGTGGCACAAGTGGCTGGGCGTGACGATCTTCGCCGTGGCCGTGCTGCGCGTGATCTGGCGCGCCACCCACGCCGCGCCGCCCGTGGCGCCCGGCACGCCGGCCTGGCAGGCCCGCGCCGCCGCCGCCGCGCACCATCTGCTCTATCTGCTGATCCTGATCGTGCCGATCACCGGCTACCTGTACAGCTCGGCCGCCGGCGTGCCGGTGGTGTACCTGGGCCTGTGGAAGCTGCCGGCGCTGATCGACGCCAGCGACACGCTCAAGCCCATCCTGAAGCAGGTGCATATCTGGCTGAACTACAGCATGGCGGCCATCGTCGTGGTGCACGCGGCCGCGGCCGTCAAGCACCAGATCGTGGACCGCGATGGCACGCTGGGCCGCATGATCCCGTTCCTGCGCTGAGCGGCAGCGCACCGTTTGCCTGCTTTCCGCCTGACCAACCGGCCGCGATGGCCAGCCACCACTGGAGTCTCAGATGAAACGCATGACCCGTCCCGGCACGATGATCGTGGCGGCCACCCTGGCAGCTACCGCGCTGGCCGCCAACCTTGCCTGGGCGCAGATCGACGCCGCCAAGAGCACGGTCACGGCCACCGCCAAGCAGATCGGCGTGCCGATGGAAGGCAAGTTCAGGAAGTTCGACGCCACGCTGGACTTCGATCCGGCCAAGCTGGCCACGTCGTCGGCCAAGGTCGAGATCGACGTGTCGTCGTTCGAGATCGGCGACGCCGAGACCACCAAGGAGGTCAAGGGCCGCGACTGGTTCGACGCCGCCAAGTATCCGAAGGCGGTGTTCCAGTCGACCAGCATCAAGGCCGGCGCGGCCGGCAAGTACGAAGTGGCCGGCAAGCTGACCATCAAGGGCAAGACCGTGGACGTGACCGTCCCGGCCACGTACCGCCAGGACGGCACCGCCCAGGTGTTCGACGGCGTGCTGCCCATCAAGCGCACCACGTTCAACATCGGCGATGGCGAATGGAAGGATACTTCCGTCGTGGCCGACGACGTCCAGATCAAGTTCCACCTCGTGACCCCGGCGAAGAAGGGCTGAGGCGGGCACTGTCCCGCTCGACGCTCCTTGGCCGTTATTCCTGACCTTCCTCTCCAACTTTTTGACGGGAGACTCAACATGAAGATGCGCACCCTGATCGCCGCCGCCGCGGCTGCCTCCGCCACGTTTGCCGCCGGCGCCGCCATGGCGACCGCCACGACGTACAACATCGACCCGACCCACACGTACCCGAGCTTCGAGGCCGACCACATGGGCGGCCTGTCCAAGTGGCGCGGCAAGTTCGACAAGTCCAGCGGCGTGGTGACGCTGGACCGCGCTGGCAAGGCCGGCACGGTCGACATCAAGATCGACGCCGCGTCGATCGACTTCGGCAACGGCAAGCTCAACGAGCACGCCAAGGGCCCGGAAATGTTCGACGTGCAGGCATTCCCGGATGCCACGTACAAGGGCAAGTTCTCGAAGTTCAAGGGCGACGTGCCGACCGAAGTGGACGGCGTGCTGACGCTGAAGGGCGTGTCGAAGCCGGTGAAGCTGGAGATCAAGGAATTCAAGTGCATGCAGCACCCGATGCTCAAGCGTGAAGCCTGCGGCGCCGACGCCGTGGCCCACTTCAACCGCGCCGACTTCGGCATCGACTACGGCGTGAAGTACGGCTTCAAGCAGGACGTGAGCCTGGCCATTCAGGTGGAAGCGGTCAAGGCCGATTGATCATGCCGCGACGCATCCGCCGCCGGCGGATGCCGTCATGGAGAAATGTTATTTCTCCAATACAAAGTAGAAAAATGAGCCAACTATCCTGTTGGCTCATTTTTTTTGCGCTTTGCATACCCCACTTCATGCAGCAGGTGCACTGTTGTGCGGTGAAGAATTGCCACAGTACAATGGGTCGCCGCAGTCCCACCCTCTGGGGCGGCGTCGCTCCGTCCCCGAAACACCCCTGGCGGCGCGCGCCCCGCAACTGGTCACGCGCATCGATATGAGCATTGGCTGCATTCCCTGACAGGTAGTTTCGCCGCAAGACCCTTGCCTTGAGCTGTACCCGGCCGACGCCTGCTGGCGCCGTGTCCCGCAGCGTTTCTCGGATTTCCCTGGCGCGATACCGTGTACTCCAAAACGCAAATCGATCCGGTAGTTAGCTTCCGCAACTCGCAGGGCGAGCAGGTGCGGGGCACGATCATCAATCTCCAGCGCAAGTCGCTGGTGATGGAAATCTACAATCCCTACTCGATTGTCCAGGTCAGCGAAGTATTGAGCGAGCTGAGCGTGCGGATGGGCGCGAAGAACGCCTACCTGGGCAAGGCCGTGGTCATGAGCCTGGTGAACACCGGCCTGACCGCGGTGGTGTCGCTGACACTGATCGACGAGTGGCGCGAACTGACAGACGTCAACGATGCACCGAAATCGGTCGCGCGTGAGGCCGAGCTGTTCGTCCAGGACTGGGACACCCGCTTCAACATCCGGCGCGACTACCAGATCGTGGTCAACGAGATGCGGGCGTTCCTGTCCGAAGTCTCGCGCTGGGTGGAACAGGTGGACCTGACCGAATCGCTGCCCAAGAAGGAAGGCCGGCTGCGCGAGGACGTGTTCTACGAACTGGCCACGCCGCTGATGGGCAAGGTGAAGACTTACCTCGACTGGCTGGAGGACGAGGCCAAGCGGGTGGACCAGGAACTGGCGCCCGTGCACCGTACCTACGCCCAGGCGGCGCTGCACCCGCTGCTGCTGCGCGCGCCGTTCGTCTACCGCACGTTCACCAAGCCGCTCGGCTACGCGGGCGACTACGAGATGGTGAACCAGATCCTGAGCGATCCGCAGCAGGGTCCCACCACCTACTTCCAGATCGTCAATACCGCCTTCCTGAAGGCGGCGGTAGCCACGGCCCACCGCAACCGGATCGACCTGCTGGTCGACTTCCTGACCCGGCAGGCCGAACGCGCGCGGGCCGAGGGCCGGCCGTTCCGGGTGCTCAACGTGGGCTGCGGCCCGGCGTTCGAGATCCAGCGCTTTGTCCGTGAATACCCGAATCCCGAGCTGCTGTCGTTCCAGCTGATCGACTTCAGCGAGGAAACGCTGGAATACACCCGCGCCTCGGTGGAGCGCTCGGCGGCGGGCGCCGGCCGCAAGGTGTCGGTGGAGATGGTGCACCAGTCCGTGCACGACCTGCTCAAGCGCCGCATTGCGATGGACGACCCGAGCCTGCGCGAATTCGACGCCGTCTACTGCGCCGGGCTGTTCGACTACCTGTCCGACAAGGTCTGCGCGCGGCTGCTGCAGTATTTTGCGTCGCGCTCGCGGCCGGGCGGCCAGTTGCTGGTCACCAACGTCCACTCCGACAACCCCGAGAAGTTCGGGATGGAACACCTGCTGGAGTGGTATCTGATCTACCGAGACGAGGCAGGGATGACCTCGGTCTTGCCGGAGAACTCGCATGCCCACCGACTTTATGTCGATGAAACCGGCGTCAATGTCTTCGCCGAAGCCACTGTCAGCTGACGTGGCCGACGTGGCGGACGCCGAAGAGGCGGCGCCGGCGGCCAGGCCCGTCAGCTCGAACCAGCTCTACGCCGGCTACCAGTCCGAACTGGCCGACTTCCGCCTGGCGTTCAGCCGGGGCGGGGCGTACACGGCCATCGCGCTGGTGATGTTGGGCGTGGGGCTCGACTACGGCCAGTACCCGCACCTGCAGGTGCCGTTCGCCATCGCCCGCGTATTGGTGTCGCTGCTGATCGCCGGTGTGGTGGTGGCGCTGTACAGCCAGGCCGGCCGCCGCTTTGCGCCGTGGCTGACCATGACGTGGCTGCTGCTGCCGCAGATCATGATCGCCTGGATGATCTCGCGCACCGAAGGGGTGGAATCGCCGTACTACGTCGGCCTGAACCTGGCGATCTTCGCGTCGGGCATCGCGCTGCCGTTCGGGCTATGGCAGAACCTGGTGTTCGGCATCCTGTCGTACGTGCTCTACGCCGCGGCCTGCCTGCTGCACCCCGGCGGTATCGAGCCGATGGGCACGTTCATCGTCAACTCGCTGTTCCTGCTGTTCGCGGCGGCGGCCAGCGGTGTGTACACGTTCTTCAACGAACGGGCGCGCTTCATGCTGTTCCGGCTCAAGGCCGAGGTGGCGGACAAGAATACCGAGCTGGAGGTCATCAACCGCAAGCTCGTCGACATCAAGGGCCAGATGCTCCAGCAGGAAAAGATGGCGGCCATCGGTACGCTGGCGGCCGGCCTGCTGCACGAGGTGAACAACCCCGTGAACTTCTGCCTGATGGCCATCGAGGTGGCCATGGAGGAGCCGGCGGCCAAGTCCGAGCCGATGCTGGAAGAGTGCCTGGTCGATGCCAAGCAGGGCATGCAGCGCATCCAGCATATCGTGTCCGACCTGAAGACCTTTGCCTACCGCAAGCCCGGGGCCGAGGTGGAAGGCACGCCGTTCCTGTTCGAGAAGGCGCTGGATTCGTCGCAGCGCTTGACCGCGCACGAGTTGCGCGGCGTCAAGATGACGCGCGAGATGCCCGACGACACGCTGGTGATGGGCGACGAAGCCGCCATTATCGGCGTGCTGATCAACCTGTTCTCGAACGCCGCGCTGGCGATGCGCAAGGCCGGCACCAAGGAGCCGGCCATCCATACCACGGTGCGCTGGCAGGAAAAGCGCCTGCACGTGACGGTCAAGGACAACGGTCCGGGCATCGCGCCCGAGCACCTGGCGCGCGTGTTCGAGCCGTTCTTCACGACGCGGGAAGTGGGGCAGGGGCTGGGCCTGGGGCTGTCGATCAGCTATGCGGTGATCGAGCGCCACGGCGGGGTGCTGTTCGCCGAAAGCGAGGTCGGCCAGTGGGCCGCCTTCAGTTTCGACCTCCCGCGGGCGGAGTAAGGCAGTGACGATGGACACCACGCAGACGCGGCCCACCATTCTCTACGTCGACGACGAGGAGATGGCCTGCAAGTATTTCGCGCGCGCGGTCGGTAGCGAGTACGAGGTGTTGTCGGCCACCGGCGCCGACGAGGCCGTCGGCATCCTGCGCGCGCACCACGCGCGCATCTCGGTGCTGGTGACCGATTTCCGCATGCCCGGCCGCGACGGCGGCGACCTGCTGCGGCAGGTGGCGCAGGAATTCCCCCAGATCGTGCGCATCCTGGTCACGGCCTATGCCGACAAGGACATGCTGCTGGAGACCGTGAACACCGGCGAGGTGTTCCGGATACTCGAAAAGCCCATCGGCGTGGCCGACGTGCGGGACATCCTGCGCCTGGCCGGCGAGCGCTACCGCGAACGCGCGGTGCGCCAGCAGCGGCTGATGGCCATCGACGAGACGCTGGCGTTCCTGGCGCACGAACTGAACACGCCGCTCGCGGCGATCGCCAATTTCGCGCTCGGCATCGAGTCGCGCGTGGGCGGCGAGTACAGCGAGGCGCGGCAGGCCGAGATCGGGCGGGCGGCCAGTGCCATGCATGACAACGCCCAGTATTGCCTGGCGGTGCTGTCGTCGTTCCTGCAGTCGGTGCGCAGCAGCGCCGGCGGGGCGGTGCCGGCGCGCGGTGTCGGACAGGAGGTCAGCGCGGGGGCGCTCGTCGCATCCCTGCTGGATACCTATCCTTTTGCCGATAACCAGCGTAGCTGGGTGCACGTGGAGATGGAGGGCGACTTCCCCGTGCCCACGCTGCCGAACTGCGTGGCGCTGGTGCTGTCGTCGGTCATGAGCAATGCGCTGCGCGCTCTGGCCGATGTGAGTGTCCCCTCGCTACGTTTCGTGGTGGTGGCTGGCGACCGGCCCGAGATCCGCATCGCCGACAACGGGCCCGGCATCCCGCCCGAGGTCATGGGCCGGCTGCTGGTGGATCCGGTGACCACGCATGCGTCGGCGGGCGGCAGTGGCATGGGCATGATTTTCTGCAACCGGGTGATGCAGTCCTTCGGTGGCGGCATCCGGATTGCGTCGGCCTCGGGCGCCGGCACGACCGTTACCCTCGATTTCCCCAATTTCAAGAATCGTATGCACAGGAGTGATCGATGAGCGAACCGAATACTACGCAGGCACCCCCGGCGATTCTGTTCGTCGACGACGAAGCGACTGCGGTCAAGTATTTCCAGCGGGCCATCGGCCAGCTTGCGCCGGTGGTGACCGGCCAGTCCGTGGAGGAGGGCAAGACGCTGCTCGACGCCCACGCCGACAGCCTGGCCGTGCTGGTGTCCGACCAGCGCATGCCCGGCGAGTACGGCAACGAACTGCTGCGCTACGCGCGAGAGCGCTATCCGCATATCGTGCGGATCCTGACCACGGCCTATTCGGAACTGGACCAGACCGTCGAGGCCGTGAACCAGGGCCAGATCCATCGCTATATCAAGAAGCCGTGGGACATCACCGCGCTGCGCATGGAGCTGAAGCAGGCGCTGGAACTGTCCGGACTGCGCAAGGAACGTGACCAGCTGGTGCGCGAGAAGCTGATGGTGCTGCAGAAGCAGACCGTCGCCACGCGGGTCGGCATGATCCACGCGCTGTGCGCCAGCCTGATCGGCCCGGGCCGCTTCCAGCCGGTGGAAACCTACCTGTCCGGCACGTCGCTGGCCGGCGCCAGGAACGCCGAGCCGGACTGGCAGCGCCTGGACTACGCCGACCTGGTAGGCGCCGAAAGCAAGCGCAGCGGATCGTTCGGCCACGCCGTCAGCAACAAGCTGGCCGCCCTGCGCACCGCTAACCGCGGCGCCGGCGACATGGCCGCCGTGCTGGCGGAATCGCTGGGCGCCAGCGTGCGCCGCGACGGCGACGTGGTTACCTGGACCTCGCCCGCCACGCTCAACGAGTTCGTCTCCCGGCCGGTAGCCGAAGAGGTATCGCCAGAGCACGCCGGCTGGCTGGCCGCCTTGCTGTGGCTGGAAGAAGCGGGCGGCGCCCTGCAACTCGTACGCGAAGGCGACGCCATCTCGGCCCGCACCACCCCCCGCACCGAATCGTTCTCGGCCGACCGGCTGGCGGTGTGGATCGAGGAGTTGACGGAGGCGTAGGGCGGTCCGGCTGTTGTTGCAGCGTTGAAGTCCCGCGCTTGCTCACCTTGGCCATCAGGTTCAGGAACTGATGCCAAGGGCGCGGCACCCAAAGAAAAAGGCACCCGCAGGTGCCTTTTTTCATGCCGCGGGACGGAGCCCGTCAGGCTTGTGCCCCGTAGTTCGGGTCGTTGCGGTCCGTCACGTCGGCCTTCTTTTCGCCCTTGACCAGGTCCTCGCGCTTCACGCCGAGCCACATGGCCAGCGCTGCGGCCACGAACACCGACGAGTAGATGCCGAACAGGATACCGACCGTCAGCGCCAGCGCGAAGTAGTGCAGCGTCGGGCCGCCGAAGAAGAACATCGACAGCACCATCATTTCGGTCGAGCCGTGGGTGATGATCGTGCGCGACATCGTGCTGGTGATGGCGTGGTCTATCACCTCGCGCGTGCTCATCTTGCGGTACTTGCGGAAGGCCTCGCGGATCCGGTCGAAGATCACCACCGACTCGTTCACTGAGTAGCCCAGCACGGCCAGGATGGCCGCCAGCACCGACAGCGAGAACTCCCACTGGAAGAACGCGAAGAAGCCCAGGATGATCACCACGTCGTGCAGGTTGGCGATGATGCCGGCCACTGCAAATTTCCACTCGAAGCGGAACGACAGGTAGATCACGATGCCGGCCACCACGCACAGCAGCGCCAGCAGGCCGTCGGTGGCCAGTTCCTTGCCGACCTGCGGGCCGACGAACTCCACGCGCTGCAGCTTCACGTCGGGCGAGGCGGCGGTCAGCGCGCCCATCACCTGTTCGCTCTGCTGGGCCGACGTGACGGGCTTGCCGTCCGGGCCCTTCTGCAGCGGCAGGCGGATCATCACGTCGCGCGAGGTGCCAAAGTTCTGCACCTGTACGTCGGTGTAGCCCAGCTTGCCCACCTGGCCCCGGATTTTCTCCAGGTCGGCGGCCTGCTGGTAGTTGACCTCCATCACCGTGCCGCCGGTGAATTCGATCGACAGGTGCAGGCCCTTTTGCCAGAGGAAGAAGACAGCGGCGGCAAACGTCAGGAAGGAGACCACGTTGAAGATCAACGCGTGCTTCATGAACGGAATGTCGCGCTTGATGCGGAAGAATTCCATGATGTTGTCCTGATGTGTCCTGGCTTACTTGGCCACCGGCGCGTCGGCGTCCGGCTTCCAGATCTGGCCGATGGCCAGGCTCTGGAGCTTCTTCTTGCGGCCGTACCAGAGGTTGACCAGGCCGCGGTTGAAGAACACCGCCGAGAACATCGACGTCAGAATGCCCAGGCAGTGCACCACGGCAAAGCCGCGCACCGGGCCCGAGCCGAAAGCCAGCAGCGCCAGGCCGGCGATCAGCGTGGTCACGTTGGAGTCCAGGATGGTGGCCCAGGCGCGGTCGAAGCCGATGGCGATGGCCATCTGCGGCGACGCGCCCGCGCGCAGTTCCTCGCGGATCCGCTCGTTGATCAGCACGTTGGCGTCGATGGCCATGCCCAGTACCAGCGCGATGGCCGCGATGCCGGGCAGCGTCAGCGTGGCCTGCAGCATCGACAGCACCGCAATCAGCAGCAGCAGGTTGATGCCCAGCGCGGCCACCGAGAACAGCCCGAACAGCATGTAGTACAGCACCATGAAGACGGCGATGGCGGCAAAACCGTAGGCCACCGAGTCAAAGCCCTTCCTGATGTTGTCGGCGCCCAGCGACGGGCCGATGGTCCGTTCCTCGATGATCTCCATCGGGGCGGCCAGCGAGCCGGCGCGCAGCAGCAGCGCCAGGTCGTTCGCGGCCTCGGTCGAGTACGAGCCGGTGATCTGGAAGCTGGACCCGAGTTCGGACTGGATCGTCGCCACCGTCAGCACTTCGCCCTTGCCCTTTTCGAACAGGACGATGCCCATCGGCTTGCCGATGTTCTCGCGCGACACGTCGCGCAGCACGCGGCCGCCCTGGGCGTCGAGCTTGATGTTGACGGACGGACGCTGGTTCTGGTCGAAGCCGGCCGACGCGCTCTCGATGCGGTCGCCCGTGAAGATCACCTGCTTGCGCAGGATCACCGGCGCGCCATTGCCCTGGGTGAACAGTTCGTCGCCAAACGGCACCGGATCGCCCGGACGCGGGTTGCGCGGCGCGTCCGGATCGGCCAGGCGCGCTTCCAGCGTGGCGGTGCGGCCGATGATGTCCTTGGCCTTGGCGGTGTCCTGCACGCCCGGCAGCTGCACGACGATGCGGTCGGCGCCCTGCTGCTGGATCACCGGCTCGGCCACGCCCAGCTCGTTCACGCGGTTGTGCAGCGTGGTGATGTTCTGCTTGACCGCCGCGTCCTGCACGGCCTTGCGGGCCGCTTCGGTGAACACGCCCACGACGTTGTTGCCGTCGATCGAGAACGCCAGTTCGCGCAGGTTGTCGGCCAGGATGCCGCGCGCGCGGTTGGCGTCGTCGGCGTTGCTGAAGCGCACGGTCAGGCGGTCGCCGTCGCGGTCGATGCCGCCGTGGCGCACGTTCTTGTCGCGCAGCAGCGTGCGCGTGTCGCCGGACAGGCTGTCCAGCTTCTTGTCGACGGCGCCCTTCATGTCCACCTGGAGCAGGAAGTGCACGCCACCGCGCAGGTCCAGGCCCAGGTACATCGGCAGCGCGTGCAGCGACGTCAGCCACCGGGGCGAGCCCGACAGCAGGTTCAGCGCCACCACGTAGGTCGGGTCGTTGGCGTCGGGGTTCAGCGCGCGGGTCAGCGCGTCCTTGGCCTTCAACTGCTCGTCCGTGGTGCGGAAGCGAGCCTTGACCGAGCCCGACTGGCCGGCGACGTCAAAGAACACGCCGTCGGGCTGCAGCTGGTGCTGGGCCAGGATGTCCTCCACCTGCTTCTGCATGGAGAGGTCCACCTTGACCGTCGCCTTGGCGGACGATACCTGGACAGCAGGGGCCTCGCCGAAGAAATTCGGCAGGGTGTAGATGATGCCGATGGCCAGGGCCACCAGGATCACGATGTATTTCCAAAGCGGATAGCGATTCATCTTTGGCCAGTCATTGCGGTTGGCATGCCGACAAGCCGCGCAAAACGCGCGCCGGTTCGGCGGACCGGTTGGCAAACAGCCGCCTGGCAGCCCCGACACGGGTCCGGGAGGACCCGCCGGGCTGGTTCAGGCGGCTGCGCAGGGCAGGGTCGGCGTAGCGACGGGGCGCCACTCGACGTGTGCCGGATCAGGAGGAGGAGACCGTCCGATCAGAGCGACTTCAGCGAGCCCTTGGGCAGTACGTTGGTCACGGCGTTCTTCTGCACGGTGATTTCCATGCCTTCGGCCACTTCCAGCGTCACGTAATTCTCGTTGACCTTCGTGACACGACCCAGGATGCCGCCGGCGGTGACGACTTCGTCGTTCTTGGCCAGCGCTTCCAGCATTGCCTTCGCTTCCTTCTGGCGCTTCATCTGCGGGCGGATCATGATGAACCACAGCACCGCGAACATCAGGATGATCGGCAGGAAGCTCATGAGGCCACCGGCCGCGCCGCCGGCACCGGCGGTCTGCGCAAAAGCGTTCGAAATCAGCACGTTACTTCTCCGTCACAAAGGTCAATCAGGGAATCGGGCATTCTATCACCCGGTTGTTGTCCCGCCTTGGCATTCTAGGGCGAATTACGGGTTTGTTCGGGTGCTTTGCAAGTACTTTGCAGACGAAGCAGAAGCGCCCCGCGCAACCCCGGCGCGGGCAGTGATTCGACAGGCTGCGGGCCAAAAGTTCGCGCTGCCTGTCTGATCGTTAAAACATTGTCATCTGGTGCCGCGCGCCCGGTCTTCGGCAAACCGGCGGCGGAACGCCTCGAAGCGGTGTTCCTCGATGGCGGTGCGCATTTCGCGCATCAATTCCAGGTAGTAATAGAGGTTGTGGATGGTGTTCAGCCGCGCGCCCAGGATTTCTCCTACCCGGTGCAGGTGGTGCAGGTAGGCGCGCGAGAAGTTGCGGCAGGTGTAGCAGCCGCACTGCTCGTCCAGCGGGCGCGGATCGTTGCGGTGCGCGGCGTTGCGGATCTTCACGTCGCCAAAGCGGGTGAACAGCCAGCCGTTGCGCGCGTTGCGTGTGGGCATCACGCAGTCGAACATGTCCACGCCGTGCGCCACGCCGGCCACCAGGTCTTCCGGCGTGCCCACGCCCATCAGGTAGTGCGGCTTGTGGGCCGGCAGGCGCGGGCCCACGTGCTCCAGCACCCGCATCATGTCGGCCTTGGGTTCGCCGACCGACAGCCCGCCGATGGCGTAGCCATGGAAGTCCAGCTCCGACAGCCCGGCCAGCGACTCGTCGCGCAGATCCTCGAACATGCCGCCCTGGACGATGCCGAACAGCGCGTTGGGGTTGGCCAGCCGGTCGAATTCGTCGCGCGAGCGCTTGGCCCAGCGCAGGCTCATCCGCATGGACCGGGCCGCCTCGTCGTGCGTGGCGGGGCGGCCGTCGATCTCGTACGGCGTGCATTCGTCGAACTGCATGACGATGTCCGAGTTCAGCGTGCGCTGGATCTGCATCGAGATCTCGGGCGACAGGAACAGCTTGTCGCCATTCACCGGCGACGCGAACCTGACGCCTTCCTCGGTGATCTTGCGCAGTTCTCCGAGCGAAAACACCTGAAAACCGCCTGAATCGGTCAGGATGGGCTTGTCCCAGCCGACGAACTTGTGCAGGCCCTGGTGCGTCTCGACCACGTCCAGGCCGGGGCGCAGCCACAGGTGGAACGTGTTGCCCAGGATGATCTGGGCGCCAATCTCGTTCAGCTCCAACGGCGACATCGCCTTGACCGACCCGTAGGTGCCCACGGGCATGAAAATTGGCGTTTCCACGACGCCATGGTTCAGCGTGACGCGGCCGCGGCGCGCGTTGCCATCGGTGGTCAGCAGTTCGAAGTTCAGCATGATTCGGTTCTCGGGTGCGGTCAGTCGCGGCGGGTCAGCAGCATGGCGTCGCCGTAGCTGAAGAAGCGGTAGCGCTGTGCCACGGCGTGGCGGTAGGCGGCGCGGATGGCTTCTACGCCGGCCAGCGCCGACACCAGCATCAGCAGCGTCGACTTTGGCAGGTGGAAGTTGGTGATCAGCGCGTCCACCGCGCGGAAGCGGTAGCCGGGGGTGATGAAGATGTCGGTGTCGCCGTGGCCCGCGTGCAGCGTGCCGTCCGGGGCCGCGGCCGATTCCAGCGCGCGCAGCGACGTGGTGCCCACGGCGATGACCCGGCCGCCGCGCGCGCGGGTTTCGCGCACGGCATCGGCCAGTTCGGGGGTGATCCTGTACCACTCCGAGTGCATCTTGTGCTCGGCCAGGTTCTCGGTGCGCACCGGCTGGAACGTGCCGGCGCCCACGTGCAGCGTCAGGAACGCGCGGCGGATGCCGGCGGCGTCCAGCCGCGCGAACAGCGCGTCGTCGAAATGCAGGCCGGCCGTGGGCGCGGCCACGGCACCGGGGTTGCGCGCGTAGACGGTCTGGTAGCGCGTCTCGTCGTAGGCGTCGGGGTCGTGCGTGATGTACGGCGGCAGCGGCAGCCGGCCGTAGCGCTCGATCAGGTCCAGCGCCGGCTCGGGAAAGTGCAGCGTGAAGAACTGGTCGACGCGCGGCCCCACCGTGACCGCGAAGGCGTCATCGGCCAGCAGGAGCTGGCTGCCTTCGGCGGGCGTCTTCGAGGCCCGCACCTGGGCCAGCACCGTGTGGGTGTCCACCACGCGCTCGACCAGCACCTCCACGCGGCCACCGCTCGGCTTCTGGCCGAAAAAGCGTGCCTTGATCACGCGCGTGTCGTTGAAGACGAGCAGGTCTTCCGGGCGCAGGTAGTCCAGGATGTCGCTGAACGCGCGGTCCACCAGCCGCACGGCGTCGGCGGTATCGGCGGGCGCTGTCCGTTCCACCACCAGCAGGCGGCTGGCGCTGCGGTCGGGCAGGGCGGACTGCGCGATCAGTTCGGGCGGCAGCGGGAAATCGAAATCGGACAGGGTCAGCATGGGTTCAGCGGGCAAGGCAGCGCCGTACCGAAGGCAATAGGGGGCTGGGCGGCAGTCCTTGCGTGGTACCGCCGCAGTGATCGGTACGGCATGGGTACAATCGGCGAATCCGACATTGTAAGGCTTGGGCGGCCGGCTTCGCCCGCGCCCCGCTTGTGACTTTCATATTTCCGCGCTGATGCCAGGCACCGCCACCGACCCCCTAGACGACCCCGCGCCCGCCGCCGCCAAGCCGGCCCGGCCCGCCGCAGGACAGGCCGGCAAGCCGGGCACCGGTGCGGCGGACAAGGCCAAGCCGTCATCCGCCATGGCCCGGCTGGCCAAGCTGGGCCTGCGGCGCCCGGTTGACCTGGTGCTGCACCTGCCGCTGCGTTACGAGGACGAAACCACGCTGGAGCCGATCCGCGACGCCATCCGCCGCGCCGGCATGGGCCTGGCCGCGCAGGTCGAGGGCGAGGTGGTGTCGAACGAGGTCACGTTCCGCCCGCGCCGCCAGCTTGTGGTGAAGATTGCTGACGACACCGGCGAGCTGACGCTGCGGTTCCTGAATTTCTACGGCAGCCAGACCAAGCAGATGGCCGAAGGCATGCGGCTGCGCGTGCGTGGCGAGGTGCGCGGCGGGTTCTTCGGCGCCGAGATGGTCCATCCGACCGTGCGCCCCGTGACCCCAGACGAGCCGCTGCCCGACCGCCTGACCCCGGTCTATCCCGCCACCGCCGGCATCTCGCAGGCGTACCTGCGCAAGGCCATCGGCGGGGCGATGTCGCGCACGCCGATGCCCGAGACGCTGCCCCAGGCGGTGCTGCGCGGCCCGCTGGCATCGCTGAAGCTGGCGCCGCTGCCCGATTGCCTGCGCCTGCTGCACAACCCGCCGCCGCAGGAAAGCGAGGCGGCGCTGGCCGACCGCTCGCATCCGGCCTGGGTGCGCATCAAGTTCGACGAACTGCTGGCGCAGCAGATCTCGTTGCGCCGCTCGCAGGCCGCGCGGCGCGAGAAGAATGCCCCGTCGATGCCGCGCCGGGACGATGGCCTGCTCACGCGCTTCCTGGCGGCGCTGCCGTTCCGGCTCACCGGCGCGCAGGCGCGCGTGGTGGAGGAGATCGCGGCGGACATGGCGCGTCCCCATCCCATGCACCGGCTGCTGCAGGGCGACGTGGGCAGCGGCAAGACCATCGTCGCCGCGCTGGCCGCGTGCCAGGCCATCGACGCCGGCTACCAGGCCGCGCTGATGGCGCCCACGGAAATCCTGGCCGAGCAGCACTTCCGCAAGCTGTCGGCGTGGCTGGAGCCGCTGGGCGTGCCCGTGGCCTGGCTGGCCGGCAGCCTCAAGGCCAAGGCGCGGCGCGAGGCCGTGGCGCGCGCTGAATCGGGCGAGGCGCGGCTCGTGATCGGCACCCACGCGCTGATCCAGGACGGCGTGAAGTTTGCCAACCTGGGGCTGGCCGTGGTCGACGAGCAGCACCGCTTCGGCGTGGCCCAGCGGCTGGCGCTGCGCGGGAAGGCCGGCGAGCCCGGCGCGCCGGGGCCGGTCGACGAGAAGGTGCCGCACCAGTTGATGATGTCGGCCACGCCGATCCCGCGCACGCTGGCCATGACCTACTACGCGGACCTGGACGTGTCCGTGATCGACGAATTGCCGCCGGGCCGCACGCCAATCGTCACGCGGCTGGTCAACGATGCGCGGCGCGACGAGGTCATCGAGCGCGTCCACCACGCCGCGGCCGAGGGCCGCCAGGTCTACTGGGTCTGCCCGCTGATCGAGGAAAGCGAGGCGCTGCAGCTTCAGACCGCGCAGGAAACGTACGAAACGCTGATGGCCGCGCTGCCGGACCTGCGCGTGGGGCTGGTCCACGGCCGCCTGCCGCCTGCCGAGAAGGCGGCCGTGATGGACGACTTCAGCGCCAACCGGCTGCACGTGCTGGTGGCGACGACCGTGATCGAGGTGGGGGTTGACGTGCCCAACGCCTCGCTGATGGTGATCGAGCATGCCGAGCGCTTCGGGCTGGCGCAGCTGCACCAGTTGCGCGGCCGGGTGGGGCGGGGCAGCGCCGAATCGGTCTGCCTGCTGATGTATCAGGCGCCGCTGTCACCCAACGCGCGTGAACGGCTGGCGACGATGCGCGAGACCACCGACGGGTTCGAGATCGCCCGCCGCGACCTGCAGATCCGCGGGCCGGGCGAATTCCTGGGTGCGCGGCAGTCGGGCGAGGCGATGCTGCGCTTTGCCGATCTGGAGACCGACGCGTGGCTGGTGGACTATGCGCAGGCGGCCGCCGAAATGATGCTGGCGCAGTTCCCCGAGGACGTGGAGGCCCATCTGTCGCGCTGGCTGGGCGGGCGCGAGCACTTCCTGAAGGCGTAGGTTGCGCCCGCTCCCTGTCTGATCAGTCCGAAAAAGTGGCGCAAGACTGACATTGCTTCTGCGATCTGACAGACGGCGGATTCGAAGTTAAAATCTATCGCCTAACCAGATTTGATTAATCATGACGCTCACCGAACTCAAGTACATCGTTGCCGTAGCGCGCGAGCGCCATTTCGGCCGGGCGGCCGAGGCGTGCTTCGTATCGCAGCCGACGCTGTCGGTCGCCATCAAGAAGCTGGAAGACGAGCTGACCGTGCAGATTTTCGAGCGCGGCACCTCGGAGGTATCGGTGACCGCCATCGGCGAGCAGATCGTCGCCCAGGCCCAGCGCGTGCTGGAGCAGACCATGGCGATTCGTGAAATCGCCAAGCAGGGCAAGGACCCGCTGGCCGGCCCGCTGCGCGTGGGCGTGATCTACACGATCGGGCCGTACCTGCTGCCGGCGCTGGTCAAGCAGATGATCGACACCGTCCCGCAGATGCCGCTGATGCTGCAGGAAAACTATACGAACAAGCTGATCGAGCTGCTCAAGCAGGGCGAGATCGACTGCGCGATCATGGCCGAGCCGTTTCCCGATTCCGGCCTGACCGTCCGGCCGCTCTACGACGAGCCGTTCGTGGTGGCCGTGCCGCGCGGCCACAAGCTGGCCGAGCAGGCCATGGTCGATCCGGACGAACTCAAGCAGCAGACCATGCTGCTGCTGGGCAGCGGCCACTGCTTCCGCGACCATGTGCTGGGCGTCTGCCCGGAGCTGTCGCGGTTCTCGCAGGCCGCGGACGGCATCCAGAAGACCTTCGAGGGCTCGTCGCTCGAAACCATCCGCCACATGGTGGCCAGCGGCGTCGGTATCACCGTGCTGCCGCGCACGTCGGTGCCGGACCTGAAGCCGCGCAACGACATGCTGTCGTACGTGCCGTTTGCCGATCCGGTGCCCGATCGCCGCGTGGTGCTGGCTTGGCGCAAGAGCTTCACCCGGCTGCCCGCCATGGAGGCGCTGGCCAATGCCGTGGCCGCCTGCGACCTGCCGGGCGTGCGCAAGATCGGCGAGGCGGAACCCGTCGAGGCCGTGGCCGCCTGATACGCGCCAGGCTTCGGCCATGCGAGAACGGCAGGGGCGACCCTGCCGTTTTGCCGTCCGGCCCCTGCACCAAGACCCTGTTCACGACCCGGACATAGTCCCGGACTATCCCATAGTTAAAAAGTATCAAATAGTCACATTCATAGCCGATGACTACACTTCGTCCATCGGTTGCACGCATGCCAGGCGGACATGACGGCAGCCCCCATGGACTCAGGAGAATCATCATGGCAATGCTCGGGCTGTTCGTCAGCGAATTCCGGCAACTGCGCGCGCAGGCGGGCAAGGCAGGCGATACCGCGCGGCTGCGCCGCAAGGTGGTCCGCAAGGAAATCGGCATGGCCGTCGTGGCGCTGGGCGCGATGGTCATGTTCATGGACGCGGCCCGCGGGCTGTCCGTCCTTGTGACGTGAACCTGATACGATAATGGCCGCTGTTCGTCCGCCATGCGCGGGCGGTCGATCCTCGTGGCCTGACCAAGAATGGAGCTGAGAAAAATGGCAAAGAAGAATGAGATGAGCGTGAACATCGGTATTTCGGACAAGGACCGCAAGAAGATCGCGGAAGGCCTGAGCAAGCTGCTGGCCGACACCTACACCCTCTATCTCAAGACCCACAACTTCCACTGGAACGTGACGGGTCCCATGTTCAACACGCTGCATACGATGTTCGAAACCCAGTACACCGAACTGGCGCTGGCTGTGGACTCGATCGCCGAGCGGATCCGCGCGCTGGGCTACCCGGCACCGGGCACCTATCGCGAATTCGCCAAGCTGTCGTCGATCGCCGAGGAAGAGGGCGTGCCCGAGGCCACGGACATGATCCGCAAGCTTGTGGAAGGCCAGGAAGCCGTGGTGCGCACCGCGCGCTCGCTGTTCCCGGTCATCGACGCAGCCGGCGACGAGCCGTCGGCCGACCTGCTGACCCAGCGCATGCAGACGCACGAGAAGACCGCGTGGATGCTGCGCTCGCTGCTGGCCTGATCCCCGTCATGCCCGTCACCGGTTGAACCGGTACAACGCGCCTCGGACCCGTGCCGAGGCGCGTTTTTGCTTGGTATTTCCTGAAGTCCGCCTCCGCCATGTCCCATCCGTCCGCCGCTCCCCACCATCCTGGCCGCCTCGCGCTCTACGCGCGGCTGGTGCGCATCGACAAGCCGATCGGCACGCTGCTGCTGCTGTGGCCCACGCTCTGGGCGCTGTGGATGGCCGCGGAAGGCCCGCCGACGTGGCAGATCTTCTGCATTTTCTTTGCCGGCACGTTCCTGATGCGCTCGGCCGGCTGCGCCATCAACGACTGGGCGGACCGGGACTTCGACCGCCACGTCAAGCGCACCCGCGAGCGGCCGCTGACCGCCGGGCTGATCGCCAGTTGGGAGGCGCTGGCCGTGGCGGCCGTGCTGGCACTGGTGGCGTTCGCGCTGATCCTGCCGCTGAACGGGCTGACGAAGTGGCTGGCCGTGGTGGCGGCGGTGCTGGCCGGCACGTATCCGTTCTTCAAGCGCTTCTTTGCGATCCCGCAGGCGTACCTGGGCATCGCGTTCGGGTTTGGCATCCCGATGGCGTTTGCCGCCATCCAGGCGCAGGTGCCGTTCGTGGCGTGGCTGATGCTGCTGGCCAACGTGTTCTGGGCCGTGGCGTACGACACCGCCTACGCGATGGTCGACCGCGACGACGACCTGCTGCTGGGCATGAAGACATCGGCCATCACGTTCGGCCGCTTCGACGTGGCCGCGATCATGATCTGCTACGCGGCGTTCCTGGGGCTGATGGCCTGGGCGGGCGCGCTGCTGGACCTGGGCTGGCCCTACTACGCCGGCCTGGCCGCGGCAGCCGCGATGGCCGGCTACCACTACACGCTGATCCGCAACCGCGACCGCATGCAATGCTTCGCCGCATTCCGCCACAACAACTGGCTCGGCGCGTGCGTGTTTGGGGGCACGCTGGCGGCGTATCTGGTGAAGTAGGGCAGGGTCGCGTTTGTTTGCTCCCCTATCCCGCAAGGCGGGAGAGGGGAAAAACCTGCGGGCTTCAGACTA
Source organism: Cupriavidus pauculus (assembly GCF_003854935.1). Classification (NCBI taxonomy): domain Bacteria; kingdom Pseudomonadati; phylum Pseudomonadota; class Betaproteobacteria; order Burkholderiales; family Burkholderiaceae; genus Cupriavidus; species Cupriavidus pauculus. The sequence continues at coordinate 1,447,858 of NZ_CP033969.1, forward strand.
CGCCCCCAACCTTCAATCCTTCCCGAACTCCGCGCCCATTTCCTTGCCCCGCGCCGCGGCGGCATGCATGGCCTTGACGAAGGCTTCGGCGATGCCGCCGGCGTCCATGGCGGTCAGGGCGGCATAGGTGGTGCCGCCTTTCGAGGTCACGCGCTCGCGCAGCAGTGAAACCGGCTCGGGCGATTCGGCGGCCAGCGCGGCGGCGCCGCGGAATGTCTCGACGGCCAGCTTGCGGCCCTGCTCGGCCGACAGCCCCAGCTCCCGGGCCGCGCGCTCCATCGCTTCGACGAAATAGAACACGTAGGCCGGGCCGCTGCCGGAGATGGCCGTGACGGCGTCGATCTGGTCGTCGCCATCGACCCAGACGCACTGGCCCACGGCCTCGGCCACCGCCGTGGCGATGGCCCGGTCGCGCTCGGCCAGGCCCGGTGCGGTGGCCAGCCCGGTCATGCCCATGCCGGCCAGCGCCGGGGTGTTGGGCATGGCGCGCACCAGCCGGCTGCGGCCGAGCCAGCGGGCCATGTCCTGCAGCCGGATGCCGGCCGCCACGCTGATGACGAGGTTGTCGGCCAGCAGCGGCACCAGCGGCGCGATGGCGTCGCGGAAATGCTGCGGCTTGACGGCCAGCACGATCACGTCGCTGACGCCAAAGGTGGCGTCGGGCGCCGCCATGGCCTGCACGCCGGTCTGGGCCAGCCGCTGGCGCACGTCGGCGGACGGGTCGACCACGCGGATCGCGCCGGCGGGCACGCCACGGGCCACCAGGCCGCCGATCAGCGCGGCGGCCATGTTGCCGCCGCCAAGGAAGCCGAAGGTAAGGGAATCGAGCATGAAGTTTCCTGGTAGGCCGGTGCGATGCGTGTCGACCGGCGTGGTGCGTGGTGCGGTGTCGGGGGGCTGGCGGCGTGCTACTGCCGCGCGCCGAAGATGGCGGTGCCGATGCGCACCAGCGTGGCGCCTTCGGCAATGGCCGCGTCCATGTCGGCGGACATGCCCATCGACAGCGTGTCCACGTTTAGCCCGGATTGGCGCAGTTGGTCAAGCAGCCCGCGCAGCGCGGCAAACGGCTGGCGCTGGGCGGCGGGGTCCGACGCCGGCGCCGGGATGGCCATCAGCCCGCGCAGGCGCAGGTTCGGCAGTTGGGCGATAGCCTGCGCCAGTGCGGGCACCTCGGCCGGCGCCACGCCGCTCTTGGTGTCCTCGTCGCTGATATTGACCTGGATGCAGACCTGCAGCGGCGGCAGCCCGGCCGGCCGCTGGGCCGACAGCCGCTCGGCAATCCGCAGCCGGTCGATCGCATGCACCCAGTCGAACTGCTCGGCCACCGGGCGCGTCTTGTTGCTCTGCAGGGGGCCGATGAAATGCCACTGGAGCTGGCCGCGAAGGTCGTCCAGCGCGGCGATCTTTTCCACCCCTTCCTGGACGTAATTCTCGCCAAATGCCCGCTGCCCGGCCGCCACCGCCTCGCGCACCCGGGCCGCCGAAACAGTCTTGGAAACCGCCAGCAGCATGACGTCGGAGGGCGCCCTGCCGGCTTGTTGTGCGGCCGCCGCGATGTCATGGTTCACGGCTTGCAAGTTGGCGGCGATTACAGACATAATCCAGCGGAATAATTCCAAGAAGTACAAACAGAAGTACAACAATAAACCGGTAAAGGCCCGGCAAACGGTGTACCGCCAGGGCCTGTTCAGGGTGGGGTCATTATAGATGGACATCGCACAGCTTCTGGCCTTCGCGGTCAAGAACAAGGCTTCCGATCTTCACCTCTCGGCAGACATGCCGCCGATGGTGCGTATTCACGGGGACATGCGCCGCATCAACGTCGCGGCCATGACGCACAAGGACGTCCACGCCATGGTGTACGACATCATGAGCGACGTGCAGCGCAAATCCTACGAAGAGCGGCTGGAGGTCGATTTCTCTTTCGAGATCGCCGGGCTGTCCCGCTTCCGGGTCAACGCCTACAACACCCAGCGCGGCGCCGCGGCCGTGTTCCGGACGATTCCCTCCAAGGTACTGACGCTCGACGACCTGCACGCGCCGGCCGTGTTTGCCGACCTGTGCATGAAGCCGCGCGGGCTGGTGCTGGTGACCGGGCCCACGGGCTCGGGCAAGTCGACCACGCTGGCGGCGATGGTGGACCACCGCAACGACAACGACATGGGCCACATCCTCACGGTGGAGGACCCGATCGAATTCGTCCACAACTCCAAGAAAAGCCTGATCAACCAGCGCGAGCTCGGGCCGCACACGCACTCGTTCGCCAACGCGCTGCGCTCGGCGCTGCGCGAGGATCCGGACGTGATCCTGGTGGGCGAACTGCGCGACCTGGAAACCATCCGCCTGGCGCTGACCGCCGCGGAAACGGGCCACCTTGTCTTTGCCACGCTGCACACCAGCTCGGCGGCCAAGACCATCGACCGGGTCGTGGACGTGTTTCCGCCCGAGGAAAAGGACATGGTCCGCACGATGCTGTCCGAATCGCTGGAAGCGGTCATCTCGCAGACGCTGCTCAAGACGCGCGACGGCAACGGCCGGACCGCCGCGCACGAGATCATGATCGCCACGCCGGCCATCCGGCACCTGATCCGCGAGAACAAGATCGCCCAGATGTACTCGATGATGCAGACGTCCAGCGGCCTGGGCATGCAGACGCTGGACCAGTGCCTGAGCGACCTGATCAAGCGCGGCATGATCAACTACAACGACGCGCGGGCGATTGCCAAGAATCCTGACGCCTTCATGGGATAAGGAGCCAGCATGCTAGACCGCGAAAGCGCCTCGAAGTACATCAACGACCTGCTGGAGCTGATGGTGAACAACCGCGGCTCGGACCTGTTCATCACGTCGGAATTCCCGCCCGCGATCAAGGTGGACGGCAAGATCACGCCGGTGTCGCAGCAGCCGCTGAACCCGACGCAGGCCCTGGGGCTGGTGCGATCGATCATGAACGAGCGCCAGGTGAAGGAGTTCGACGACACGCGCGAGTGCAACTTCGCCATCACGGCGCCCAACGCCGGGCGGTTCCGCGTATCGGCGTTCATCCAGCAGGGCCGGGCCGGCATGGTGGTGCGGACGATCAACACGCGCATCCCGTCGGTGGAGGACCTGGACCTGCCGCCGTCGCTGCATGACATCGTCATGTCCAAGCGCGGCCTGGTGATCGTCACCGGCGCCACGGGGTCGGGCAAGTCGACGTCGCTGGCGGCGATGCTGGACCACCGCAACGCGCACTCGTACGGCCACATCATCACGATCGAGGACCCGATCGAGTACGTGCACGCGCACCAGAACTGCATCGTCACGCAGCGCGAGGTGGGCATCGACACCGAGTCGTGGCACATCGCGCTCAAGAACACGCTGCGCCAGGCGCCCGACGTGATCCTGATCGGCGAAATCCGCGACCGCGAGACCATGGAGTACGCGATGCAGTACGCCGAGACGGGCCACCTGTGCCTGGCCACGCTGCACGCGAACAACGCCAACCAGGCCATCGACCGGATCGTCAACTTCTTCCCCGAGGAAAAGCGCCAGCAGTTGCTGATCGACCTGTCGCTGAACCTGAAGGCGATGATCTCGCAGCGGCTGCTGCCGCGCGCCGGCCGCAAGGGCCGCGTGCCGGCCGTGGAGATCATGATCGGCACGCCGCTGGTGGCCGACCTGATCTTCAAGGGCGAGATCCACGAGCTCAAGGAAGTCATCAAGAAATCGCGCGAGCAGGGCATGATCTCGTTCGACCAGGCGCTGTTCGAGCTGTACGAGGCCGACAAGATCACGTACGAGGACGCGCTCAAGAACGCCGACTCGCTGAACGACCTGCGCCTGATGATCAAGCTGCACAGCACGCGCCACCGCGACGCCGACCTGGGCGCCGGCACCGAGCACCTGAACGTGATCTGACGCGCCGGGAGCCGGGCGCGGTATCCTTGCGCCCATCCCCACCAGGAGACCGACGATGCAAAACGTCTACCAGTTCGAAGCCAGCTCGCTGGCGGGCCAGCCGGTGCCGCTGGCCGACTTCCGCGGCAAGGTGCTGCTGATCGTCAACACGGCGAGCGAGTGCGGGTTCACGCCGCAGTACGCTGGGCTGCAGGCGCTGCAGGACGCCTACCAGACGCGCGGTTTCGACGTGCTGGGCTTTCCGTGCAACCAGTTCGGCAAGCAGGAGCCTGGCGATGCCGAGCAGATCGGCGCGTTCTGCGAGTCGCGCTTCCACGTCACGTTTCCGATGTTCGCCAAGATCGACGTGAACGGCGCCGACGCCCACCCGCTCTACAAGTGGCTGACCTCCGAGAAGCCGGGCCTGCTGGGGACCCAGGCGATCAAGTGGAATTTCACCAAGTTCCTGCTGCGCCGCGACGGCACGATCTTCAAGCGCTACGCGCCGACGACCAAGCCCGACGAAATCCGCGCCGACATCGAGACGCTGCTGAGCGACCCGGGCGCCTGAGCGCCCCTGCCCTGTATCGCCGCCACCGCCACGGTCAGCCGTGGCAATCGTTGCTGACCGCCCGCAGGAAGCCGTTGAGCGAGCGTTCGGACGTTTCCTGGAAGTGCTCGGCCAGCATGGTGAGTTGGCGGCAGCGGTCGAGCCGGAAGCTGCGGTAGTCCTCGCGCGCCGTGCACCACGCCGCCACGAGCCAGACATTGCCCCAGAAGAACAGCCCCAGCGGCTGCACCACGCGCACGGTGTCGCGCTGCTGCGCGTCGCGGTAATCGATCTGCAGCAGCCGCTGCGCGCCGATGGCCGTGTGGACGATGTCGAACGCGTCGCGCACGGCCGGCTGGTTCACGTACTCGGGCGCGAAGATCCGGCTCTGCTGGGCGGCCAGCCGGCGCTGCGGCGGCAGCGCGCCCATCAGCTTTTCCAGCGACGGCTCGGCCGCGGCGGCCAGCGCGCCGCCGCCCCACGCCTTGAGCAGGCGCAGGCCGGCCACCATCGCCTCTACCTCCAGCGACGTGAACATCAGCGGCGGCACGTCGTAGTCGGGCCGCAGCCGATAGCCGATGCCAGCCTCGCCCTCGACGGGCACGCCGGACAGCGACAGCGCCTGGATATCGCGATAGACCGTCCGCTCGGACACGCCCAGCCGCTGGGCCAGCAGCGCCGCCGTGGTCAGGCGGCGGCCCCGCAGGACCTGCACGATCTGGAAGAGGCGGTCGGCGCGTCGGCTCATGGCGGATGGCGGGTCAGTAGGCGGCGGCGGTTTCGGCCGGCTGCGCTTGCGGCATCGTGGCCGGCTCGTGCAGGCCGATCCGGTTGCCTTCGCTGTCGGTGATGTGGGCGTAGCGGCCCATGTTGTCGGGTAGCTGCACCGGCCCGCGCACGGTCCGGCCGCCGGCGTAGGCCACGCGGGCCAGCATGTCGTCCAGCTGCGGCGCGTTCAGGTACGGCACCGGCCCGTAGAACGCGCTGGAGCGGTACTGGTCGCCGCGCACCAGCGCGCCGCCATCGACATGGGTGAACACCGCAAGCTCCTCGTCGCCAAGGGTCTCCCGGCGCAGCGGATGCTCGAACACCGCCTCGTAGAACTGGATCGCGCGCTGCATGTCGGTCACCGGAATTTCGAGCCAGTTGACCAGGGCATTGGATGGTTGGGCCATGGTGGCGCTCCTCATCGTCGTTGGGGAGACCGGATGATGCGCGGCGCCTCCTGACAGCGTGCTGTCAGGAGCCTGTCAGGGGCCTCAACGCGGCATCCAGGCGGCCATCACCGGGACCAGGATGGCGGTCAGCACGCCGTTCAGGCCCATGCCCAGCGCCGAGAACGCGCCGGCCTCCTGGCTGACCTGGAACGCCCGCGCCGTGCCGATGCCGTGCGCCGCCACCCCGGTGGCAAAGCCGCGCACCGTGTAGTCGCGCACGCGCAGCAGATTCAGCAGCCCGGTGGCGCTGACCGCGCCGATGATGCCGGTGGCCATCACCAGCACGGCCGTCAGCGACGGCAGCCCGCCGATCTTCTCGGACACGCCCATCGCGATCGGGATCGTCACCGACTTCGGCGCCAGCGAGCGCACCACCTCCGGCGACGCGCCCAGCAGGTAGGCGATGCCGACCGCCGACACCACCGCCGCCACCGACCCCGCCAGCAGGCCCACCAGCAGCGGCAGCACGTTGCTGCGCAGCTTCGGTAGCTGGGTGTACAGCGGCACCGCCAGCGCCACGGTAGCCGGCCCGAGCAGGAAGTGGACGAACTGGGCGCCGTCGAAATAGGTCTTGTACGGCGTGCCCGTGACGGTCAGCACGGTGACGAGGATGGCCACCGAGATCATGACCGGATTGGCCAGCGGCGAGAACTTCGCCCGCTCGTAGATGCGGAACGCGAACACGTAGGCGATCAGCGTGGCCGTGAGCCCGATCAGCGGGCTGGCGGCCAGGTACACCCAGATTTCATTGAGGCGCGGCGACATCATGGCTGCGCTCCCGCGTCGGCCGGGGCTTCCCGGGGCGGTTTGCGCATCAGCGCCCGCGTGACCAGCGCCGTGACGGCGATGGCGATCCACGTGGAGAGCACCAGTGCGATGACGATCGGCATCCACTCGCTGCCAATGCGGTTGGCATGGACCATGATGCCCACCCCGGCCGGCACGAACAGCAGCGACAGGTGCTTGAGCAGCTCGCTGGCCGACCCCTGGATCACGGGCAGCAGCCGGTTGTCGAAGACGAGCCAGCCAAACAGGAGCAGCATGCCGATCACCGGACCGGGCACGGGCAGGCGCAGCGCGTAGCTGATGACCTCGCCCACGGTCTGGAAGACCAGCAGGATCGCGAAAGTCTGAAGCATGGGGGCAGCTTGGGAACCGAAGTGCCGACATGGTACTCCCGTACAAGCCGCGTGCAAGGGTGTCGGCAGCGCCGGATTAGCTCCCCTCTCCCACGATGCGGGAGAGGGGAGACAACATCGGGACTACTTCACCCCACCGCCACGCCGGCCATCATCCGGTCCACCAGTTCCACCCAGTGCATCACCGGCGTTTCCGTGCCGCTCTGCAGGTGCGTGATGCAGCCGATGTTGGCCGTGACGATGGAATCGGGCGACGTGGCCTGGAGCTTGTCGAGCTTGTCGTCGCGCAGCCGGTATGACAGCTCCGGCTGCAGCACGGAGTAGGTGCCCGCCGATCCGCAGCACAGGTGGCTGTCGGCGCAGAGCCGCACGTCCACGCCCAGGCGGGTCAGCAGCGCCTCCACGTTGCCGCGGATCTGCTGGCCGTGCTGGAGCGTGCAGGGCGGATGCCACGCCACGCGGCGGCCGTCGCGCGGCACGGCGCCGGCCAGCCGGTGCAGGTCGTCGGCAAAGTCGGGCAGCAGTTCGGACAGGTCGCGCGTCAGTGCCGACACCCGGGCCGCCTTCTCCGCGTAGCGCGGGTCGTTGCGCAGCAGGTGGCCGTAATCCTTGACCATCGCGCCGCAGCCGGACGCGGTCATGACGATGGCCTCCGCGCCGGCCTCGATATGCGGCCACCATGCTTCGATGTTGGCGCGCATGTTGTCCAGCCCGCCGGCATGATCGCTCGTGTGGAAGCGGATGGCGCCACAGCAGCCGGCCTGGGGCGCCACCACCAGTTGCACGCCCAGCTTGTCGAGCACCCGGGCCGTGGCGGCATTGATGTTGGGCGACATGGCGGGCTGCACACAACCGTCGAGCAACAACATCTTGCGTGGATGCTCGGTGCGCGGCCACGTGCCGGGCGGGGTGGGATGGGCCGGCACCTTGTTGCGCAGCGCCTGCGGCAGCAGCGGGCGCACCACCTGGCCGAGCTTCAGCGCCGGGCCAAACAGCGCCGGCCGCGTCAGCCCCTCGCGCAGCAGCCAGCGGGCAATGCGCTGGCCCGCCGGGCGCTGCACGCCCTGTTCGGCCAGGCGGTCGTCAACGAGTTGCCGGCCGATGTCGACCAGCCGCCCGTACGTCACGCCAGACGGGCAGGTGGATTCGCAGTTGCGGCAGGTCAGGCAGCGGTCCAGGTGCACGCGCGTGCTTTCCGTCACCGGGTTGCCTTCCAGCACCTGTTTCATCAGGTAGATGCGCCCGCGCGGGCCGTCCAGCTCGTCGCCCAGCAACTGGTACGTGGGGCAGGTGGCCGTGCAGAAGCCGCAATGCACGCATTTGCCGACGATGGACTTCGCCTCTTCGCCCTCGGGGGTGTTGCGCAGGAATTCGGCCAGGGTGGTTTGCATGGTGGGGGATCGTGATGTTGGCGCGGGGCGCGATCAGAGGCCGGGGTAGAGGCGCTGCGGGTTGAAGATGCCCGCCGGGTCGAAGCTGGCCTTGAGCCGCTTGTGGATGGCGGCCAGCGGCGCGGCCAGCGGCGTGAAGACGCCCACGGCCTTGTCGCCATTGCGGAACAGCGTGGCGTGGCCGCCGGCGGCCTGGGCGATGGCGCGCACGTGGTCGGCCGATGCCGCGCTGGCATCCGGCGCCAGCCACCAGCGCTGGCCGCCGCCCCATTCCACCAGCGTGCTGCCGGGCAGGTCCAGCGGCGGCGTCACCGTCGGCACGGCAATGCGCCACAGCGCGTGGCCGGCCTCGCGCGCCGGCGTGAAGAACGGGTGGGTCTGCTCGCGCAGCGCCGCCCAGAGCTGGGCGCCGTGGCTGGCATCCACCGTCTCGCCGCCCAGGCTCTCGCGCGCGGCGCGCACGGCCGCCGTGGCGCCGGACAGCCGCACGTGCAGCACCCCGTCATGCCACGCCGACGCCGCGATCGGCAGCGGCTTGCCGCCCCACTTGTTGAGCTGGTCGATGGCTTCCGCCTGCGCCATGCCAAAGCGCAGCGTGGCGTCGTCGAACGGCACCGGCAGCACCTTCAGCGACACCTCGGTGATCAGCCCCAGCGTGCCCAGCGACCCGGCCAGCAGCCGCGACACGTCGTAGCCGGCCACGTTCTTCATCACCTGCCCGCCGAAGTTCAGGATCTCGCCCTGGCCGTCCATCAACTGGGCGCCGAGCACGAAATCGCGCAGCGCGCCCACCGCCTGGCGGCGCGGCCCGGACAGCCCCGCCGCCACCGCGCCGCCCAGCGTGGCGCTGCTGCCCTGGCCCGGCGCGGCAAAGTGCGGCGGCTCGAAGGCCAGCATCTGCCGATGACCGGCCAGCGTGTCCTCGATCTCGGCCAGCGGCGTGCCGCAGCGCGCCGTGATTACCAGTTCGGCCGGATCGTAGTCGACGATGCCGCGGTAGGCACGCGTGTCCAGCACCGTGCCGGACAGGGCCTGGCCGTAGAAATCCTTGCTGCCGCCGCCGCGCAGGCGCAGCGGCGTGTGGCTGTCGCGGGCCTGGCGGATCGCATCGCGGAAGGCGTCGAGAGTGGCTTGCATGGGGACGTGGTTATCGTTGTCGGAATGGGGGGCGGGGCGTCACTGGTCGGGCGGCCGGGCGCCCGGTGCGTTGTCGATCGCGCCTTCAAGCTTCGAGTCGGACTGGTACTCGGGCAGCTCGGTGCCGCAGTGCTTGCAGAAGCGGGCGCCGGGCTCGTGTCCCTCGGTCAGGCAGTGCTCGCAGCTGCGCGTGGTCAGCGGCCGCTTGATGATGCTGGCGGCCAGCTCGGCGCCGACGATGCCGGTCGGGAAGGCGATGATCCCGTAGCCCAGCAGGATAGTCAGCGACGTGATGAACTGGCCCACGGGCGTGCGCGGCACGATGTCGCCAAAGCCCGTGGTGGTCAGCGTCACGATGGCCCAGTACATGCTGAGCGGAATGCTCGTGAAGCCGTTCTCGGGACCTTCCACCACGTACATCACGGTGCCCAGGATCACGGTGATGATGAACACGGTGCCCAGGAACACGAAGATCTTGCGGCGGCTGTTGGACAGCGCCCGGGCCAGGATCTCGGCTTCCTCGAAGTAGACGGTCAGCTTCAGGATCCGGAACACGCGCAGCAGCCGCAGCAGCCGCACGTCGATCAGGAACGCCAGCTCCGGCACGAAGAACGACGCCCAGGTGGGCATGATCGAGATGAAGTCGATGATGCCGTAGAAGCTCAGCGCGTAGCGGAGCGGGCGCCGTACCACGGCCAGCCGCATGCAGTACTCGGCCGTGAACAGCAGCGTGAACATCCATTCCAGCACCGTGAACAGCGTGCCGAAGCGCGCGTGGATGGACGGCGTGCTGTCCAGCATCACCACCAGCACGCTGGCGACGATGGCCACCAGCAGCACTTCGTCGAACAGGCGCCCCTGGCGCGTGTCGGCTTCGAAGATGATCGTGTACCAGCGCTGGCGCCAGCCGGATTCGGGCTGGCCCAGGCGTTGGCGGTTCAGGGCGTTGAGGTTGCGGTTCGGCATATCGGACGGTCGGATTTCGGAAAAGGCGGCGCGCCGATCCCGTTGCCACGCGCCGGTCAGAAGCGCGGCAGGTCCGGGTGCGGCAGCAGGCCGCGCCTGACGTGCATCTTGCCGTATTCGGCGCAGCGCGCGAGCGTGGGGATGGCCTTGTCCGGGTTGAGCAGCCGCGCGGGGTCGAAGGCCGCCTTCACGCCGAAGAACGCCTCGCATTCCTCGCGCGAGAACTGCACGCACATCGAGTTCAGCTTTTCCACCCCCACGCCGTGCTCGCCGGTCACGGTACCGCCCAGCTCCACGCAGGTCTCAAGGATGTCGGAGCCGAACAGCTCGGCGCGGTGCCACTCGTCCACGTCGCCGCCATCGAACAGGATCAGGGGATGCATGTTGCCATCGCCGGCGTGGAACACGTTGATGCATCGCAAGCCGTACTTGTGCTCCATCTGCTCGATGCGCTTGAGCAGCGTGCCGATGTGCTTGCGCGGGATCGTGCCGTCCATGCAGTAGTAGTCGGGCGAGATCCGGCCCGCCGCCGGGAACGCGTTCTTGCGGCCGCTCCAGAAGCGCAGCCGCTCGGCCTCGTTCTGCGACACGGTGATCCGCGTGGCGCCCGACGCGCGCAGCACCTCGCTCATCCGGCCGATTTCCTCGGCCACTTCCTCGGGCGTGCCGTCGGACTCGCAGAGCAGGATGGCGGCCGCGTCCAGGTCGTAGCCGGCCTTGACGAATTCCTCCACGGCGGCCGTGGCGGGGCGGTCCATCATCTCCAGGCCGGCCGGGATGATGCCGGCCGCGATCACGTCGGCCACGGCGTTGCCGCCTTTTTCCACGTCGTCGAAGCTGGCCATGATGACCTGCGCAAGCTGGGGCTTGGGCACCAGCCGCACGGTGACCTCGGTGACCAGGGCCAGCATGCCCTCGGAGCCGATCACGGTGGCCAGCAGGTCCAGCCCGGGCGAATCCGGCGCCTCCGAGCCGAACACCACGACGTCACCCTCCATCGTCACGGCGCGCACGCGCAGCACGTTGTGGACGGTCAGGCCGTACTTCAGGCAGTGGACGCCGCCCGAGTTCTCGGCCACGTTGCCGCCGATGGAGCAGGCGATCTGCGACGACGGATCGGGCGCGTAATAGAGATTGTGCGGCGCGGCGGCCTCGGAGATTGCCAGGTTGCGCACGCCGGGCTGGACCACGGCCGTGCGCGCGTACGGATCGACCGACACGATGCGCTTGAACTTGGCCAGCGACAGCACCAGCCCGCCGGCAATCGGCATGGCGCCGCCAGACAGGCTCGTGCCCGACCCGCGCGGCACCACGGGCACGCCCAGTTCGTGGCACAGCCGCAGCACGGCGCAGACCTGGTCCTCGGTGTCGGGCAGCACCACGGCGTCGGGCACCTGGCGGTAGGCGGCCAGGCCATCGCACTCGTAGGGAATGGTGTCCTCGGCCTTCCACAGCACGGCGGACGCGGGCAGGATGGCCGCAAGCCGGGCCAGCAGCGTGGCGCGGCGCGACTCGGCGGATACTTCCGCGACGGGGTGGGCGTCTTGCGGGGCGTTCATGGCAGCAACTCCTGTGACGGACCGGGCGCCGCGCACGGGATTGACACGCGAAGCGCCAGTGCACGGCCGGGACGGCAGACTATAGCGCAGGCCCCTCGCCAGGCGGGCCCCGGCGCACGTGAATTCGGCATGGCAACCCGATCAAAATGGTTCATGCCGGCCGCCGCGGGCCGGGGGACGATTCCAGCGTAGTGGCTCGGACGCTACCAGTCCAGCCCGAGCAGCCAGTCGATGAAGTAGCGCGCCTCGGGCATCAGCGGCGCCTGTTCGCGCTCCACGATGTAGTAGCCGTGCGGCGACACCGACTCGATATCCAGCAGCTTGACCATCTGGCCCGCCGCCAGCCACTGCCGCGCCATGCGCTGCCGCACCAGCCCCACGCCCTGGTTCGAGACGATGGCTTCCAGCATCAGCCCGATGTCGTTGAACTGGGCGCCGGTCTGCGGCTCGGGCCAGTCCAGGCCGGCGGTCTCGAACCACGGCCGCCATGGCTCCAGCGGGCTGCGCAGCAGCGTCAGGTTGTGCAGGTCCTCGGGCTTGGTCACCGCGAAGCCGTTCACCCGTTCGTAGTATTCCCGCCCGCAGGCCGGAAACACCTGCTCCACCAGCAGCCGCGTGGTCTTCAGGTCCGGATAGCGGCCCGTGCCGTAGCGGATCTCGATGTCGGTGTCCTCGGCCTTGACGTCCAGGAACGGCACCGCCAGGTGCAGCTCCAGGTCGATATGCGGGTACAGCGCGCTGAACTCGGGCAGGCGCGGCACCAGGTGCTGGCGGCCGAACGTGGGCGGGATGGCCACCCGCAGCCGCGTGCGCAGCTTGTTGTACTCGGGCCGGGCCAGTTCGTTGAGCGACTTCAGCGCGTCCTGCACGTTGCGCTGGTAGCGCGTGCCGGCGGCGGTCAGCCGCAGCGCGGCGTTGGAACGCACGAACAGGTCCTCGCCCCACAGCTCCTCAAGGTTCTTGATCCGGTGCGACACCGCGCTGGGCGTGACCGACAGCTCCTCGGCCGCGCGGGCAAAGCTGCCCAGCCGCGCCGCCGATTCGAACGCGATCAGCAGGTGCAGCGGCGGCACACGTTGGAAAACCGATGCCATGGCCGTGGCTCAGCGCGTGGCGCTGAAGATCTTGCCCGGGTTCAGGATGTGGTTCGGATCGAGCGCGTCCTTGATCGCCCGCATCAGGTCCAGCGCGTCCTCGCCATGCTCCTGCACGAGGAAGCCCATCTTGTGCAGCCCCACGCCGTGCTCGCCGGTGCAGGTGCCGCCCATCGACAGCGCCCGTTCGACGATGCGGCGGTTGATCGCCTCGGCCTCGGCCATTTCCTCGGGCCGGGCCGTGTCCACCAGGATCGCCACGTGGAAATTGCCGTCGCCGACGTGGCCGACGATGGGGCAGGGCAGCGACGACGCGTTCAGGTCGCGCTCGGTCTCGGTCACGCAGTCGGCCAGGCGCGAGATCGGCACGCAGACGTCGGTGGTTACCGCGCGGCAGCCCGGCTTGAGCTGCAGCATGGCGAAGTAGGCCGTGTGGCGCGCGTTCCAGAGCCGCGAGCGGTCTTCGGGGCGGGTGGCCCATTCGAAGCCCTGGCCGCCGTGCTCGGCGACGATTTCCTGCACGGTCTCGGCCTGCTCGCGCACGCCTGCCTCGGTGCCGTGGAATTCGAAGAACAGGTGCGGGGTTTCGGGCAGCGTCAGGTTGTCGTGCCGGTTGATCGCGCGGATGGCCAGCGCATCGACAAACTCCACGCGGGCCACCGGCACGCCAAGCTGGATGGTCTGGATGGTCGCGCGCACGGCGTCGCCCATGCTCGGGAACGCGCAGACGGCCGCCGAGATGGCCTCCGGCTGCGGGTACAGGCGCACGGTGACCTCGGTGATGATGCCCAGCGTGCCCTCGCTGCCGATGAACAGGCGCGTCAGGTCGTAGCCGGCCGACGACTTGCGCGCCTGGGTGCCGGTGCGGATCACGCGGCCGTCGGCCGTCACCACGGTCAGCGCCAGCACGTTCTCGCGCATGGTGCCGTAGCGCACGGCGTTGGTGCCCGATGCCCGGGTGGCGCACATGCCGCCCAGCGACGCATCGGCGCCCGGATCGATCGGGAAGAACAGCCCGGTGTCCTTGATCTCCTGGTTGAGCTGCTTGCGCGTCACGCCGGGCTGGACCGTGACGGTCAGGTCCTCGGGGTGCACGGCCAGCACGCGGTTCATCTGGGACAAGTCCAGGCTGACGCCGCCGGCCACAGCCAGCAGGTGGCCTTCCAGCGACGACCCGGCGCCGTAGGGAATCAGCGGCACGCCGTGGGCGTTGCACAGCCGCGCCACGTCGGCCACTTCCTCGGTGGTGTGGGCAAAGACCACGGCGTCAGGCAGCGCGGGCGGAAACGGCGACTCGTCGCGGCCGTGATGGTCGCGCACGCCGGCCGAGGTGGAGAACCGCTCGGCAAAGCGGGCCGACAGGGCGTCGGCCAGCGCGGACGGGAACAGACGGCGCGCCAGGGCGGCGGCAGGGGTGGGGTGGTTCATGCGGGTCTCCGGGCGGGCCGTATGGCGCTGTATGCAGTCGAATGCCGCTATTCTACGACCGGCCTACGCCGCGCGCGCCCCCGGATCGGTGGGCTTTTGCCGTCACCGGGCCGATAAACGGCCAGCCCGAGCCGGAAGCAGGCCATAATTGCGCCGCTTGACCGGGCCGATCGGCCCCGGACACACCCTCATTGACCAAGGAGACCGGCATGGGCAACCGCCTGTCCAAGATTGCCACGCGCACCGGCGACGCCGGCACCACCGGCCTGGGCGACGGCAGCCGCGTGGGCAAGAACAGCCTGCGCATCGCCGCCATCGGCGACGTCGACGAGCTGAATTCCCATCTCGGCCTGCTGCTGACCGAGCCGGGCCTGCCCGACGACGTGCGCGACGCGCTGCTCCATATCCAGCACGACCTGTTCGACCTGGGCGGCGAGCTGTCGATCCCCGGCTACACGCTGCTCCAGCCGCCCCAGGTGGCCCAGCTCGACGCCTGGCTGGACCACTACAACGCCAGCCTGCCGCGGCTGGCCGAGTTCATTCTGCCCGGCGGCAGCCGTGCCGCCGCCCAGGCCCACGTCTGCCGCACCGTGGCGCGCCGCGCCGAGCGGTCGCTGGTGGAGCTGGGCGCCGCCGAAGCGCTCAACGAGGCGCCGCGTCAGTACCTGAACCGGCTCTCGGACCTGCTGTTCGTGCTGGCCCGCGTGCTGAACCGCGCGGGCGGCGGCAGCGACGTGCTCTGGCAGCGCACCCGGCACCCCGAAAAGTAATTTATACGTAACATTCGTCCGAAGGCGGGCGCAGACGGCCAAAAACCGAGAAATTTACTCGGCATTGCCGATTTCGCCCTTGAAATGGCCCGGGACGGCCACATTTCGCCCTCAGTCGAGTATGCAAGCCCCTGATGAGAGACAGGGCGAATAAGGAGAGAACACTATGGGTAAGATCATCGGTATCGACCTCGGTACCACCAATAGCTGCGTGTCGGTGCTGGAAGGCAACACGCCGAAGGTCATCGAGAACTCGGAAGGCGCCCGCACGACGCCGTCGATCATCGCCTACATGGAAGACGGCGAGATCCTGGTGGGCGCGCCCGCCAAGCGCCAGGCCGTCACGAACCCGCGCAACACGCTGTACGCCGTGAAGCGCCTGATCGGCCGCAAGTTCGAGGAAAAGGAAGTCCAGAAGGACATCGGCCTGATGCCGTACGCCATCGTCAAGGCCGACAACGGCGACGCATGGGTGGGTGTGCGCGACCAGAAGCTGGCCCCGCCGCAGGTGTCCGCCGAAGTGCTGCGCAAGATGAAGAAGACCGCCGAGGACTACCTGGGCGAGCCGGTGACCGAGGCCGTGATCACGGTGCCGGC
Organism: Cupriavidus pauculus; assembly: GCF_003854935.1. Taxonomy (NCBI): domain Bacteria; kingdom Pseudomonadati; phylum Pseudomonadota; class Betaproteobacteria; order Burkholderiales; family Burkholderiaceae; genus Cupriavidus; species Cupriavidus pauculus. Next base: position 1,463,585 of record NZ_CP033969.1, read on the forward strand.
GTACTTCAATGATTCCCAGCGTCAGGCCACCAAGGATGCCGGCCGCATCGCCGGCCTGGACGTCAAGCGCATCATCAACGAGCCGACCGCGGCCGCGCTGGCGTTCGGCATGGACAAGAACGAGAAGGGCGACCGCAAGATCGCCGTCTATGACCTGGGCGGCGGCACGTTCGACATCTCGATCATCGAGATCGCCGACGTGGACGGCGAGAAGCAGTTCGAGGTGCTGTCGACCAACGGCGACACGTTCCTGGGCGGCGAGGACTTCGACCAGCGGATCATCGACTACATCATCGGCGAGTTCAAGAAGGAACAGGGCGTCGACCTGTCGAAGGACGTGCTGGCCCTGCAGCGCCTGAAGGAAGCGGCCGAGAAGGCCAAGATCGAGCTGTCGAGCTCGCAGCAGACCGAGATCAACCTGCCGTACATCACGGCCGACGCCTCGGGCCCGAAGCACCTGAACCTGAAGATCACGCGCGCCAAGCTCGAAGCGCTGGTGGAAGACCTGATCTCGCGCACGATCGACCCGTGCCGCACCGCGATCAAGGACGCCGGCGTCAAGGTCAGCGACATCGACGACGTGATCCTGGTGGGCGGCATGACCCGCATGCCCAAGGTGCAGGAGCAGGTGCGCGAGTTCTTCGGCAAGGAAGCCCGCAAGGACGTGAACCCGGACGAAGCCGTGGCCGTGGGTGCCGCCATCCAGGGCTCGGTGCTGTCGGGCGACCGTACCGACGTGCTGCTGCTGGACGTGACGCCGCTGTCGCTGGGCATCGAGACGCTGGGCGGCGTGATGACCAAGATGATCAGCAAGAACACGACCATCCCGACCAAGCATGCCCAGGTGTTCTCCACCGCCGACGACAACCAGCCGGCCGTGACGATCAAGGTGTTCCAGGGCGAGCGCGAGATGGCCAGCGGCAACAAGCTGCTGGGCGAATTCAACCTGGAAGGCATTCCGCCGTCGCCGCGCGGCACGCCGCAGATCGAGGTCTCGTTCGACATCGACGCGAACGGCATCCTGCACGTGGGCGCCAAGGACAAGGCCACCGGCAAGGAAAACCGCATCACGATCAAGGCGAACTCGGGCCTGTCGGAAGACGAGATCCAGCGCATGGTCAAGGACGCCGAGGCCAACGCCGAGGAAGACAAGAAGGCCCGCGAGCTGGCTGACGCCCGCAACCAGGCCGACGCGCTGATCCACTCGACCCGCAAGGCCGTGACCGAGCATGGCGACAAGCTGGAGGCCGGTGAGAAGGAAAAGATCGAAACGGCGATCAAGGAACTGGAAGACGCCGCACGCGGCGGCGACAAGGCCGAGATCGACGCCAAGGTGGCGGCGCTGTCCGAAGCCAGCCAGAAGCTGGGCGAGAAGGTCTACGCCGAGATGCAGGCCAAGGCTGGCGAAGCCGGCGCCGCGGGCGCGGCCGGTGGCGCGGGCGCGCAGCAGCAGGCCCAGCCGCAGGACGACAACGTCGTGGATGCCGAATTCAAGGAAGTGAACGACAAGAAGTAAGCGGGACGGGGGCGGCGGCGCCAGGTGATGCCGGCGCCGCCGCCCGCCCCCCACGCCGGGCGACGGTGGTCTGACTTGCGGTGCAAACCACGGTCGGACACCGCGCTCGGCTTTTTTGCTTATCGCGCGGCGGGGTTTTTCCAGACCCGCCGGGCCAATCAGGTATGAGCCACCATGGCAAAACGTGACTACTACGAAGTGCTCGGGGTAGGCAAGAACGCGAGCGACGACGAGATCAAGAAGGCTTATCGCAAGCTCGCGATGAAATTCCATCCGGACCGCAATCCGGACAACAAGGAAGCCGAGGAAAAATTCAAGGAGGTCAAGGAAGCCTACGAGATGCTTTCCGACCCCGAGAAGAAGGCGGCCTACGACCAGTATGGCCACGCCGGCGTGGACCCGAACATGGCCGGCGGATTTGGTGCCGGCGGGTTTGGCGGCGGCGGCTTTGCCGAGGCATTCGGCGACATCTTCGGCGACATCTTCGGCCAGGCGGCCGCCGGTGGCCGCCGGGGCAACGGCCCGCAGGCGTATCGCGGCGCCGACCTGCGCTACAGCATGGAAATCTCGCTGGAGCAGGCCGCGCACGGCCACGAGGCGCAGATCCGCGTGCCGCACTGGGACGACTGCGACCACTGCCACGGCAAGGGCGCCGAGCCGGGGTCGTCGGTGGAAACCTGCCCGACCTGCAACGGCATCGGCCAGGTGCGCGTGTCGCAGGGCTTCTTCACGATGCAGCAGACCTGCCCGAAGTGCCACGGCAGCGGCAAGTTCATCCCCAAGCCGTGCACCAAGTGCCACGGCCAGGGCAAGCTGAAGTCGCAGAAGACGCTGGAGGTCAAGATCCCGGCCGGGATCGACGAAGGCATGCGCATCCGCTCGTCGGGCAACGGCGAGCCGGGCATCAACGGCGGGCCGCCGGGCGATCTCTACGTCGAAGTGCACATCAAGCCGCACGAGGTGTTCGAGCGCGACGGCGACGACCTGCACTGCCAGATGCCGATCTCGTTCGCCACGGCGGCGCTGGGCGGCGAGCTGGAAGTGCCGACGCTGGGCGGCAAGGCCAGCTTCCCGGTGCCCGAGGGCACGCAGGCCGGCAAGACGTTCCGGCTGCGCGGCAAGGGCATCAAGGGCGTGCGCTCGGGCTATCCTGGCGACCTCTACGTCCATGTGCTCGTTGAGACGCCGGTCAAGCTGACCGACGCCCAGAAGGAACTGCTGCGCCAGTTCGACCGCTCGGTTCACGAAGGCGGCTCGCGCCACAGCCCGCAGGAGCAATCCTGGCTGGACAAGGTGAAGAGCTTCTTCAGCTGATCCGGCGGCGGCTGGAAACTGAAACCGGCTACGTGCGCAACGTGGCCGGTTTTTTTATGTATGGTTGGTGCAGGATGGCCCGCCCGCCGCCGCACAACCCACCACGCCCGCGCCTTGTCCGACTTTTCCGATCCTTTCGTCCTTCTCGATGACGCCCACGCGCCCGGCGTGGCCGCGTCGCGCCTGTACACCGGCTTCGCGCGCCAGGACGTGCTGCCGGCCGGCACCGACCCCGCCACGCTGGACGCGCTGCTGGCGCAGGGCTGGCAGGCCGGCCTGCACGCCGCGCTGTTCGCGCCCTACGAGTACGGCGGCCATCTGGTCGACGCGCCGGTGCACGTCGACACGGCGCTGCCGTTCCACGATGGCGCGCTGCGGCTGATGTGGTTCCGGTCGCTGGCGCGGCTCGACGCCGGCGCGGTGGCGGCCTGGCTGGACGCGCGCCGCCAGCCCGGCCCGGCCGGCGTGCTCGGCGTGGCCGCCAACCTGTCGCGCCAGCAGTACGCCGACGCCATCGCCCGCATCCACGCCTATATCGCGGCCGGCGACACCTACCAGGTCAACTTCACGCAGCGGCTGCGCTTCCAGGCGTTCGGCGACCCGGTGGCGTTCTACGCGGCGCTGCGCGCGGCCCAGCCGGTGCCGTTCGGCGCGCTGGCCCGGCTGCCCGGCGATGGCTGGGTGCTGTCGCTGTCGCCGGAACTGTTCGTCGCGCACGATGGCGACGGGCATCTGGTGGCCCGGCCGATGAAGGGCACGGCCCCGCGCACCGGCGATGCCGACGCCGACGCCCGGTCGGCAAGGGTGCTGGCCGCCGATCCGAAGAACCGGGCCGAGAACGTGATGATCGTCGACCTGCTCCGCAACGACCTCGGGCGGCTGGCCGTGCCGGGCAGCGTCCAGGTGCCGGCGCGCTTCATCGTCGAACCGTTCGGCCGGGTGCTGCAGATGACGTCGACGGTCACCGCCACCGCGCGGCCGGCCACGTCGTTCGGGGCGACCATGCAGGCGCTGTTTCCGTGCGGGTCGATCACCGGCGCGCCGAAGCGGCGGACCATGCAGATCATCGCCGAACTGGAGACGGCGCCGCGCGGACTCTACACCGGCGCCATCGGCTGGCTCGACGCCCCGCGCGATGCGCAGACGCTGGGCGCGTTCGGGCTGTCCGTCGCCATCCGCACGCTGGTGCTGGGGCCGGTGGCCGACGACGGCCTGCGGCGCGGCGAAATGGGCGTGGGCGGCGGCATCGTCCACGACAGCGTGGCCGACGACGAATTCGCCGAGTGCGGCTGGAAGGCGCGCTTCCTGACGGCTCACGATCCGGGCTTCACGCTATTCGAGACCATGCACGCGCGCGACGGGGTGGTCCGGCACCGCGAGCGGCACCTGGCCCGCATCGCGGGCTCGTGCCACGCGTTCGGCTTCGCCATCGACCTGCCGGCCGTGCGCGCGGCGCTGCAGGCCGAAGCGGGCCGGCTTGGCGATGGCGACTGGCGTCTGCGGATGGCAATCGACAAGCAGGGCGCGGTCACGTTCGCCAGCGGCGCGCTGGCCCCGCTGCCGGCGGGCGAGGTGGCCGTCGAACTGGGGGACACGCCGCTGCCGGTGGCAGATCCGCTGCGGCGCCACAAGCACAGCGCACGCGCCACCTTCGACCAGGGCTGGCAGGCCGCCGAGCAGGCCGGCGCATTCGACCGCCTGTTCTTCAACACACGCGGCGAACTGCTGGAAGGCGGGCGCTCGTCGGTGTTCGTCAAGGTCGACGGGCAATGGCTGACCCCGCCGCTGTCGGCCGATATCCTGCCCGGCGTGATGCGGGCCGTGGTGATCGAGGAAGGAGATGCGGCAATCGACGGCCCGGTGAAAGAGGCGCCGGTGACACGGGACATGGTGCTGCGCGCCGAGTCGGTAGTCATCGGCAATGCACTGCGCGGCGTGATGCGGGTGAGGGTGCGGCGGCAGCGGGATTGACGAGGCGTGTAGCTCCGCGCGGTTTTCTCCTATCTCCCGCGCGCGGGAGAGGGGTCGGGGGAGAGGGCCAGCGGCTCAACCTGCGAGACGCCCGTCTGGTCGTTCAAGCGCCGGCCCTCACCCCCAGCCCCTCTCCCGCAGGCGAGAGAGGGGAGCCAAACCAAGCTACGGCATTACGTTTGCGCCCGGCTTACTCCACGTGCGGGGGAGATGGGAGCAACGCCCCCGGTTACCCGTGTCGTAGCCCGTGGTTTTCTCCCCTCTCCCGCGCGCGGGAGAGGGGTCGGGGGAGAGGGCCAGAGGGTCAGGCCGCGAGACGCCCGTCTGGTCGTGCAAGCGCCGGCCCTCACCCCCAGCCCCTCTCCCGCAGGCGGGAGAGGGGAGCCAAACCAAGCTACCGCATTACGCTTGCGCCCGGCTTGCTTCACGGGCGCGGGAGATGGGAGCACCCCCGGCATTACCCGTGCCGTAGCCCGCGGTTTTCTCCCCTCTCCCGCGCGCGGGAGAGGGGTCGGGGGAGAGGGCCAGCGGCTCAACCTGCGAGACGCCCGTATGGTCGTGCAAGCGCCGGCCCTCACCCCCGACCCTTCTCCCGCAGGCGTGAGAGGGGAGCCAAACCAAGCTACGGCATTACGTTTGCGCCCGGCTTACTCCACGCGCGCGGGAGAGGGAAGCCAACCAAGCGAGCCATCACGGCTGGCCGGAGCCGTCGCTCAAGCCGAAAACGTGTGTTCTTCCGCCGGGAAGCTGCTGTCCTTCACGGCGGTCACGTAGGCCCGTACGGCGGCCTCGATCGAGGTCTGGCCTTCCATGAAGTTGCGGACGAACTTGGCCTTGCGGCCGGGGTAGATGTTCAGCATGTCCTGCAGCACCAGCACCTGGCCCGAGCAGTCCACGCCGGCGCCGATGCCGATGGTGGGCACTTTCAGCAGCGCGGTGACTTCGCCGGCCAGCTTGGCGGGGACGGCTTCCATCAGGATGACCTGCGCGCCGGCCGCTTCCAGGGCTTGCGCGTCGCGCTTCAGTTGCGCGGCGCCGGCCTCGGTCTTGCCCTGCACCTTGAAGCCGCCGAACGCGTGCACGGACTGCGGCGTCAGGCCGATGTGGGCGCAGACCGGGATGCTGCGCTCGACCAGGAACTTCACGATGGGCGCCAGCCATTCGCCGCCTTCGAGCTTGACCATCTGCGCGCCGGCGCGCATCAGCGTGGCGGCGCTCTCGAACGCCTTCTCGGGCGTGGGATAGGTGCCGAACGGCAGGTCCGTCACCAGCAGCGCGGTCTGGTTGCCGCGCGCCACGCATTCGGTGTGGTAGGCCATGTGCTCCAGCGTGACGGGCAGCGTGGTCTGCTGGCCCTGCATCACGTTGCCCAGCGAATCGCCGACCAGGATCATCTCCACGCCGCAGTAGTCGAGCAGCGCGGCGAAGCTGGAGTCGTAGGCGGTCAGCATGGCGATCTTGTCGCCCGCGTCGCGCATGGCCTGCAGCCGGGGGATCGTGACGGTCTTGCGGGAGGGATCGAGGAGGTAACTCATGGCGGTGCCCGTAGGAGTGGCGGCCGTGGAGCGCCGGATACGCCCCGGCGGCGGCCGTTGTCGTTATCGTGTCGTGCTGCCGGGGGCCTTAGGCGCGTCTTTGCAGCGGCGGGTGGAGCAGACTCAGGGCGCGGCGAGATTCAGGAAAGCCTTGCGGCCCCGCATGGTCTCGATGCGCGACAGTAGTGTACGGAAATCGCCGTCGTTGTCCACCGGATTGAAATGCGCGGTATCGACGATCAGCACCGGCGCGTCGTCGTAGCGGTGGAACAGCTCGCCATAGGCGTCGTGCAGGCGCTGCAGGTACGACTCGTCGATGGCGGTTTCGCCCGGCAGCCCGCGCCGCAGGATGCGCTCGCGCAGCAGCGATGGCGTGGCCTGCAGCAGGATCACCAGGTCCACGCGCTGCGCGGGCAGCGCCAGCCGGGCGGCCAGCGCATCGTAGAGCGCGAGTTCGTCGGGCTCCAGCGTCAGCGCGGCGTAGAGCCGGTCGCGCGGGGCTACGAAGTTGGTGATCATCCGATGGCCGGCCAGCATCGCCGCCTGCCACTGCTGCAACTGCGTGGCACGCTGGTTCAGGCACGCCAGCTGCATCGGCAGCGCGTAGCGCGCCGGTTCACGGTAGAAGCGTTCCAGGAAGGGATTGTGGCGGGCGCCGTCGGGCAGTTCGCCGGCCCGCAGGTATTGCGCCAGCCGCTGGGCCAGCGCCGATTTGCCGGAGCCGACGGGGCCTTCGATGACGATGCGGCGCAGGTGATCGAGCATGGCCGGGATGCTCCGTCGCGCTCAGGTCGGCGCGTTGCCTTCCTGCAAGCGGGTGCACTTGCATGAGGAAAGCTTCTCGATGCGCTGGCCCTGCACGCCGGGCAGGTAGCCGGCCGCGCGGCCGTGGCCGGGAATCTCCAGCGCCGGGTCCAGTTCCAGCAGCGGCACCAGCACGAACGCGCGCTCGGTGATGCGCGGGTGCGGCACGGTCAGCGTCTCGGTGTTGATGGCATCGGCGCCGAACAGCAGCAGGTCCAGGTCCAGCGTGCGCGGGGCGTTCTGGAACGGCCGCTCGCGGCCGAACTGGTCTTCGATGTGGTGGCAGATGCGCAGCAGCTGCGGCGCGGTAAACGACGTCTCGATCTTCACCACGGCGTTGAAGTAGTCGTCGCCCGTCGCGTCGACCGGCGCGGTGCGATAGAACGAAGACCGGGCCACGACCGTGATGCCGACCTGCTGGGCCAGGCACACGATCGCGTCCTTCAATGCCTGGCGCGCATCGCCAAGATTGGCGCCGATGCCGATGAAGGCGAGCGTCATGTTATTCCTCCGGCTGGGCGCGGCGGGGATCCGGCTCGGACTGACCTCCATCGGTCCGGTCGGCGGCATCCGCCTCGCTGCGGGAAGACACTTTATCCGATTTCCGCGGACCGCGCCGGCGGCGCCGCTTGCGTGCCGGGGCGTCGCCCTCGGGGCCGCCGGCGAACTCCGCGCCGCCTTCGTCGCCGGCGTCCGCGCCACCTTCGGCACCTTCATGGGCGGTATCGCCGCCGCGTGCGCCGCCCTTGCCGGACTTGCCGCGCGCGGGCCGTACGGCGTCGATCAGCGTCTCGCGTTCCTCGGGATGGGCGTTCTGGAAGTCCGTCCACCATTGGCCCAGCTCGGCCGGCTGTTCGCCCGCCTGGCAGCGCAGTTGCAGGAAGTCGTAGCCCGCGCGGAAGCGCGGCGATTCCAGCAGCCGGTACGGCATGCGGCCCACGCGCTTTTCAAAGCGCGGCTGCATGCCCCAGATGTCGCGCATATCGGTGACAAAGCGGCGCTGGATGGCCAGCTGGCCGGTCTGCTTTTCCAGCACCATGTCCATGGCCGTGTTCAGCGCGGCGATCGGGTGCTCGCCGCCTTCGCGCAGCTTGGTCCAGCGCTGCAGCACGTGGTGCCACAGCAGCGACGCGAACAGGAAGCCCGGCGATACCGGCTTGCCCGCCTGCACGCGGCGGTCTGTGTTGTCGAGCGCAAGCTGCACGAAGCGCTGGCCCATCGGCTGCTCGATCGCCACGTCCAGCAGCGGCAGCAGGCCCTTGTGCAGGCCGGCCTTGCGCAGTTCCTGCAGCGACGCCCAGGCGTGGCCGGACATCAGCAGCTTCAGCATCTCGTCGAACAGCCGCGCGCTGGGCACGTTGTGGATCAGCGGCGCCAGCTCGCCGATCGGCAGGCGCGTGGCCTCGTCGATGCCAAAGCCGGTCTTGGCCGCAAAGCGCACCACGCGCAGCATGCGCACCGGGTCTTCGCGGTAGCGGGTGACGGGGTCGCCGATCATCCGCAGCGTCTTCGCGCGGATGTCTTCCATGCCGTGATGGTAGTCATGCACGGTCTGGGCGGCCGGATCGTAGTACATCGCGTTGATCGTGAAGTCGCGGCGCTCGGCGTCCTCCGCCTGCGAGCCCCAGACGTTGTCGCGCAGCACGCGGCCGCTGGCGTCGATCGCATGCGTCTTGCTGTCCAGCTCCGCGCGCTTCAGGCGGCGGCCCTCGGGCAGCGTCTCGCTGGCCACGGCGTCGACCAGCGCGCGGAACGTGGAGACTTCGATGATTTCCTGCTCGCGGCCGCCGTAGAACGTCACGTGGACGATCTGGAACCGCCGGCCGATGATGCGCGAGCGGCGGAACAGGGCCTGCACCTGCTCTGGCGTGGCGTTGGTGGCCACGTCGAAGTCCTTCGGCTTGATGCCGAGCAGCAGGTCGCGCACGGCGCCGCCCACGATGAAGGCCTGGTAGCCGGCCTGCTGGAGCGTGGACGTCACCTTGACGGCGTTGCGCGAGATCAGGGACGGATCGATGCGGTGTTCGTCGACGCCGACGATGTTCGGCATGTGGGCGCGGCCGGTGCGGCGCTGTTTCGGCCCCGGCTTGCCGAGCAGCCGGGTGATGAGCTTCTTGATCACGTCAGAACAGGTCCATGATGCGCCAGCCGGCGGCGGCCGCGTGGTTGCGCAGGCGGTCGTCGGGGTTGGCGGCGATCGGCTCGCTGACTTTTTCGAGCAGCGGCAGGTCGTTGGCCGAATCGCTGTAGAACGTGGTGGTGCCGAAGTCGTCCCACTTCGCGCCCAGGCTCTTGAGCCAGCTTTCCACGCGGGTGATCTTGCCCTCGCGGAAGCTCGGCACGCCCATGACCTCGCCGGTGAAGGCGCTCTCGGGCTTGCCGTCGACGGTCTCCGGGTCGGTGGCGATCAGGTGCTTGATGCCGAATGCCTGCGCGATGGGGGCGGTGACGAAGCTGTTGGTGGCGGTGACCACGGCGCACAGGTCGCCGGCTTCCAGGTGCTTGTACACCAGCGCCTTGGCCTGCGGCGTGATGACGGGCTCGATGACCTCGTGCATGAAGCGCACGCGCCACTGGTCCAGGCGGTCGCGCGGGTTGGCCGCCAGCGGGGCCAGCGCGAAGCGCAGGAATTCCTGGATATTGAGCGTCCCAGCCTTGTATTGGCTGTAGAACTCGTCGTTCTTGCGACGATACGATTCCTCGTCGACGACGCCCATGCGGACCAGGAAGCGGCCCCATTCGTGGTCGCTATCGGTCGGGATCAGGGTGTGGTCGAGGTCAAACAGTGCCAGATTCATGGGGCGCGATTTTACATTAAGGTGCCGCGGGCGGTCGGCCTGGCCCGGGCGGGGGTGGGGCGGCGCGTGGCCGGCCCCGCGGATGGGGGGCGGGTCGGCTACTCCCGGAATTCGGCGAACATTTCGCGCAGCAACGGCAGCGTCACGGCCCGCTTGCGCTCCAGCGCATACATGTCCAGCGCGTCCAGCAGGGCCATCAGGCTCGGCATGTCGCGGTAATGGCGCGTGACCAGCCAGTGCGGGATTTCGGGCGATAGCTGCAGCCCGCGTTCTCTGGCGGCCTGCACCAGCGCGGCCATCTTGTCCTCGTCGGACAGCGGCTGGAGCTGGTAGACAAGCCCCCAGCCCAGCCGTGTGCGCAGGTCTTCACGTACTGGCATCGCGCGCGGCGCCAGGCCGCCCGCCACAATCAGCGCGCAGCGCACATGGGCGCGCACTTCGTTGTACAGCGAAAACACGGCAATCTGGCGCGCCTCGTCCAGCAGCTCCACGTTGTCGACCGTGTAGACCTGGCAGGCTGGATCGAAGATGAAGTCGGCCAGTGCGTGGTGCGGGCTCAGGTAGCGGCAGTTCAGTCCCGCGTGGATGGCGCCGTCGCAGACCGCGTGCAGCAGGTGCGTGCGGCCCGAGCCCATGTCGCCCCACAGGTAGACCAGCCGGTCGTTGGCCTGCTCGCGTGCCACCTGGCCGGGCAGTTCCTTCAGCCGCTGCACGGGCTCGCGGTTGGCAGCCACGAAAAAATTCTCGAACGTCGAAGGGGGCGGGCTGCCCAGTTCGAGAGATAGCTGCTTGTGACTTTGACGCGGTGACATGACGAATCCGTAACTTGCGCGATGCGGGTGCGCTAGCAGGCCGATGCGCCCGCCTACTGGTCGCCGGGAGCCTGTATCCGTTAAAATCGCGATTTTACTGGAGTCGCGCCCGCGCCCCGCGTCCGATTGTCCCCAACGGTCCGGGAAGCGCGTCAAAAAGCGGCGGATTCCACACTTCACCCTCCTCAAAGACAAGCAGGTTCTCATGAGCGCATCCCCGACCGCCGGCCAGGCAGGCCTTTCCTACCGCGATGCCGGTGTTGACATCGATGCCGGCGACGCCCTGGTCGACCGCATCAAGCCGTTTGCCAAGCGCACCATGCGCGAAGGCGTGATGGCGGGCATCGGCGGTTTCGGCGCCCTGTTCGAGCTGTCGAAGAAGTTCCAGGAGCCGGTGCTGGTCTCCGGCACGGACGGCGTGGGCACCAAGCTCAAGCTGGCGTTCCAGTTGAACCGCCACGACACCGTGGGCCAGGACCTCGTGGCGATGAGTGTGAACGACATCCTGGTGCAGGGTGCCGAGCCGCTGTTCTTCCTCGACTACTTCGCCTGCGGCAAGCTGGACGTGGACACCGCCGCGACGGTCATACAGGGCATCGCCCACGGCTGCGAACTGGCCGGTTGCGCGCTGATCGGCGGCGAGACCGCCGAGATGCCGTCGATGTACCCGGACGGCGAGTACGACCTGGCCGGTTTTGCGGTCGGCGCGGTGGAAAAGAAGAAGATCATCGACGGCACGACGATCCGCCCGGGCGACGTGGTGCTGGGCCTGGCCTCGTCGGGCGCGCACTCGAACGGTTACTCGCTGGTGCGCAAGATCATCGAGGTGGCCAAGCCGGACCTGAATGCCGATTTCCACGGCCAGCGCCTGCAGGACGCCATCATGGCGCCCACGCGCATCTACGTGAAGCCGCTGCTGTCGCTGATCGAGACGCTGCCGGTCAAGGGCATGGCCCACATTACCGGCGGCGGCCTGACCGAGAACGTGCCGCGCGTGCTGGCCGACAACCTGACCGCCGTGATCCAGAAGGACGCCTGGACGCTGCCGCCGCTGTTCCAGTGGCTGCAGGCCCAGGGCAACGTGGCCGACGCCGAAATGCACCGCGTGTTCAACTGCGGCATCGGCATGGTGGTGATCGTCGGCAAGGAAGACGCCGAACGCGCCATCCGCCACCTGCAGGCCGCCGGCGAAGCCGTGTGGCAGATCGGCGAGATCCAGGAACGCGCCGAAGGCCAGGCCCAGACGGTGGTGGTGTAACGCCCCACCGGTGTAGTGCTCCCCTCGCCCGCATGGCGGGAGAGGGGAGAAACCTCCCTCCGCGGCTTTCCTACGCCGCCCCCAGCTCCCGCAACGCTTCCCCCGTTACCCGGCAGATCCGCCAGTCCGGCATCACGTCGGCGCCCATGGCGCGGTAGAAGTCGATCGACGGCTGGTTCCAGTCGAGCACCGACCATTCGAAGCGGCCGCAGTCGCGCGCCACGGCCAATGCCGCCAGATGCTTGAGCAGGGCCTTGCCGAGCCCGTGGCCGCGCCAGGCCGGTTCCACGAACAGGTCTTCCAGGTAGAGCCCCGGCTTGGCCAGAAAGGTCGAGAAATTGTGGAAGAACAGCGCAAAGCCCACGGCGCGCGGGGCGCCATCCTGGTCGACTTCCACGAGTACCGCTTCCGCGTGGGGCCGGGCGCCAAACAGCGCGGCTTCGATCTTCTGCGGCGTGGCTTCCACCAGATGGGTCAGCTTTTCGTATTCGGCCAGGTCGGAGATCAGGCGGAACAGCGTGGCGCTGTCGGCGGGCGTGGCGGGGCGGATCGAGTACGGGGTCATGGCGGGGCGTGCCGAGCATCGGCGCTTGAAAAAGTGAACGCCGATTATCGTCCAGCTCTGGCGCGATCACCAGCCCGCGGCGCGGGCCACCTGGGCGACGTAGTCGGGCGCCAGCGCATCGACGGACACGCGCTCGGGCGTGCTGCGCAGCCACGTCAACTGGCGTTTGCAGAGTTGGCGCGTGGCGGCGATGCCGCGCTCGCGCATGCTGGCGAAGTCGCAGTCGCCATCCAGATACTCCCAGACCTGCCGATACCCGACGCACCGCATCGACGGCAGGCCCAGGTGCAGGTCGCCGCGCGCGCGCAGGGCCTTGACCTCGTCCAGCAGGCCGCCTTCGAGCATGGCGTCGAAGCGGGCGGCGATGCGCGCGTGCAGCACGGCGCGGTCCGATGGCTCCAGCGCGATCACCCGGTAGCGCGCGTCGGCGGCGCCGGCGAACGTGCGGGCATCGGCCTGGCGGGCCAGCAGCGCCGACATCGGCTGGCCGCTCAGGCGGAAGATTTCGAGCGCGCGCTGGATGCGCTGCGCATCGTTCGGCGCCAGGCGGGCGGCGGTCACCGGGTCCACCTCGGCCAGCATCGCATGCAGCGCCGGCCAGCCGCGCGCGGCCGCCAGCGCGTCCAGCTCGGCGCGCAGGGCCGGGTCGGCCTGCGGCAGGTCGTTCAGCCCCTGCGTCAGCGCCTTGTAGTAGAGCATCGTGCCGCCCACGATCAGCGGCGTGCGCCCGCGCGCGCGAATATCGTCCACCAGCCGCTCGGCATCGGTCACGAATTGCGCGGCCGAGTAGCTGTCGAGCGGGTCGATGATGTCAATCAGGTGGTGCGGCACGCTGGCCAGTTCGCCGGGCGTCGGCTTGGCCGTGCCGATATCCATGCCGCGATAGACCAGCGCCGAATCGAGGCTGATGATCTCCACGGGCCGGCGCGCGGCCAGGGCCAGCGCCGCCGCGGTCTTGCCCGAGGCGGTGGGACCCAGCAGGCAGACGACGGGCGGGTGAGTGGAAGACTGCGCGGACATCTTGCAGGCAGGTTACTGGCCGCGCAGGAACAGGCGGTCGAGTTCGGTCACGGTCAACTGGACCCAGGTGGGACGGCCATGGTTGCACTGGTCGGCGCGCTCGGTCTGCTCCATCTGGCGCAGCAGCGCGTTCATTTCCTCGACCGTGAGCTTGCGGTTGGCGCGCACGGCGCTGTGGCACGCCAGCGTGGCCAGCAGTTCGTTGCGGCGCTCGGCCAGCACGCGCGAGCCGCCGAACGATTGCAGGTCGCGCAGCACGTCGCGCGCCAGCGCCTCGGCGTCGGCCTGCTTCAGCAGCGCCGGCACCGCGCGCACGGCCAGCGTGGTGGGCGACACCGGCGCGATGTCGAAGCCCAGCAACTGCAGCGTTTCCTGATGTTCCTCGGCGGCGCCGATCTCGACCGGGCTGGCGGGCAGCGTCACCGGGATCAGCAGCGGCTGCACCGCAAGGTCGCGGGCGTCGAGACCGGTCTTGATCTGCTCGTAGAGAATGCGTTCGTGGGCCGCGTGCATGTCGACCAGCACCAGCCCGCGCGCGTTCTGCGCCAGCACGTAGATACCGTGGAGCTGGGCGATGGCGTAGCCGAGCGGATGGTCGGCGTCGGCATCGTCATCGTTCGTGGCCGGCAGGCCGGCGTCGCGCGACGGCAGGCGGTCCAGCAGGCCGGGCGGCTCGTCGGCGCGGGCGGCCTGGGCATCGGCCAGCCAGGCCGGCGGCTGCGGGGACGGCTGCCAGGCCCGCGCGGTGTCGCCGGACGCCGGCGCGGTAGCCTCGCGCACCATGCCCAGGTACGCCTGGCGCGGCTGGGCGATGCCCAGCTCGCTCTGGCGGCCGGCCGAATAGTTGATCCACTGCGGCGCGGCGCCGGGCACGCCGGCCGGACGTGCCGCCGGCATCGGCACCAGCCCGGCACCGTCGCCGGTATCGGAATGCAGGCTGTCGCCCTGTTCGCCGGCCTGGCGCGCCAGGCAGCGCTGCACGGCGTGGTAGACAAACTGGTGCACCGCGCGCGATTCGCGGAAGCGCACTTCGATCTTCGACGGGTGCACGTTGACGTCGACCAGCTCGGGCGGCAGGTCCAGGCACAGCACGTACGACGGGAAGCGGTCGCCGTGCAGCACGTCCTGGTAGGCGCTGCGCACGGCGTGGTTCAGCAGCTTGTCGCGCACGAAGCGGCCGTTGACGAAGAAATACTGCTGGTCCGGCCGCCCGCGCGACGCGGTGGGCAGCCCGGCAAAGCCGTACAGGTGCAGCGCGTCGGCGCCTTCGTCCAGCGCCAGCCGGGCGCGCGCGAAGTCGCTGCCCAGCACCTGGGCGGTGCGCGTGGCCACGTCGCCGGCGTTCCAGTGTTCGAGCGGCTTGCCGTTGTGGTGGACCGAGATCGTGACGTCGGGCCGTGCCAGCGCCGCGCGGCGGATCATCTCCAGGCAATGGCCCAGCTCGGTCTGCTCGGACTTGAGGAACTTTCTGCGCGCCGGCGTGTTGAAGTACAGGTGCTGGACGTCGATCATCGTGCCGACCCCGCCGGACGCGGGCTGCACGTGGCCGGTATCGGCGCTGATCTGCGTGGCATGGGCGTCGCCGGCCGTGCGGCTGGTCAGCACGAGGTGCGACACGGAAGCGATGGACGCCAGCGCCTCGCCGCGAAAGCCCAGCGTCAGCACCGATTCCAGCTCGTCGAGCGAGGCAATCTTGCTGGTGGCGTGCCGCATCAGGGCCACCGGCAGTTCGCTGGCGGGAATGCCGCAGCCGTTGTCGGTGATGACGATGCGGCGCACGCCGCCTTCCTCCAGCCGGATGCCCAGTTGCGTGGCGCCGGCGTCGAGCGCGTTTTCGAGCAGTTCCTTGACCACCGACGCGGGCCGCTCCACCACCTCGCCGGCGGCGATCTGGCTGATCAGTTGATCGGGCAACGGCCGGATCGGGCGGCCGGGCTGGGTGGTGCGGAGGGAGGCCCGGGCTTCGGGCAGGGCGGCGTCGGCAGGCATGCGGGCGATTATACGTGCGGCCGGACACCTTTTCGGCGCACTCCGGACCGGCAGGGGCCGGAACGGTTTCATGGCTCTTGTATGATGGGGGCCTTCACGAGAGAGAGGTCAAATTTGGATACCGCATTGCACCTGTTCGACATGATCCTGCATGTCGACAAATTCCTCGGTCAGTTCGTCCTGGACTATGGCGTCTGGGTCTACGGCATCCTGTTTGCCATCGTGTTCGCGGAAACCGGCCTCGTGGTCGTGCCGTTCCTGCCCGGGGATTCGCTGCTGTTCATCGCGGGGGCCATGTGCGCCACCGGGGCCATGAACGAGTGGATGCTCTGCGGCCTGCTGTTCGCGGCCGCGGTGATCGGCAACACCGTCAACTATTTCATCGGCAGCTGGATCGGGCCGAAGGTGTTTGACCACCAGTGGCGCTTCCTGGACCAGAACGCGCTGCGCAAGACGCACGATTTCTACGAGCGCCACGGCGGCAAGACGCTGGTCATGGCGCGTTTCATCCCGATCGTGCGGACGTTTGCGCCGTTCGTGGCGGGGGTGTCGCAGATGACGTTCGCGCGCTTCCAGCTCTTCAACGTGCTGGGCGCCGCCCTGTGGGTGTTCGGCCTGGTCTTTGCCGGCTACTTCTTCGGCAACCTGCCGTTCATCAAGCAGTACCTGAACCTGATCGTGCTGGCCGGGATCGGCGCGGCCATCGTGCCGCTGGTGCTGGGCGGGCTCTGGAAGCTGGTGCGCGGCCCGCGCCGCCGTCCGGCCGACCGCAAGCCCTGAGCGCGGGGCGCCCGTGGGGCGCTCACCGGTGGGCCGTCAGCTCAGGCTGCGGCTCATCATCCGCAGGGCCGGCATGCGGTCGCGGATCTGCGTGGTGTCGGCCGCATCGGGCCGCGCCCGCACATAGGCTTCCAGGTCTTCCAGCGCCGGCCGGAAGCACTCCAGGTTGGCATAGGCCAGCCCCCGGTCGCGCACTTCCTCGATCGAATCGGGCAGCAGGATGACCAGGCGGTTCTGCACCGCCAGCAGCCGCTGCCAGCGCGATTCCTGCAGGTAGATCGCCTTCAGGTTGCGCAGCATGCGCGCCACGATCTCGCGGTGGCCGGCCACCTGCAGGAACAATCCCAGCGGTACCTCGTTGGACCCGGTGATGCCTTCGCGCTCCAGCCACGGGTCGAGCATTTCCTGCAACTGCTCCCGGGACAGCGTCTCGCCGGTCAGCGGGTCGAGCACGACCTCGCCGGCCGGAATGGTCATGCGCACCAGAAAGTGGTTCGGGAACGACACCCCCTTGAGCGGCAGGCCGATCTGCTGGCCCAGTTCCATGTACAGCACGGCCAGCGAGATGGGAATGCCGCGGCGCTGCTTGAGCACCACGTTCAGGTAGGAGTTGTCGGGGTCGTAGTAGTCGTTCGCGTTGGGCCCGAAGCCCAGGTCGCGGTAGAAGAAATGATTGAGCAGCCGCAGGCGCTGGATGGCCGGCGTGCCCTCGGCAATCCGGCGCTTCAGGCGCACCGCCAGCACGTCCAGCGCGGCAAGCTCGGCCTGCAGGTCGAGGTCCGGATAGGCGTCCTGGGCGATCGCGAGCGCGGTTTCCGTCAGCGGGATGGCGTCGTCGTCGGCCACGAGGCTGGCGAAATAGTCCAGGACTTTCGTGGAGGTCATGGGGGCGATGTTCCTGACTAGCCGGCGCGGCGCCGGAAGGCCGCATAGCGCAGGCCCATGAGCCACAGTGTACCGAAGTAGACCGCCGCCGCAAGTACCAGGCAGGCCGCCATCAGCGCGATGCGCAGCCAGGGGGTGGCGCCCATTCCCACCCAGTCGAAGTTGCGCGAGAACCAGAGCAGCATGCCCGACAGGATCAGCACGGCCGCCACCAGCCGCAGCAGGAACAGCCCCCAGCCCGGCGCGGGATGGTAGAAGCCGCGCCGGCGCAGGCCGAAGAACAGCAGCAGCGCGTTGACCGTGGCACCAAAGCTGATCGACAGCGCCAGCCCCGCATGGGCGAACATCGGCACGAACACGAAGTTCGACACCTGGGTGATGACCAGCACCAGCACCGCGATCTTGACCGGCGTGCGGATGTCCTGCCGCGCATAGAAGCCAGGCGTCAGGATCTTGATCAGGATGAGGCTCAGCAGCCCGACGCCGTAGGTGGCCACGGCCTGGCGCGTCATTTCCACGGCGTGGGCGTCGAACTTCCCGTAGTTGAACAGCACCGACGTCAGCGGCGTGCCGAACACGAAGAGGCCCACCGCGCACGGCACGGCCAGCAGGAAGGTCAGGCGCAGGCCCCAGTCCAGCAGGCCCGAATATTCCTCGCGGTCATCGTTGGCGCTGGCGCGCGACAGGCTGGGCAGCAGGATGGTGCCCAGCGCCACGCCCAGCAGGGCGGTGGGGAATTCCATCAGTCGGTCGGCATAGGTCAGGTACGACACGCTGCCCGCCGCCAGCCGCGACGCGATATTCGTATTGATGATCAGGCTGATCTGGGCCACGGACACGGCCAGCAGCGCCGGCGCCATCTGCCGGGCCACGCGCCGGGCGCCGGGGTTGGACCACGCCGCACGCAGGTTCAGCGACACGCGCGGCAGCACGCCCAGGCGCCGCATGGCCGGGACCTGGATGGCCAGTTGCAGCACGCCGCCCACCAGCACGCCCCACGCCTGCGCGTAGATCGGCTGCGCCATGTGCGGGCCGACCCACAGCGCCGCCACGATCAGGCAGACGTTGAGCAGCACCGGCGTGAAGGCCGGCACGGCAAAGTTGCGCCACGTGTTCAGCACGCCCGACGCCAGCGCCACCATCGAGATCAGGCCGATGTACGGGAACATGACGCGCGTCATGAATACGGCGGCGTCGTAGGTCTCGGCGTCGCCCCGGAAGCCGGTGGCCACGACGGTCATGACAATCGGCGCGGCCACCACGCCCAGCAGCGACACGGCCGCCAGCACCCAGGCCATCACCGTGGCCACGGCGTCGATCAGCCGGTGGGTTTCCTCGTCGCCGCGCTTGCCGTGGTACTCGTTCAGGATCGGCACGAACGCCTGCGAGAACGCGCCCTCGCCAAAGATGCGGCGCAGCAGGTTGGGGATGCGGAACGCCACGTTGAAGGCGTCGGTCATGTCCGAGGCGCCAAAGGCCCGGGCGATCAGGATTTCGCGCATCAGGCCCGTGATGCGCGAGAGCATCGTCAGGCCGCTGATGGTGGCGAGCGCTTTGAGGAGGTTCAAGGTATCGGTCGGGGGAAGCTGCGGTGCCTGGCGCCGGCAAGCCGGGCGCCTTGTCTGGCGGATCAGACGCCCGGCCGCGCGCAAAGTTGCCGCGGCGCCACGCCGGGGTGCCGATTGTGGCGCTTATTATACGGATCGGCCACGGTTTGCCGGCTGCGGGGGCGCCGTGGCGCAAGTGTCGCGGATCGGCCTTGCCTCCGGCGCGGCCATGTGTGTATAATCGCCGATTCGCAAGGACAGTCGCGTCCAGGATTCGTTTGTCGAAACATCCCGGGTCGCACGATGTGACTTAATTGTTGCGTCCCAAATTATTGCGTCGCCCCGGGCGCGCATTCTGAATTCAGGAAGAGATACATGGCAAATTCCGCACAAGCTCGCAAGCGCGCGCGCCAGGCCGTCGCCGCGAACGCCCACAACTCCAGCCTGCGCTCGCGTCTGCGCACCGCCGTCAAGGCCGTCCGCAAGGCCATCGACGCTGGCGACAAGGCCGCAGCCGCCGAGATCTTCAAGCAATCGCAGACGATCATCGACAGCATCGCCGACAAGAAGATCGTGCACAAGAACAAGGCAGCGCGCCACAAGTCGCGCCTGTCGGCCGCCATCAAGTCGATGGCTGCCTGATAACCGCCCGGGCCGCTCCGGCGGCCGGTGGTATCGAAAAGCCCGTCTCCTGACGGGCTTTTTTGTTGCCGGACGATCCGCCTCGGGTGGGCCGTCCAGTAAAAAACCCGGCGTAGGCCGGGTTTTGCTTTTCTGGTGCCGGGCGGGCCGGTCAGTCGTGATGCACCGAACAGGCTTCCACGACCTGCAGGTTGTTGTCACGGGCAAAATTCAGCACGAAGTCCAGCGCCTTGGGCTCGATCTCGCGCAGCCGGGTATCGACCACCACGTTCTTCACGCCGGCCACGATCACGGGCCGCACGTACGGCGAGTAGGTCAGCCGGGGATCGCCGGTATCGCCCTCGGGTCGGAATTGCGCCATCACGCCGCACAGCCGCTCGGCCCAGTCGCTGGGACGGAAGGTTTTGCCTTCCTTTGTCACGCCTTGGATGAAATATTCGCGAACTTGGGGGGTGGTCATGGGACTGCGGGGATCTGCTTGGTGACTCGACGGTAAACCCGTGGCACGGGCGCCCCGTTTGACGGGTCCGGCGGGCGATTGGTTCGCGCGCGTCCGGACGGGGAGCGGGGCGGTCATGTCGACGGGGGCACTTTTGATGCCGGCGGCGGGCGGTGGCATGGGTATGCCGGGCCCCGCGTGAATCAGCGAGTATTATATCTTATATAAGACTTGCGCATACGACGAAATCCTGTCGGGAACCTGTCAGCGGCGGCCATCAGGGTCCTCTGCCGGGTTAACGGCGCGGGCTCGCCAAAGCTGGAATAATCCCTTATGATCTTTGCAATTACATTGCGTAAGCGACGCGAAAGGCGGCTCCGCGACACGCTCCAGTCCTGAAGGTTTGCGCTTGGCGCGCGCCTCCGGACTGCGTGTCCCAAGCGAGTCGCCTTCTTTGTTTTATGAGCCCAACCCCGATCAAGCATTACCTCCAGTTCAGCGACCTCGGTGCCGATGAGTACGCGTACCTGCTGGACCGCGCAAGGATCCTGAAGGCGAAGTTCAAGAACTACGAGACATGGCACCCGCTGCACGACCGCACGCTGGCCATGATCTTCGAGAAGAATTCCACGCGTACGCGGCTGTCGTTCGAGGCCGGCGTCCACCAGCTTGGCGGCCATGCGGTGTTCCTGAACACGCGCGATTCACAGCTGGGCCGTGGCGAGCCGATCGAGGACGCGGCCCAGGTCATCTCGCGGATGGTGGACATCATCATGATCCGCACCTACGGCCAGGACATCATCGACCGCTTTGCCGCCCACTCGCGCGTGCCGGTCATCAACGGCCTGACCAACGAATACCACCCGTGCCAGGTGCTGGCCGATGTCTTCACGTACATCGAGCAGCGCGGCAGCATCGCCGGCAAGACCGTGGCGTGGATCGGCGACGCCAACAACATGGCGTACACGTGGATCCAGGCGGCCGAGCGGCTCGACTTCACGTTCACGTTCTCGGCGCCGCCGGGATACCAGCTTGACCCGGCGATGGTGCCGGCCTCCGCCGCGTCGCGCGTAAAGGTGTTTGCCGATCCGCTGCAGGCCTGCGAGGGCGCCCACCTGGTGACCACCGACGTCTGGACCAGCATGGGCTTCGAGGCCGAGAACGACGCCCGCAAGCGCGCGTTCAAGGACTGGATGGTGACCACGGCGATGATGGACCGCGCCGCCGACGACGCACTGTTCATGCACTGCCTGCCCGCGCACCGCGGCGAGGAAGTGGAAGCCGCCGTGATCGACGGCCCGCGCAGCGTGGTCTGGGAAGAAGCCGAAAACCGCCTGCACGTGCAGAAGGCGCTGATGGAATACCTGCTCTGCGGCCGCTACTGAGCGCGCACCGGAGCCGATGGAAGGGGGCCGCGAGGGCTCCCTTTTTTACGTCCTTGCAAACCCGAATCGAGGAGATGAGATGAGCCAGTTCGACAACGTGTCGGTCGTCAAGAAAGCCAACCTGTATTTCGACGGCAAGTGCGTGAGCCACACGGTGCTGTTTGCCGACGGCACGCGCAAGACGCTGGGCGTGATCTTTCCGGCCACGCTGACGTTCAACACGGGCGCCCCGGAGATCATGGAAGTCAACGCGGGCAGCTGCCGCGTGCGCCTGGCCGGGGCCGACGAGTGGAAGACCTATGGCGCCGGCCAGCAGTTCAACGTGCCCGGCAACAGCAGCTTCGACATCGAAGTGACCGAGACGCTCGACTACGTCTGCCACTTCGAATGACCCCGCCGGGGCTCAGAGGATCACCGGCTCCGGCTCGATCCTGACCCCGAACCGTGCCTGGACCGTATCCGCGATACGGTCGGCCAGCTTCAGCAGCGCGGCACCCGTGCCGCCGCCGTGGTGCACCAGCACCAGCGCCTGCTTGCCATAGACGCCCACCGGGCCGTCGTCCAGCCCCTTGAACCCGCACTGGTCGATCAGCCAGCCGGCGGCCAGCTTGTAGCTGCCGTCGGGCTGGGGATAGCTGACCAGCGCCGGGTGATCGGCCAGCAGCGCGTGGCGCTGGGCGGCCGGGACCACCGGATTCTTGAAGAACGACCCTGCATTGCCGATCCGCGCCGGATCGGGCAGCTTGCGCGAGCGGATGGCGATGACCGCGTCGCGGACCTGCGCCGCCGTCGGCGCGGCCAGGCCCTCCAGCTCGCGTGCCAGTTCGCCGTAGTTAAGCACCGGCCGCCACGCCTTGGGCAGGCGCAGCGTCACGGCCGTGATGATGTAGCGGTCGCGGCCGGCGCGCTTGAACAGGCTGTCGCGGTAGCCGAACGCGCAGGCGTCCAGGTCGAGCGTGACGAATTGCCCCGCCTGGCGGTCGTAGGCGCGCAGGCTGGCAAAGCGTTCGCGCAGTTCCACGCCGTAGGCGCCGATGTTCTGGATCGGCGCCGCGCCGGCCGTGCCGGGGATCAGCGCCAGGTTTTCCAGGCCGGGCAGGCCGTCGGCCACGGTGCGGGATACCAGCGCGTGCCAGTTCTCGCCCGCGCCGGCCGTGACGTGCCAGTTGTCGCCGTGGTCGGCCACGGCGTAGCCCGGAATCTCCATCAGCAGCACGCAGGCGTCCAGGTCTCCCGTCAGCACCACGTTGCTGCCACCCCCGAGCACCACCACGGGCATGCCGGCCGCGCGGGGGTCCGCCAGGGCGGTCACGAGGTCGGTTTCGGTGCGAATATGCGCCGCCAGGCGCGCGCGCGCATCGAAGCCGAATGTATTGTGGCGGCGCAGGGGATAAAATTCGTGAAAATCTGCCATGAAGGACGGGGAAAGCACCCCGGACCGGGGCAGGCCCCGATTATACGTAACCGTATGGACTGGCCACCGCCGCAGGCGGCGCGCCGGGCCGTGTCAGGAGAACCGAAATGCCGTCGTTTGACGTAGTGTGCGAAGCCAACATGGTGGAAGTGAAGAACGCCGTGGAGCAGGCCAACAAGGAAATTTCCACGCGCTTCGACTTCAAGGGTTCCGACGCCCGGGTCGAGCAGAAGGAAGGCGAACTGGTCGTCTTTGCCGACGACGACTTCAAGCTGGATCAGGTCAAGGACGTGCTGATCAACAAGATGGCCAAGCGCAACGTGGACGTGCGCTTCCTGGACTACGGCAAGGTCGAGAAGATCAGCGGCGACAAGGTCAAGCAGGTCGTCACGATCAAGAAGGGCGTCACCGGCGACCTGTCCAAGAAGATCGTCCGCATGATCAAGGACAGCAAGATCAAGGTCCAGGCCAGCATCCAGGGCGACGCGGTGCGCGTCTCCGGCGGCAAGCGCGACGACCTGCAGTCGGTCATCGCGCTGCTGCGCAAGGACGTGAGCGAAGCGCCGCTGGACTTCAACAACTTCCGCGACTGAGCGCCCGCCCAGCCGCCCCTACTGCGCCTGCCGCGGCTGCGGCAGGCCGCCGATTTTTGCGCCGGGCTTGATGCCCTTCTGCGCAAACCACCCCTTGTTCATCTCCAGCGCGTAGCGTACGGCCGCGCGCGGGCAGTGGTTGTCCTCGGTCTGGGGCTTCATGTCCTCGATGTTCACGATGCTGCCGTCGTCGGCCAGGAAGGCGATCGACAGCGGCAGGTTCGTGTTGCGCATCCAGAAGCAATGGCCGGCCTTTTCCTCGAAGACGAACAGCATGCCGGCGTTGGCGGGCATCGACTTGCGGTACATCAGCCCGCGCTCGCGCGCCTCGGGCGTGCCGGCCACCTCGGCCTGGATGGCATACATGCCGGCCGTCAGCGGAATGACGGGCAGCGCCGATTGCGCCTGGGCCAGGCCCGTCAGCGCGGTGGCGCCCACGGCAATCAGGTACTTGAACACGGGATGCATGGCGGTTCTTGTCGTTGGAGGTCAACTGCAGGCGAGAGCATAGCGCAGCCATGCCGCCCGTGCCCGCGCGCCGGGCATGAAAAAAGGCAGGACGCCGGGGCGCCTGCCTTGCGATGCGCGCCGCCGCGGGGGGCGGCGCGGCAGCCCGCCGTATCAGGCGGCCGGGGCCGAAGCGGCCGCCTTCTTGGCGTGCTTCTTGGTGTGCTTCTTGTGGGTGGTCTTCGCGGGCTTGGTGGCTTCCTTGGCGGCCGGCATGGCGTCGGCGGCCGGGGCCGAAGCCTGCGCGAAGGCGCCGGTAGCAAACAGGCCAACAGCCAGGGCAGCGATCAGTTTTTTCATTGCGAGTACCTCAGGAGGTTCCGAAGTTTGGAGGGTTCGACGCGTGTCAGACGTGTCACTCGCAACAACGGCACGCCATCTTATGGCGTTGACGTCGACTTTGCGACGAGTTGTAACCGCGTTTTACGGTCGTTTGCGCACATGTATTGCGCGACGGACATGTGACGCCCCCGCTGGAAGTCCCAGCATGCGGTCATCCACCTGACACCATTGGCCGGGCTTGAGCCCGAGGTCCGCCAGCGCAATGCCGCCGATGGCCGCGCGAACCAGCCGCAGCGTGGGAAAGCCCACCGCCGCCGTCATGCGCCGCACCTGCCGGTTCTTGCCTTCGCGGATCTGGATTTCGATCCATGTGGTCGGGATGGCGGCGCGGTAGCGGATCGGCGGGTCGCGGTCCCAGAGCCAGGCAGGTTCGTCAATGCACCGCGCGCCCGCCGGCAGCGTCCTGAAATCGCCGAGATCGACCCCGGCACGCAGGCGCGCCAGCGCGGCGTCGTCGGGCGTGCCCTCCACCTGGGCCAGATAGGTCTTGGCCAGCTTGTGGCGCGGATCGGCGATGCGCGCCTGCAGCGCGCCGTCGTCCGTCAGCAGCAGCAGGCCCTCGCTGTCGGCGTCGAGCCGGCCGGCCGGGTAGACGCCGGGCAGGTCGACACAATCGGCCAGCGTCGCCCGCGTGGGGTGGGCGGAGAACTGGCTCATCATCTGGTAGGGCTTGTTGAGGGCGATCAGGGTCATGGCGGCGCATTATCCCCCAGGCGGCGGTGGCCGTTACAATGCCTCGCACAACACAATCGCATCGCCGGGCGGCGCGGCCCGGCGCCAGCCATCGAGTCATCACCCATCCGCAGTTGGAGACGCATATGTATCAGCACATCAAGGTGCCGGCAGGCGAGAAGATCACGGTCAACGCCGATTTTTCGCTGAACGTGCCGGACAATCCGATCATCCCGTACATCGAGGGCGACGGCACCGGGGTCGATATCACGCCGGTGATGCTCAAGGTGGTGGACGCCGCGGTGGCCAAGGCCTACGGCGGCCGCCGCAAGATCGCCTGGATGGAGGTGTTTGCGGGCGAGAAGTCAACGCGGATCTATGGCCCGGACGTGTGGCTGCCCGACGAGACGCTGGACGTGGTCAAGGAGTACGTGGTGTCGATCAAGGGCCCGCTGACCACGCCCGTGGGCGGCGGCATCCGGTCGCTGAACGTGGCGCTGCGCCAGCAGCTCGACCTCTACGTGTGCCTGCGCCCGGTGCGCTATTTCAAGGGCGTGCCGTCGCCGGTGCGCGAGCCCGAGAAGACCGACATGGTGATCTTCCGCGAGAACTCGGAGGACATCTACGCCGGGATCGAATGGGCCGCCGGCAGCGAGGGGGCGAAGAAGCTGATCGCGTTCCTGCAGACCGAGATGGGCGTCAAGAAGATCCGCTTCCCCGAAACCTCGGCCATCGGCGTCAAGCCGGTGTCGCAGCAGGGCACGCAGCGGCTGGTGCGCAAGGCGATCCAGTACGCGATCGACAACGACAAGCCGTCGGTGACGCTGGTGCACAAGGGCAACATCATGAAGTTCACCGAGGGCGGCTTCCGCGACTGGGGCTACGAGCTGGCGCAGCAGGAATTCGGCGCCGAGCTGGTGGACGGCGGCCCGTGGTGCAAGTTCCGCAACCCGAAGACCGGCCGCGACATCGTGATCAAGGACGTCATCGCCGACGCCTTCTTGCAGCAGGTGCTGCTGCGCCCGGCCGAGTACTCGGTCATCGCCACGCTGAACCTGAACGGCGACTATATTTCCGACGCGCTGGCGGCCCAGGTGGGCGGCATCGGCATCGCGCCGGGCGCCAACATGTCCGATTCGGTGGCGATGTTCGAGGCCACCCACGGCACGGCGCCCAAGTACGCGGGCAAGGACTACGTGAATCCGGGTTCCGAGATCCTGTCGGCCGAAATGATGCTGCGCCACATGGGCTGGACCGAGGCGGCGGACCTGATCATCGACGCGATGGAAAAGTCGATCCTGTCGAAGAAGGTCACCTATGACTTTGCCCGGCTGCTGGAGGGCGCGACGCAGGTGTCGTGCTCCGGCTTCGGACAGGTGATGATCGACAACATGTAAGGCGCTGGCGGCTGACGCCAACAAAAACGCCCGGCACATGGTTCACATGGGCCGGGCGTTTTGCCGGATGCTTGGCGTACGCGCTTGTTTCAGCGTGCCCCGGTCGGGGCATTGCCCGCCGTGGCACAGGATCCCGTTCCGAAGGGGTTGCCCCCTTCCCATCCGCATTGGCCGACGCCGCTCTCGATGGCGCGTTCGGCCGCGGCGCACTCAGGCCGTCGCGTCCTGGATGTTCGTGGCTTGCTTGCCCTTCGGGCCTTGCACTACCTCGAACGACACGCGCTGGCCTTCCTTCAGCGTCTTGAAGCCCGACATCTGGATAGCCGAAAAGTGCGCAAACAGTTCTTCCTCGCCATCGTCCGGCTTGATAAACCCGAAACCCTTGGCGTCATTGAACCATTTGACGATACCGCTTGCCATAAACTCCCCCAACGAAAAAGCTGATTTCAAGCGGGGAAACCAATGGCCAGCCGAAAACCACCATCGCGGCCCGGCCAGCCCGCCCCGGTGGGAACGGTCTGCAAGCGCCGCGCAAATGAAATTCGCGTCGCCAGCCGTCGGCGTTCGTCCGAAAACGCACCGCAAATGGCTGCCTACGCCGGTCGTGGGCCTCCCTGCTCACGGAAACATCCGGTCCGGACTTTATGCTTGGCTCGCTGCCAGGCCCGGGATGTGCAAACGATTTTTCTGGCAAACGAAAATACTGTCAAGCTGGCAGATTCCCCACTCCGCGAAGGGTGTGGCAGGATTGAAACGGCCAGGAATGGTACCTTTGCCGCTGTGGTGCGACGCCCCTGCGCGGCGCCCGGCCGGCCGCCCGTTCGTGCCCCGGCATGGGTCGGCAGGCACGGGGCTTGCACCGCAAACGTGCGCGGGGCGCCCTTTGTGCGGCAGCCCACGTGCCAGCTATTTCCGACGGGCTGCCCTTGAATACCGGGCCAGTTCCCCAAATTGCAGACTTGTGAGTAAGGGTTAGAATAAAAGCCATGGCGACACGGCTGGCGAACACCCCCCAACGCGAAGCAGGCACAGTCATCGAGCGGAAAGAGCAGCAGCTCAAGCCGCCGGCGATGTACAAGGTGCTCCTGCTCAATGACGACTACACTCCGATGGAGTTTGTCGTGATGATCCTGCAGCAGTATTTCAGCAGGGACCGGGAAACGGCGACGCAGATCATGCTCACCGTCCACCGGGAAGGTAAAGGCGTTTGTGGTATCTACACGCGGGATATTGCGGCGACCAAGGTCGAGCTTGTATCAACCCATGCGCGGCAGGCGGGCCACCCGCTGCAGTGCGTGATGGAGGAAGCATGATTGCGCAAGAATTGGAAGTAAGTCTGCACATGGCCTTTGTCGAGGCTCGCCAGGCGCGCCACGAGTTCATTACCGTGGAGCACCTGCTACAGGCGCTGCTCGACAACCCCACGGCAGCGGAAGTGCTGCGCGCCTGCGCGGCCAATATCGAGGACTTGCGCACGAGTCTGAAGAACTTCATCGCCGACAACACGCCCGTGGTGCCCGGTACCGATGAAGTGGACACGCAGCCGACGCTGGGCTTCCAGCGGGTGATCCAGCGCGCCATCATGCACGTCCAGTCGACGTCGAATGGCAAGAAGGAAGTCACCGGCGCCAACGTGCTCGTGGCCATCTTCGGCGAGAAGGATTCCCACGCGGTCTACTACCTGCAGCAGCAGGGCGTTACCCGCCTGGACGTGGTCAATTTCATCAGCCACGGCATCCGCAAGGACCAGGCCGAGCCGGCCAAGCACGGGGAAGGCAATCCCGAGGGCGAGGGCGGCGACGGCAAGGAAAGCCCGCTGGAGCAATACACCCAGAACCTGAACGCGCTGGCCAAGGCTGGCAAGATCGACCCGCTGATCGGCCGCGACAGCGAGGTGGAGCGCGTGGTGCAGGTGCTGTGCCGCCGGCGCAAGAACAACCCGCTGCTGGTGGGCGAGGCCGGCGTGGGCAAGACCGCCATTGCCGAGGGCCTGGCGTGGCGCATCACCAAGAACGAAGTGCCGGACATCCTGGAAAAGGCCACCGTGTACTCGCTCGACATGGGCGCGCTGCTGGCCGGCACCAAGTACCGCGGCGATTTCGAGCAGCGGCTCAAGGGCGTGCTGAAGTCGCTCAAGGACAATCCGAACGCCATCCTGTTCATCGACGAAATCCACACGCTGATCGGCGCGGGCGCCGCATCGGGCGGCACGCTGGACGCCAGCAACCTGCTCAAGCCGGCGCTGTCGTCGGGCCAGCTCAAGTGCGTCGGCGCGACCACGTTCACCGAATATCGCGGCATTTTCGAGAAAGATGCGGCCTTGTCGCGCCGGTTCCAGAAGATCGACGTGGTCGAGCCCTCGGTGGACCAGACCGTGCAGATCCTGCGCGGCCTGAAGTCGCGCTTCGAGGAGCACCACGGCGTCAAGTACGCGGCGTCGGCGCTGACCGCGGCGGCGGAGCTGTCGGCCCGGTTCATCACCGACCGCCACCTGCCGGACAAGGCCATCGATGTGATCGATGAGGCAGGCGCCGCGCAGCGCATCCTGCCGAAGTCCAAGCAGAAGAAGACGATCGGCAAGGGCGAGATCGAGGATATCGTCTCGCGCATCGCCCGCATCCCGCCGCAGAGCGTGAACCAGGACGACCGCAGCAAGCTGCAGACGCTGGAGCGCGACCTGAAGTCGGTGGTGTTCGGCCAGGACCCGGCCATCGAGGCGCTGTCGTCGGCCATCAAGATGTCGCGGGCCGGGCTGGGCAAGACCGACAAGCCGATCGGCTCGTTCCTGTTCTCTGGCCCCACCGGCGTGGGCAAGACCGAAGTCGCCAAGCAGCTCGCGTTCATCATGGGCATCGAGCTGTTGCGCTTCGACATGTCGGAATACATGGAGCGCCACGCGGTCAGCCGCCTGATCGGTGCGCCGCCGGGATACGTCGGGTTTGACCAGGGCGGCCTGCTGACCGAAGCCGTCACCAAGAAGCCGCACTGTGTGCTGCTGCTCGATGAGATTGAAAAGGCACATCCGGACATCTTCAACATTCTGCTGCAGGTCATGGACCATGGCTCGCTGACCGACAACAACGGTCGCCGCGCCGACTTCCGCAACGTGATCATCATCATGACCACGAACGCGGGGGCCGAGACGATGAACCGCGCGACGATCGGCTTCACCACGGCGCGCGAGCAGGGCGACGAGATGGCCGACATCAAGCGCATGTTCACGCCCGAGTTCCGCAACCGGCTGGATGCGACGATCAGCTTCCGTGCGCTGGACGAGGAAATCATCCTGCGCGTGGTGGACAAGTTCCTGATGCAGCTCGAAGAGCAACTGCACGAGAAGAAGGTGGAAGCCAGCTTCTCGGACAAGCTGCGCAAGTACCTGGCGCGCAAGGGCTTCGACCCGCTGATGGGCGCGCGCCCGATGCAGCGCCTGATCCAGGACATGATCCGCAAGGCGCTGGCCGACGAGCTGCTGTTCGGCAAGCTGGTCACCGGCGGCAAGGTGGCGGTGGACCTGGACGACGCGGACCTGATCAAGCTGACGTTCTCGGAAGCCGATCCGGAACCGCCCGAGGCGCCGGAGAGCGAGCAGCGCGCCGAGGTCTGAGCGCGGCCGATCTCCCGTATCGCCGAATCGATGGCCGGGCCTGTCCCGGCCATTTTTGCGTCCGATTGTTCCAGTTCTGGGCGATCACCGACGGTTCTCCCAGCAGGTTGGGCGATCATCGGGCAAAATACGCGGCGGCGGCCTGCCGCCTTTTCCCGATTCCGCGGCCGTCCGGCCGCCCAGCCCGAGTCACAGATGTCTTCTCCCGACCGCATGCGGCTACGCCGCCTGCTGCTCAAGTCCCTGCCGGCCAGCGCCTTGCCCGTGGCCTCCCTTGCCGGTCTTGCCCGGATGGCCCACGCCGCGGAACCGGCCACGAGCGGCCGTCCCATCTCGATGGTCCTGCCGTTCCCGCCCGGAGGCAGCGTCGATATCGTGGCCCGGCAACTGCAGCCGGGGCTAAAGACGGCGCTGGGGCAGACCGTGGTCGTCGACAACAAGCCCGGCGCCGGCGGCCTCATTGCCAGCAGCGCCGTGGCGCGCGCCAAGCCGGACGGCAGCACGCTGCTGATGGCGTTCGATACCCACGCGATCAACCCGTTCGCGTACAAGAACCTGCCGTACGACACGTTCAAGGACTTCACGCCGATCACCCAGCTCGTGCGCTTTCCGCTTGTGATTGCCGCCAACCCGGCGCTATCGGCGTCGAACGTGCGCGAATTGATCGACCTGGCCAAGACCCACCCGAATGGCGTGCGCTTTGCATCGTCGGGCATCGGCAGCCTGAACCAGCTTGCCGCCGAGGCGCTGGCCACCGAGGCCGGCGTGCACTTCCTGCACGTGCCCTACAAGGGCGGCGGCCCGGCCGTGCAGGCGGTGCTGGCTGGCGAAGTCGACCTGTTCTTCAGCAGCTACGCCGCCGTGCAGGCGCATATCGCCGCGAAGACCATCAAGGTGCTGGGCGTGACCGGCTCCAGCCGCATCAAGCAACTGCCGCAGGTGCCGACCGTGGCCGAGCAGGGCTACAAGGGGTTCGAGGCGTACTCGTGGATCGGCGTCTTCGGCCCGGCGCACATGCAGGCCGACACGGTCACGCGGCTCCATGACGCGCTGGCCGCGTCGATCCGCCAGCCCAAGGTGGTGGAAGCGCTGACGGCCCAGGGCTTCGAGATTGCCGTTGGCTCGCCGGCCGACCTGGGCCACCTGGTGCGCCACGAGCACGACAAATGGCAGGCGGTGGCGCGCAAGGCCAACATCCAGTTCGATTGATGACCACGCCGACGGACCCGTTCGACCACGCCGTCATCGTCTGCAACGACCTCGATGCCGCCGCCGCGCGCTGGCGCCGGCTCGGGTTCACGCTGACGCCGCGCGGCTTTCACACGCTGGGCTCGCAGAATCACTGCATCATGCTGGCGCGCGACTACCTGGAACTGCTGCACGTGACCGCGCCCAGCCCCAGCCGCCAGTATTACTGGGACGCCCAGCAGCGCGGCGACGGCTGTGCCGCCATGTCGTGCAAGAGCCGCGATGCGTTTGCCACGGCCGACCGGCTGCGCGCGGCCGGCTTCCAGCCGTCGGACCCCATCGAGTTCTCGCGCCCGGTGCGCCTGGACGACGGCAGCGAGCATCCCGCCACGTTCCGCGTCACCGCGCTGGACCACGCGCCCGGCGCACGCTACTTCGTCTGCGAACACCGCACGCCCGACCTGCTCTGGCGCCCCGAGTGGACGGCGCACGCCAATGGCGCGCAGGCGATTGCGGCAACGTATCTGGTGGTGGAGGCCGGGCAGGTGGCCGCGACGGCCGAAGCCTACGCCACGTTGACCGGCGCGGCCATCGGGCAGGCGACTGGCGAAATGGCGATGCTCGACGTCGCCGGGGCCTCGTTCGTGATCGTGGCCCCGCAGGCGCTGGCCGATGCGGCCGACGTGCCGGGGCTCAAGGCATCGTCCGCCGGCTACGCGGCGATCCGGCTGACAACGTCGGACCTGTCCGCGGCCCGCCGTGGCTGGCAGGCGCAGGGCGTGGCGGCGGTCGACATGTCGCCCACGGTGTCGCTGATCCCGGCCGCCGAGGCCAATGGCGTCGCGCTGATCTTCGAGCAGCGCTAAGGGTCGGCCGGGGCGGGGGCTTACCCCTTGGCGTGCGCCACGCCGGTGGAACCAAAGCCGCCGGCGCCGCGCGCCGAATCTTCCGAGAAGGTCTCGACGGTCTGGAACACGGGCCGCAGCACCGGCACGAACATCATCTGCGCGATGCGCTCGCCCGGCTGGATTACGATGGGGTCGCTGCCCGGCGCGTTGCGGTTCCAGACGCTGACCATGATCTGGCCCTGGTAGTCGGCGTCGATCACGCCGATCGAGTTGCCCAGCACCAGCCCTTTCTTGTGGCCCAGGCCCGAGCGCGGCACGATCGTCGCGCACATGAACGGATTGGCCATGTGCACGGCGATGCCGGCCGGCACCAGTTGCGCGGCCGTGCCCGGCGCGATGGTCAGCGGGCCGTCGACGCACGCGTGCAGGTCGATGGCGGCGGCCATGTCGCTCTGGTAGGCGGGCAGGCCCCAGTCGTTCAGGCGGGCGTCGAGCACCTTGATCTCGACGGTCGGGTTCGCGGCTACGGTCATGGATTCGGTTTCCTGCGGCACCCCGGGCGCACCGGGGATCGTTGGATCGGTGGATCGGGAAAGGCGGCATGATACCGCGCCGCCCCGGCCGATCAGACACTTCCCGGCGGTACTTCAGCCCTGCAGGTCGAATGCCTCGGCCAGCAACTGATAGGTGCGCAGCCGCGCCTGGTACGACGCCGTCACGCTCAGCACCACCAGCTCGTCGGCGGCAAAGCGGTCCTGCAGCGCCAGCATGCGCTCGGCAACCTGCGCCGGCGTACCGCAGAGAGTGCGCGGCCGCTCGCGTTCGATGATCAGGCGGTCGCGCTCGGTGGGCGTGAAATCGGCCGCCTGCGCCAGCGACGGGATTGGCGCGTTCACGCCATACGCCATCTGCAGCCGGCGGATGTCCACCGCCCGCGCCAGCGCCTCGGCCTCGGCCTCCGTATCGGCGCAGATCACGAACACGGCCGCCGCGCTGTAGGGCGCGTCATCGTAGCCGGGCGCGAAGTCCTCGCGATACTGCCGCGCCACCAGGTCCCCGTGATGGGCGTTGATGAAATGCGCGAACGCGAAGCGCAGGCCCAGCCGCGCGGCCAGCGCGCCGCCGAAATCGCTCGACCCCAGCACCCAGAGTTCGGGCCGCGTGTCGATGGCCGGCTGCAGCAGCACGCCCTCGGCCAGGTGGTCGGGCGGTACCTCGCCACGCAGCAAAAACGCCAGGTCCTGCACCTGCTGCGGAAACTGGTCGCCACGGTTGTACTGGCCCATCGCCACGGCCTGCGCGGTGCGCATGTCGCCGCCGGGCGCGCGGCCCACGGCCAAGTCGATCCGGTTCGGAAACAGCCCTTCAAGCATGCGGAACTGCTCGGCCACCTTGAACGGGCTGTAGTAGGGCAGCATCACGCCGCCCGAGCCCAGGCGGATGCGCCGCGTCACGCTGCCCAGCCGGGCCAGCATGACCTCGGGCGCCGGGTTGCAGACGCCGTGCAGGCCGTGGTGCTCGGCGCACCAGTAGCGGGTGTAGCCGAGTTCGTCGGCCAGTTGCGCCAGTTCCACCGTGGCGGCCAGCGCGTCGCGGGCGGTATGGCCGTGGATGACCGGGCTCTGGTCCAGCACCGACAGGCGCAGCTTGGGACGGGTATCGCTCATGGCAGGGCTGGGGTGTCAGACGGACTTGCGCGGCAGGCGCTGGCCGATGGCGGCCACCAGCGCGCGGGCCAGCGACAGCTTGTCGGCGCGCGGCAGGCGCGTCATGCCCTGGGCATCGAACAGGACGATCTCGTTGTCGTCCAGGCCGAACGTATGGTGGCCGATGTTGCCCACCAGCAGCGGCACGCCCTTGCGCTGGCGCTTCTGCTCGCCATACTGCTCCAGGTTCTCGCTCTCGGCGGCAAAGCCCACGCAGTAGGGCGCATCGGCGCGGGCGGCCACGGCCGCCAGGATGTCCGGGTTTTGCACGAACTGCAGCGTCGGCGTGTCGGTATCGTTGGCCTTCTTGAGCTTCTGCTGGGCGATCTCGGCCGGCCGCCAGTCGGCCACGGCGGCCACGGCCACGAAGATGTCCACGCCGCGCAGCTGCGCCATCACGGCATCGTGCATCTGCTGGGCGCTGCGGATATCGGTACGCGCCACGCCGCGCGGGGTGGGCAGCGCGGTAGGGCCGGCCACCAGCAGCACCTCGGCGCCGGCCTCGCGGGCGGCGCGGGCGATGGCAAAGCCCATCTTGCCCGACGACAGGTTGGTGATGCCGCGCACGGGGTCGATGGCCTCGAACGTCGGCCCGGCCGTGATCAGCATGCGCTTGCCCTGCAGCGGCTTGGGCTGGAAGAAGGCGACGAGGTCGTCGACCAGTTCCTCGGGCTCCAGCATGCGGCCGTCGCCAATCTCGCCGCACGCCTGGTCGCCGGTGCCGGGGCCCAGGATCGTCACGCCATCGGCGCGCAACTGGGCGGCATTGCGCTGCGTCGGCGCGGCGGCCCACATCTGGCGGTTCATCGCCGGGGCCACCAGCAGCGGGCATTCGCGCGCGATGCAGAGCGTGGTCAGCAGGTCGTCACAGAGGCCGTTGGCCACCTTGGCCAGGAAGTCAGTGGACGCCGGCGCGATCAGGATGGCGTCGGCCTCGCGCGAGAGGTCGATGTGCGCCATGTTGTTGTCCACGCGCGCATCCCACTGCGACAGGAACACCGGCCGCCCGGACAGCGCCTGCATCGTGACCGGCGTGATGAAGTGCGTTGCCGCCTCGGTCATCGCCACCTGCACGGTGGCGCCAGCCTTGGTCAGCAGCCGGACCAGCTCGGCCGACTTGTAGCAGGCGATGCCGCCAGTCAGGCCGAGGACGATGTGCTTGCCGCGCAAATCCATGGGGAACGCTCTTCAGAAAATCGGGGGTTCCGCATGATACCGCTGGCGGGGGGGATGTGCTGGGGGGCTTGCGTTGCCGGGATGGCTGCAGGCGCCGGAGGGCGGTTCCCCTCTCCCGCAAGCGGGAAAGGGGCCAGGGGAGAGGGCAGTCGCCTGGAGCACTAGTCCGGCTGGCCAGCCTGCGGCAGGCTTGCCCTCACCGGGGCAGGACGGTGGAAATCCGCGCGTGGCGGCTTTGGAGAGCGGGGCGGCAGGAATCCGCTGCTCAGTGCCGCCTTACCCGCCGCAGTTCGTCCACGATCAGCAGGACGGCGCCCAGCGTAATGGCGCAGTCGGCCACGTTGAAGGCCGGGAAGTGCGTGTTGCGCCAGTGGAAGTCCAGGAAGTCGATCACGTGGCCGTGGATCACGCGGTCTACCACGTTGCCCACCGCGCCGCCCAGGATCAGCGATACGGCCAGGCAGAACAGCTTCTGGCCCGTGTGGCGGTACAGCAGCCAGACGATGAAGCCGCCCACCGCCACGCCCAGCAGCGTGAAGAACCAGCGCTGCCAGCCGCCGGCGTCGGCCAGGAAGCTGAACGCGGCGCCCTTGTTGTAGACCAGCACGAGATTGAAGAAATTGGTGACCGGCCGCGACTCGGCGTACTGGAACGAGCGCGTGATCAGGACCTTGAAGAACTGGTCGATCATCACCACCAGCAGCGCAAAGGCCATCCACAGCCACGGCGTGACGTTGGCGCCCGACTTGCTCTTGCCGCGCGACGAACCGGCGCGCGAGGAACGGGTAGAGGACGTGGCCATCAGGCGTGGCTCCTGTGCTCGCCGGCGCCGAACAGGTTGCTGTCGCAGCGGCCGCAAAGGGTGGGATGGGCGGGGTTGTGGCCCACGTCGGCGCGGTAGTGCCAGCAGCGCTCGCACTTGGCGTGCTGCGACGGCGTGACCGTCACCAGCAGGTCGCCGCCCTCGGGCGCCGCCGTGACCTTGGCGGCCGACGTCAGCAGCACGAAGCGCAGGTCGTCGTCCAGGCTCTGCAGCGCGGCCAGCACCGGCCCGCCCGCGGCGATCGTCACCTCGGCCTGCAGCGACGACCCGATGTCGCCTTCCACGCGCACCGCTTCAAGCTGGCGCGTGACCTCGGCGCGCACGGCGCGGATCTCGTGCCACTTCTGCAGCAGGTCGTCGGCGTCGTCCACGGCCGGCACCTCGTAGTAGGTGCTCGTGAAGATCGTGTCGGTGTGCGCGGTGCCGTGCTGGAACACCTGCCAGGCTTCCTCGGCCGTGAACGACAGGAACGGCGCCATCCAGTGCAGCATCGACTGGGTGATGTGGTACAGCGCGTTCTGCGCGGCGCGGCGGGCCTGCGAGTCGGCCGCCGTGGTGTACAGGCGGTCCTTCAGCACGTCCAGGTAGAAGCCGCCCAGGTCTTCGGAGCAGAACGTCTGGAGCTTGGCCACCACCGGGTGGAACTCGTACTGCTGGTAATGCGACAGCACTTCCTTCTGCAGGCGGTCGGTCAGGGCCACGGCGTAGCGGTCGATCTCCAGCCATTCCGACGCCGGCAGCGCGTGTCTGGCGTGGTCGTAGTCGGTCAGGTTGGCCAGCAGGAAGCGCAGCGTGTTGCGGATGCGGCGGTAGCCTTCCACCACGCGCTTGAGGATCTCGTCGGAGATCGACAGCTCGCCCGAGTAGTCGGTCGATGCCACCCACAGGCGGATGATCTCGGCGCCCATCTTGTTCGAGATGTCCTGCGGCGCCACCGTGTTGCCGATGGACTTCGACATCTTGCGGCCCTCGCCGTCGACCGTGAAGCCGTGCGTCAGCAGCGCCTTGTAGGGCGGCTTGCCGTACAGCATCGACGCGGTCAGCAGCGACGAGTGGAACCAGCCGCGATGCTGGTCGGAGCCTTCCAGGTACAGGTCGGCCAGGCGGCCATCGGGCGTGTCGGCCGACGGCTCGTACAGTTTGTCGCGGTGCGAGCCGCGGATCACGGTCCAGTGCGTGGTGCCGGAGTCGAACCAGACGTCCAGCGTGTCGCGGTTCTTCTCGTACAGCGCGGCCTCGTCGCCCAGCAGTTCCTTCGGGTCGAGCGACTGCCACGCCTCGATGCCGCCCTTTTCCACGCGCCGGGCCACTTCTTCCAGCAGCGCGGGCGTATTCGGGTGCAGCGCGCCGGTTTCCTTGTGGACGAAGAACGCCATCGGCACGCCCCACTGGCGCTGGCGCGACAGCGTCCAGTCCGGCCGGTTGGCGATCATGTTGTGCAGCCGCTGCTTACCCCACGACGGGTAGAACTCGGTGGCCTCGATGCCGGCCAGCGCCGTCGCGCGCAGCGTCGGGCCGTTGTCGGCCGGATCCACGTCCATGCCCGCGAACCACTGCGAAGTGGCGCGGTAGATGATCGGCGTCTTGTGGCGCCAGCAGTGCATGTAGCTGTGCTCGTACTTGTGCGAGTTGAACAGGTTGCCCGACTCACGTAGTACTTCCACGATTTTCGGATTCGCGTCCCAGATCGACAGGCCGCCGAACAGCGGCAGCGTGCTGGCGTAGACGCCATCGCCCATCACCGGGCTGATGATGTCCGCATCCGGCATGCCGTGCGCCTTGCACGACTGGAAATCCTCCACGCCATAGGCCGGGGCCGAGTGGACGATGCCGGTGCCGGTGTCGGTCGTGACGTAGTCGCCCAGGTAGACCGGCGCCGTGCGCGCGTAGCCGGCGTCCATCGTTGCCAGCGGATGGTGGAAGCGGACCTCGGTCAGCGCGTCGCCACGGGCGGTGGCCACCACGGTGCCTTCCAGCGCGTAGGTCTTCAGTTGCTCCTCGACGCGGTCCTTGGCCAGGATCAGGAAGCCGCGCGGCGTGTCCACCAGCGCGTATTCGACTTCCGGATGCATGTTCAGCGCCTGGTTCGACGGGATTGTCCACGGCGTGGTGGTCCAGATCACGATCCAGCCCGGCTTGCCTTCAAGCTGGGCCAGCGGCACGTGGAAGGCGTGGGCGATCTTGTCGGTCTCCGCGAACGGGAAGCCGACGTCGATCGACAGGTCGACCTTGTCCTTGTATTCCACCTCGGCCTCGGCCAGCGCCGAGCCGCAGTCGAAGCACCAGTTCACCGGCTTCAGGCCGCGGAACACGTAGCCTTTCTCCATGATCTTGCCCAGCGCGCGCAGCTCGTCGGCTTCGTTGCTGAAGTTCATGGTCAGGTACGGGTTGTCCCAGTCGCCCAGCACGCCCAGGCGCTCGAAGTCCTTCTTCTGGCGGGCGATCTGTTCGGTGGCGTAGGCGCGTGCCTTGGACTGCACTTCCTGCACGGGCAGGCCCTTGCCGAACTGTTTTTCGATCTGGATCTCGATCGGCATGCCATGGCAGTCCCAGCCCGGCACGTAGACGGCGTCCAGCCCGGTCAGGCCGCGCGCCTTGATGATCATGTCCTTGAGGACCTTGTTCACGGCGTGGCCGATGTGGATGTCGCCGTTGGCGTACGGGGGGCCGTCATGCAGCACAAACTTCTTGGCGCCCTTGCGGGCCGCGCGGATCTTCTTGTAGATCTGCTTGTCCTGCCACTGCTTGACCCACTGCGGCTCGCGCTTGGGCAGGTCGCCGCGCATCGGGAACGGGGTATCCAGCAGGTTCACCGGATACTTGCTTTTTTCGGGCTTGGCGCGTTTGTCGTCGGACATGGTCGATTCTCGGGGCAATTCGTCGGGCGCGCGGCGGGCGTTGGCCGCCGCGCGCGGATCATTCTGGGCAAGGCGGGGCGGGTCCCGGCGGCGCGCTGCGGTGGCGGCGCGCTGCCGGCCGCTAGCTAATTCGGTCGGTCGCGGAGGTGGCGAAGTCGCGGCGGCCGCTGCCGTCGGGCGCCGCCAGGCCAAAGAACGCGCGGGCGTCGTCGGCATCCTTGGCAATCGCGGCGGTCAGCGCCTCCAGCGAGTGGAAGCGCGCCTCGTCGCGCAGCTTCTTCATGAATTCCACGCGCACCAGCTTGCCGTACAGGTTCTGGCTCACGTCGAACAGGTGCACTTCCAGCAGCACGCGGCCCGCGTCTTCCACGGTCGGCCGCACGCCGATGCTGGCCACGCCGGGCAGCGGCTGGTCGGCGATGCCGTGCACCTGCACCACGAAGATGCCGTTCACGGCCGGGCGCTTGTGCGTAATCCGCAGGTTCAGCGTGGGGAAGCCGAGGTTGCGGCCCAGCTTGCGGCCGTGGATCACGTGGCCGCTGATCGCGTAGCCGTGGCCCAGCAGACGGCGGGCATGCTCCAGGTCGCCGTCGGCCAGCGCCTGGCGCACGGCCGAGCTGGAGATCCGGATGCCGCCTTCGGACACCGAGCCCATCTGCTCGACGTCGAAGCCGAACTGGCGGCCGGCCTGCTGCAGGTAGGCAAAGTCGCCCGCGCGGCGGGCGCCGAAGCGGAAATCGTCGCCCACCAGCACCCAGCGGGCGTGCAGGCCGTTCCAGAGCACGTTCTCGACGAACGCCTGCGGCGACTGGGCGGCAAAATGGGCGTTGAAATGCTCGACCACCACGCGGTCCACGCCATTGCGGCGCAGTGCGTCGAGCTTGTCGCGCAGCAGGGCAATGCGGGTGGGGGCGTGTTCGGGCGCGAAGAACTCGCGCGGATGCGGCTCGAACGTCATGACGCACAGCGGCAGGCCGCGGGCGTCGGCCGCGGCGCGGGCGCGCGCGAGCAACGACTGGTGGCCGCGATGCACACCGTCGAAATTGCCGATGGTGAGCGCGCAGGGCGCCCGGCTTTCGGCGTTGGGCAGGCCGCGGAAGACTTTCACGAGGACGGCGGACGAGCGTTTCAGGGAAAGCGAGCATTATAAGGCGAATGGCCCGCCCTGCCGCCGCTTGTCCCGGTTTTGCCGGACCGGGCCTGGTGCCAGTGTCGCCAAGCTGCCCACAAATGGCGAAATTGTGGCGCCATGCGCCACCCCGCGATGGCGCAGCGCCGCAAAAGCCGGCATGATATGCGCGATTCAGAACAAGAACCGCGCGATTCCTGCAACAGTCGCCGCCGTCCGGGTCGGGTTGCAGCGGAATGTCGTCGCCTTACATGCCAGGCCACACTTGAACGCGCTGCTAAACAAGATCCTGCCGCCCCCAGGGCCGCAACTGGATACCGAGACGCGGGCCAAACTGCTGGCCACCGTCCACCGCGTATCGCCCACCGCCATTGCATCTTCCGTGCTGCTGCCCACGCTGACCGCCTGGGCCTTCTGGCGCGAAGCCAACCACGCCGCGCTGCTGATCTGGTGCGCCATCATGCTGCTGCTCACCGCCGGGGGTAGCTGGTTCTACTTCGGTTACCAGCGCGACAGCGGCAAGATGAGCCGTTCGGCGCACACGCGGAAGTGGTGGAACAACATGCGCGCCATCGCGTTCCTGACCGGGCTGACCTGGGGCAGCTCGGCCGTGCTGCACCTGTATACAGAGTCGGTGGTGTTCTCCAGCGTGCTGTACCTGCTGACGCTCGGCGTGCTGGCCGGCGGCGCCACGTCCCAGTCGCCGATCCCGTCGAACCTCGTCTTTGCCGGCGTGCCGATCCTGGTGCCCAACATCCTGCTGGCCGACTTTGCCTTCCCCGGCCATGGCGGCTTTGTGCAGATCCTGCTGGTCGTCTACGCGCTGATGCTGGCGCGCCACTCGCTGAACCTGCAGCACACGCTGGTGCGCGCCATCCAGCTCGAATCGGAAAGCCGCCGGCTGGCCAAGCAGTTCCAGGAGGAAAAGGAGCGCGCGCTGCACGCCAGCGAGGAAAAGTCGCGCTTCCTGGCGGCGGCCAGCCACGACCTGCGCCAGCCCGTGCATGCGCTGGTGATGCTGGTGGAAGCGTTGCGCGCGCGCAACCAGTCCAGCGCGCTGCATCCGCTGGTGGAGCAGGTGGCCGCCGGCACGCAGACCATCGACCTGTTGTTCCGGTCGCTGCTGGACCTGTCCAAGCTCGAAGGCCGCAAGGTCCTGCCCACGCTGGAACCGTGCGAGCTGCACGTGCTGATCCACGACGTGATGAGCCAGTTCGCGGCCGACGCGCGCGAAAGCGGCCTGACGCTGACGCCGCGCGTGCCCGACGAACTCTATGCGATGGCCGAGCCCGTGCTGCTGCGCCGCGCGCTGTTCAACCTCGTGCAGAACGCGCTGCGCTACACCAGGCGGGGCGGCATCCTGATCACCGCGCGCCAGCGCCGCAAGCACGTGCGCGTGGAAGTGTGGGATACCGGCGCCGGCATCACGCCCGAGCACCTGCCCGAGATCTTCTCGCCGTACTACCAGGTCCACAACCCGCAGCGCGACCCGTCGCAGGGGCTGGGGCTGGGCCTGGCCATCTTCAAGGAATGCGTGCGGCTGATGCGCGGCACCTACGGCGTGCGGTCGGTGCCGGGCAAGGGGTCGGTGTTCTGGTTCGCGCTGGCGCCGGTGCCGGCCGAGACCGTCGATAACGTCCGCGCCATGCGTGCCAACGCGCAGGCCGAGGAAGCGCGGCAGGACCGCCTGCGCGGCACGGTGCTGGTGGTGGACGACGACAGCCAGATCCGCAAGGCGTGGATCGCGCTGATGGAGGCGTGGGGCATCCGCGTGGCCTGCGCCGCCCACGGGCAGGAGGCCGATGCGCTGTTCGCCAAGGGGCTCAAGCCGGACATCATCTTCTGCGACCTGCGCCTGCCCGGCAACGAGAACGGGCTGGACCTGCTGGAACGCTGGCAGACCACGCAGCCGCAGGCGCGCAGCGCGCTGCTGACCGGCGACCTGAAATCGGCGGCGCTGCTGGCGGCCGAGGACGCCGGCTACTTCGTGCTGCCCAAGCCGGTGGACCCGGCCAACCTGCGCATGCTGCTGCGCCGCTGGCTGCAGGCCGGCTGAGACCGTCAGGCATCGCCGCAAACAACAACGCCGCCCGGAGTGGGCGGCGTTTTGCATGGCGATCCCGCGATGGTGCGGTGGCGCTTACTGGCGCAGGCGGAAGCGTTCCATCCGCGACATCACCTGCATGCGCGTGCGCACGCCCAGGCGCTGCAGGATGGCGGAGACGTGTTCCTTCACCGTGTTCTCGGTCAGGCCCAGCTTGCGCGCGATGACCTTGTTCGGCAGCCCTTCGAGCACCAGCGCCAGCACCGAGCCCTGGCGCGGCGTCAGGCCCAGCTCGGCCGGGGTGACCGGAATGCCGTGCGCGGGACCGAACGATTGCGAGCGGCCGGACAATGCCTCGTCCGACGGAAAGCTCGTATCGCCGGCCAGCACCTTGCGCACGGCCGCGGTGAAGGCGTTGGCATCGAGATGCTTGCCGACAAAGCCGCACGCGGACAGCGCCCGTGCGCGCCCGACGATCTCGGGCGTGGCCTCGGCGGACATGAAGATGAAGCGCGCGCCCGGAATCACGGTCTTGAACGCCTGCATGGCATCGAAGCCGGTGCCATCGTTCAGCCAGATATCGAGCAGCACGATATCGGGACGGAGTCCCTGGTTCAGCGAGTGGAGAGCTTCCTTGGCACTACCGGCGGCATGGACGGCGACGTCGGGCATCACCTCCGCCAGGAAGGCGGTGGTGCCGGAAAGAGCCATAGGATGATCATCGACCACCAACAAAGTCGGTGCAGCGTTCGACATGCGTATTCCCGTCTAATTTCCCGTTTCGTCCTTGTTGTCACCGTATTCGCGGAATCCGGCGCGTGGACGTAGGGCCCACTCTATCAGAGCGGGGTGCGCGTCACAATCCGTCACACTGGGGTGTTTTTTCTTGCAACACGGACGCAAAGCGTTGTGGGAGGCGCGTTTCGCGGTAATTAAGTACCTATTGAGCACGGATTGCAAGCGTTTGGACAACAGCTTGGTAGAATCGCGGCGATGAAAAATATTGTCATATTGATTTCCGGGCGTGGCTCCAATATGGAAGCGATCGTCCGGGCCTGCGCAGCCGAGCATTGGCCGGCGCGCGTGGCCGCGGTGCTGTCCAACCGGCCCGATGCCACGGGCCTGCAGTTCGCCGCCAGCCACGGCATTGCCACAGGTGTGGTGGACCACAAGCAGTTTCCCGATCGTGAGCAGTTCGATGCGGCGATGCGCGATGCCATCGACGCGTTCCAGCCCGACCTGGTCGTGCTGGCCGGCTTCATGCGTATCCTGACCGACGGCTTTGTCGAGCACTACGCGGGCCGGATGCTGAATATCCATCCGTCGCTGCTGCCGAGCTTTCCCGGCATGCACACGCATCGCCAGGCGCTGGAGGCCGGCGTGAAGCTGCATGGCGCGACCGTGCATTTCGTCACGCCGCAGCTGGACCACGGCCCGATCGTGATGCAGGCCGCGCTCGATGTTCTGCCAGGCGACACGCCCGAGTCGCTGGCCGATCGTTTGCTCGATAGCGAACATGTGATTTACCCGCGCGCCGTGCGCTGGTTCGTCGAAGACCGCCTGCATGTGCAGGACGGTGTCGTTCAAGTTCAACCGGCCGAGCCCCAATGGTTCATGGCCATCTCGCCCACCGAGGCAGGAAAACAGCCATGACTCGTCAAGATACCCAGACCACCCGGGACAATCGCCAACGCCCGCGCAGCAGCAAGGGCAAGGCCAGTCCGATTCGCAAGCCGCAGGGCGCGCAGGCCGGTCACGCGCCGCGCACGCCCGGCAGCCTCCAGGCATTCCATCTGCAGCACATCGACCGCGTGCTCGGCAAGGTGCTGCTGTTCGCGCGCCCGGCCGATGCGGTGGTGAGCCACTACTTCCGCGAAAATAGCAAACTTGGCCATCGTGACCGAGGAATCATCGCTGAAGCAGTTTTCGCAGTGTTGCGTCGACGCGTCGAATTCGGTCAATTTGCCGAAAGCGGCACCGGCGCCGCCACGCGTCGCCTGGGCCTGCTGGGCCTGGCCGCCACGCTGGGCCGCGACACGCTGACGCCGTTCCTGTATCCCGACGAAGCCGAATGGCTGGACCGCCTGACCACGATCGAGCGCTCCAGCCTGGCGCCGCGCGTGCGGGCCAATTTGCCGGAATGGCTCTATGACGACCTTGTCGCACGTCATGGCGAGGCGTTCACGACGGCGATGGGCGATGCATGGCTGCGGCCCGCGCCGCTGGACCTGCGCGTGAACACCGCCAAGCTGTCGCGCGAAGAGGCGCTGGCGGAACTGCAGACGGCAGGCATTGTGGCCGAGCCGGCGCCGATGGCGCCCGCGGGCATCCGCCTCAAGGGCAAGCCGGCGCTGAACCAGTTGCCGCTGTTCATCAACGGCGGTGTCGAGGTGCAGGACGAAGGCAGCCAGTTGCTGTGCCACCTGCTGGCCCCGCGCCGTGGCGAGATGGTGGTGGATTTCTGCGCTGGCGCGGGCGGCAAGACGCTGGCACTGGGCGTGGCGATGCGCTCGACGGGACGCCTCTACGCATTCGACGTGTCCGAGAAGCGCCTGGCCAACCTCAAGCCGCGCCTGGCGCGTAGTGGTTTGTCCA
The DNA here is from genome assembly GCF_003854935.1 of Cupriavidus pauculus. Taxonomy (NCBI): domain Bacteria; kingdom Pseudomonadati; phylum Pseudomonadota; class Betaproteobacteria; order Burkholderiales; family Burkholderiaceae; genus Cupriavidus; species Cupriavidus pauculus. Next base: position 1,507,744 of record NZ_CP033969.1, read on the forward strand.
ATGTGCATCCGGTGCTGATCGATTCGGAGCGCGACGCCAAGGTCAAGCGCCTGGCCGGCAAGATCGACCGGGTGCTGGTCGATGCGCCGTGCAGCGGCCTGGGTACGCTGCGCCGGAATCCGGACCTCAAGTGGCGCCAGACGCCGGAATCGGTGGTCGAGCTGACCGCCAAGCAGGGCGCCATCCTCGAAGCGGCCGCCAAGCTCGTGAAGGGCGGTGGACGTGTCGTGTACGCCACCTGTAGCGTCCTGGAGGCCGAAAACGAGGCGATCGTCCGCGATTTTCTAGCCAAGCACGAGAATTTCCGCTTGGTGCCCGTGGCTGAAGTGCTGGCCGAGCAGAAGATCGAAGTGCGTGACTTGCCGGCCGAAGGCGGCATGTTGGCGCTGTATCCGCACATCCACCAGACCGACGGCTTCTTTGCGGCGGTGCTGGAACGCACGCGCTGATTCGGATGATGGCTGGATCGCTGCCGAAAGCCGCCCGATGAACGCCGATACGCTCGTGGCGCTGACGCGCTCGCATTCCGTGATGGGCAAGATGCTCCAGGATCTTATCGACGATGCGGGCGGGCAGGGCTTCTTCTGGCAGATCGGCATCCTGCTGGGATGCCTGCTGGTGGCGTGGCCGCTGGCGCGCCACGTCATCAAACGGCTCGAAGCCCGGCACGAGACGTCCAGCTTCGCGCTGCGGCTGGCCGCGGTCAGCCTGGAGCGGGCGATGTTCCCGCTGTTCGCGTGGCTGCTGGTGCTGGTGGCGCGCTACGCGCTGGCGCCGTTTGCCTCGGTCAGCGTGCTGAGGCTGGCGCTGGTGCCGCTGTTCGGCATCACGGCGCTGTACTTCGCGTTCTATATCCTGCGCCGCGTGATGTCGGCCAGCGGCCAGCTTCACGGCATGCTGGTGCTGGTCGAGAAGGTGCTGACCACGCTGGTTTGGCTTGGCATGGCGCTGTACGTGGTGGGGCTGCTGCCGGACGTGATTCACTGGATGGAATCGGTGCGGTTCCCGGTGGGCGGCAAGCACCCGATCAGCATCGCCGAGGCGCTGATGGGCGTGATCTGGATCCTGCTGACCGTGCTGGTGGCGCTGTGGTTCGGCTCCTGGCTCGAAGAGCGGCTGATGCGGGCCAGGACGCTGGACGCGAACCTCAAGGTGGTGCTGACGCGCATCGCCAAGGCGCTGCTGCTGCTGGTGTCGCTGCTGCTGAGCCTGTCGCTGGTCGGCATCGACCTGACCGTGCTGTCGGTGTTCGGCGGGGCGCTGGGCGTCGGGCTGGGCCTGGGTTTGCAGAAGATCGCCAGCAACTACATCTCGGGGTTCATCATCCTGCTGGACCGCTCGGTCAAGCTGGGCGACCAGATCACGGTGGACAAGTACACTGGCATCGTGTCGCAGATCCGCACCCGCTACACCGTGGTGCGCAACGGCGACGGCGAGACGCTGGTGCCGAACGAGCAACTGGTGGCGCAGTCCGTGCAGAACCATTCGTTCTCCGGCACCAACGTGCGGGTGGCGGTGCGGGTGCAGGCCGACTACGCGAGCGACCCCGAGACGGTGATCGCGCTGCTGCAGGACGCTGTGCGCGATGTGCCACGTGTGCTGCCCGAACCGGCCCCGGCCGCGTTCCTGGTGGCCTTTGCCGACAGCGGTATCGAGTACGAAGCGGCGGTCTACATCGCCGATCCCGAAAACGGCAAGCTGGGCGTGCAGTCGGCGATGAATCGCGCAATCTGGCGGATCTTCCAGGCGAATGGCGTGTCCATTCCTTATCCGCAGCGGGAACTGCGGATCTTGCCGGGCGCCGGCGAGCCCGTGGCGGCGGCCGCGGTGCCACAGGACTGAGTGGCGCCAACGCCATCTGCGGAACGAATGGCGGCAGGCCCTATCAAAGTCGGGGAAAAAGCGGATGTCCCACCCGCCGCGATCCGGTAGAATTGCCGGTTGTCGCGGGTTGACCGAATCCCCGCTGCCCCACACCAGACAACCGCCAGATTGCAGCGGTTCGTGCCTCGGCCTGGCGCCCCCTCAGGGCAGCGCCCGCGCCAGAAAGCTATCGCAATCGCTGAATTTGCAGTCCTTTTTCTGCGCGACAGGTGCGCCGCACGGTGGTGCCGCGCTGCAAACACTCGTTTTACGACGGAGAACATAGTTTGTTCGACATTATTCTTGACTGGGCCGCCAACGGCCTTGCCAACTGGTCCTGGTGGGAGATCGTGATCTTCACGCTCGTGGTGACGCACATCACCATCGCGGGCGTCACCATCTTCCTGCACCGCTGCATGGCGCACCGGTCGCTGGACCTGCATCCCATCGCCCAGCACTTCTTCCGCTTCTGGCTCTGGCTGACCACCGGCATGGTGACCAAGGAATGGACCGCCATCCACCGCAAGCACCACGCCAAGTGCGAGACGGCCGACGACCCCCACAGCCCGCAGACGCGCGGCATCCGCAAGGTGCTGCTGGAAGGCGCCGAGCTGTACCGCACCGAGGCCAAGAACAAGGAAACGATTGCCAAGTTCGGCCACGGCACGCCTGACGACTGGATCGAGCGCAACGTGTATTCGCGCTTTGGCTGGCAGGGCGTGGGCCTGATGCTGATCATCGACCTGGCGCTGTTCGGCGTGATCGGCATGACCGTGTGGGCCGTGCAGATGCTGTGGATTCCGATCCACGCGGCCGGCATCATCAATGGCCTGGGCCACTGGTGGGGCTACCGCAACTACGATTGCGAGGATGCTTCGACCAACGTGTCGCCGTGGGGCTTCATCATCGGCGGCGAGGAACTGCACAACAACCACCACACGTACCCGACGTCGGCCAAGTTCTCGATCAAGTGGTACGAGATCGACGTGGGCTGGTGGTACATCCGCGCGATGCAGTCGGTGGGCCTGGCCAAGGTCAAGAAGACCCCGCCCAAGGCTCGCCTGGTGGAAGCGCGTCCGGTGGACCACAACACGCTGGAGGCGATCATCGCCAACCGCTACGACGTGATGGCCCGCTACGCCAAGGCGCTGAAGAGCGCGTACCGTGCCGAGCTGCGCAAGCACAAGGAAGGCAACTCGCCCGAGTACAAGAGCTACAAGCCCGCGCGCAAGTGGTTCCACCGCGAGGAAGTGAAGCTGGCCGCGCCGCAGCGCCAGCAACTGGCCAGCATCACCGAGCAGAACAAGATGCTGCACACCTACGTGGAAATGCGCCGCGAGCTGGCCGTGATCTGGGGCCGCTCGAACATGACGCGCGAGCAACTGCTGGCTCAGCTTCAGGCGTGGTGCCACCGCGCCGAGGCCAGCGGCATCCAGGCGCTGCAGGAGTTTTCGCTGCGTCTGCGCCGGTACGCCTGATACAATCGCCGACGCGCCCGTCATGGCTAAAAGCCCCGCCCCAGGCGGGGCTTTTCTTTTGGCTACACTCCCCCATGTTTCCGGCATAGATCGCGCGGCCGAGCGCGACGGCCCACGGGCGCCACGAGGAGTACTGCTTACATGACCCCACAAACGATCAAGACCGTCGAGTTCGAGAAACCGAACCTCGCGGATGCCGAGAACGCCGCTGGCGGCAGTTGCGTGGCCCACGCCTGGGCCAAGGTGCCGCCGGCGCTGACCCCCGACGAACGCAGCGCCCTGAAGGACCGCATCCGCCGCCTGCTCAAGGCGCGCAACGCGGTGCTGGTGGCGCACTATTACGTCGACGCCGACCTGCAGGACCTGGCCGAGGAAACCGGCGGCTGCGTGTCCGATTCCCTTGAGATGGCCCGCTTCGGCCGCGACCACGCCGCGCAGACGCTGGTGGTGGCCGGCGTGCGCTTCATGGGCGAGACCGCCAAGATCCTGAGCCCCGAGAAGACGATCCTGATGCCGGATCTCGACGCGACCTGCTCGCTCGACCTGGGCTGTCCGGCCGACGAATTCGCCGCGTTCTGCGACGCGCATCCGGACCGCACGGTCGTGGTCTACGCCAACACCAGCGCCGCCGTGAAGGCGCGCGCTGACTGGATGGTGACGTCAAGCATCGGGCTGAAGATCGTCGAGCACCTGCACGCGCGCGGCGAGAAGATCCTGTGGGCCCCGGACAAGCACCTGGGCAGCTACATCCAGAAGCAGACCGGCGCCGACATGCTGCTGTGGCAGGGCTCGTGCCTGGTCCACGACGAGTTCAAGGGTGTCGAGCTGGACCTGCTGCGCCGCGAGCACCCGAACGCCAGGATTCTGGTGCATCCCGAGTCGCCGGCGAACGTGGTGGCCCAGGCCGACGTGGTCGGCTCGACCAGCCAGCTGATCGCGGCCGCCCAGCAGCTCGACGCCAGGGAGTTCATCGTCGCGACCGACAACGGCATCCTGCACAAGATGCGCATGGCCGCGCCGGGCAAGCTGTTCATCGAAGCCCCCACGGCCGGCAACAGCGCCACGTGCAAGAGTTGCGCGCATTGCCCGTGGATGGCGATGAACGCGCTGACCAACCTGGCCGAGGTGCTGGAGACGGGCCGCAACGAGATCCACGTGGATCCGGCCATCGGCCGCCGCGCCGTGACCTGCATCGACCGCATGCTCGACTTTGCCGCCGCGCAGAAGGCCAACGTGCGGCCCGCCGCCGACCTCGCCCGCGAGGGCGCGCTGTTCCAGGGAGTCGGCCCGGCATGAGCGTGAATCCGTTGTTCGACAGCTACGGCCCGGCACTGGCCGCCGCGCTGGAAGCCAATGTGCGCGCCGCGATTGCCGAGGACGTGGGCACGGGCGACCTGACCGGCCTGCTGGTGCCGGCCGACAAGCCGGTGCAGGCGCGCGTGATCGTGCGCGAGGGGGCCGTGCTGTGCGGCCGTCCGTGGTTCGAAGCGTGCATGAAGGCCGTGGACGAGCGGCTGCGCGTGACGTGGCATCGGGAAGAAGGCGCGCGGATGGCGCCCGACGACCTGGTATGCGAGATCACCGGCCCCGCGCGCGCGCTGCTGACCGCCGAGCGGCCGTCGCTGAATTTCCTGCAACTGCTGTCGGGCGTGGCCACGGCCACCCGCCGCTATGCGGACCTGATCGCCGACACGCGGGCGCGCGTGCTGGACACCCGCAAGACGCTGCCGGGCCTGCGGCTCGCGCAGAAGTACGCGGTCAAGGTAGGCGGCGGCGAGAACCAGCGGCTGGCGCTCTACGACGGCATCCTGATCAAGGAAAACCACATCGCCGCCGCGGGCAGCATCACGGCCGCCGTGCAGGCGGCGCTGGCGCTGGGCACGCGGGCGTCGATCCAGGTCGAGGTCGAGTCGATCGCCGAGCTGGAAGAAGCGCTGACAGCCGGTGCGAAGTCCGTCCTGATCGACAATTTCACGCTCGACATGATGCGCGAGGCCGTGGCGATCAACCAGGGCCGGGCGCTGCTTGAGGTGTCGGGCGGCGTCAACTACGAGACCATCCGCCAGTTCGCCGAAACCGGCGTCGACCGCATCTCGGTGGGCGCGCTGACGAAGGACGTGCGTGCGACCGATTACTCGCTGCGGGTGGCGGGGTAGGGGTGGTTTTGCTCCCCTCTCCCGCTGGGAGATGGGTTGGGGGAGGGGGGGTGGGGGAGAGGGCGTTGAGGTTCAAAGTGAGACTTGTCTGGCCTTGAACCGCCGGCCCTCACCCCCGCCGCCGTGCCGCCCGTACCGTCATCGGTTGCAGCACGGTCGGCAGCGCCTTGGGCAGCGTGTCGGGGTAGTCGCGGCTGTAGTGCAGGCCGCGGCTTTCGTGGCGCGAGTAGGCGCCATCGACGATCATCGCGGCCACTTCCACGAGGTTGCGCAGTTCCAGCAGGTCGCGCGTGACGCGGAAGTTGGCGTAGTACTCGGCGATTTCCTCGCGCAGCAGGCCGATGCGGTGCTGCGCGCGTTCCAGCCGCTTGTCGGTGCGCACGATGCCGACGTAGTTCCACATCATCCGCCGCAGTTCGTCCCAGTTGTGCGAGACGACGACTTCCTCGTCGGCGTCCGACACGCGGCTCTCGTCCCAGGCGGGTAGCTGGACGTCGGGCGCGCCGGCCTTGCCTTGCGCGGCGATGTCGTCGGCGGCCGCCCGGCCGATCACCATGCATTCCAGCAGCGAATTCGACGCCAGCCGGTTGGCGCCGTGCAGCCCCGTGCAGCCGGTCTCGCCCACCGCGTAGAGACCGGCCACGTCAGTGCGTCCGGCCGTGTCGGTGACCACGCCACCGCAGGTGTAGTGGGCCGCCGGCACCACCGGGATCGGCTCGCGCGCGATGTCGATGCCAAGCTCCAGGCAGCGCGCGTGGATCGTTGGGAAATGTTCCTTCAGGAATGCCTCGGGCTGGTGCGTGATGTCCAGGTAGACGCAGTCCAGGCCGCGCTTCTT